>NZ_JBSFWD010000014.1:0-178858 GCF_053592655.1 Streptosporangium sp. NPDC002607
CGAAAGGAGCAGGTGATGTCCCCCCTCACCGACGACAGGCCGCAAGGCACGGTCGAACTCTCGATCGGTGGCATGACCTGCGCGTCCTGCGCCAATGCGTCCTCCTCCCACGGCGATCACAACCACTGTCTGTCTGGCGATCTACGCTCGAAGCATGACGACGCGCCAGTTCCGTGCCCAGCCCCGCGAACTCACCGTCAATGGGAGAAAGACACTCCGTCGCCCCCTTCGATATGGGGAGCGTCGGCATGCCAGGGCTCCGGCAAAGTCGGTTGAGGATTGTTGATCACATGAGGCCGAGGACGGCCAGGGTTCGGGCGGCGTCTCGAGAGGTGCCGGACGGCCTGGGCGATCGACGGGTGATCTCCTCCATGGTCGGCGTCGGCAACGCGCCGGCCTCGGCGGGGTCGACCCCGCAGCTATCAGCCATCGACCGGGCAGGGCCAGGTCGTGCCCGCCCGTACGGAAGGACACCTCAGGCCGGGGGAGCGAGGGTTCCGGCGGCGAGGGCGTGGGTCAGGGCGGTGGCGGCGGTCTGGCCCGAGGCGGTCAGCTCCCGGAGTTCGGCCTCGAAGGTGAAGATCCCGCGGAAGGTGTCGCCGTACCTTCGCTGCTCCTCGACCGAGAGGCGCGGCACCTGGGCGCGGCGCGGGTCGAAGCGGGTGGAGCCCGACTGGGTGCCGGTCGTGGCGCCCGGGGAGAGCGCCCGGACGAAGCCCGCGAGGAAGAACGGGTCCAGCCGGTCGGGGTCGGGGCGCAGCAGGACGAGCCGGGGGCCGAGCAGCAGGCCGGTCTCCTCGATCACCCGGGTGGCCAGGCCGCCGGTCCCGATGGCGGCGACCACGTCTCCGGGCTCGATCCTGACCCGGCCCTCGGGGCGGGTGCGCGTCTCCACCGCGCCCCCGTCCAGGACGTGCCGGTCGGTCAGCACCGGATCGCCCGAGCCGTCGATCTCGAAGCGCCCCGCCTGCCAGACGGCCAGCGCCCCGATCCGCTCCAGTTCCGCCAGCGTGACGGACGGCAACTCCTGACCGGTGCCGGGGACGGCCTCGGGGACGAGGGTGGCCAGCCGCCCGAGCCGCTCGGCCAGGCGCTCGCGGAGCAGGAGATAACCCTCCGCGGAGACCTGCTCCTCGGTGCCGAGATACCGGGAAGGGGTGACGTCGACGTCCTCGTCGACCAGCTCGATGATCGGGACCGTCCGGCTCTCGCCCGGCCTGTCGACGTCGAGGTCGGGGTCCGCGCGGAACTCGTGCCACCGCTCGGCCACCGCGTCGAGGTTTCCCAGGTCGGCCTCGGCCATCAGGACGCGGGAGGGGGTGCGGTCGTCGGCGGTGGGCTTGCGCAGCACCCAGATGTGCACGGGCAGCGCGGTGCCACCCGACGCGACCTTCGGGGGGAGGCCGATGACGGCCCGCAGGGTCCCGCGCCGCAGCAGGTTGCTGCGGATGCGGCGGCCCGAGCGGCGGTTGGCGGCGATCGCGGGCATCAGCAGCACCGCGACGCCACCCGGCGCCAGGTGGGCGAGCGCGTGCTGGACCCAGGCCAGCTCCGACTCCATCTTGGGCGGCAGCCCGTACTCCCAGCGCGGGTCGCTCGTCAGCTCGTCGTATCCCCAGTGGCGCTCGTTGAACGGGGGATGGCACACCACGGCGTCGACGGTCAGGTCGGGCCAGGCGTCATGGCGCAGCGAGTCGCCCGTCCTGACCTCGCCACCGGTCTCCGGCGCACCGCCCGCCTTCGCCCTGCCGCCCGCCCGCTTCCGGCCGGCCGCCGGCGTCTCGTCACCCGCTCCGGCCAGCGCCAGGCGTGACTGCGCCAGCCGGGCGAGGGAGTCGTCGTACTCCTGCCCGTACGCGCGCCGCCCCGGGGCCGCCGCGGCGAGGAGGACGCCGAGACCGCAGGCGGGGTCGAGGACGGATTGGGCGTGGGGCCCCGCCAGGTGGGCCATGAAGTCCGCGATCTCGGCGGGCGTCTCGGCCAGGCGGCGCGAGTGGACGTCGGCGTAGCGGTCCAGCAGGAAGCGGATGGCCCGGGGACCGCCCTCCTCCTCGGCGTACCGCCTGATCAGCTCCCATACGGGGGCCGGGACGGTGCGGGGCCGGCCCTGGCCGAGCAGGAGCTCGGCGGCCTCGGCGACGACCTCGCCGAGCCTGAGGTCGTCGCCGGCGGCGCGGACCTGCTGCCAGACGCGCTCGCGTAGCGGGAGCTCGGCCACCTTGCCCTGCTGGAGCAGCCACGCCTCGACGGCGCCGAGTGAGAAGGTCGGGCTGGTCGCCGTCCCGCCCACGGGCTCGGGGAAGTCCTCGTGCCGTCGCCGCCAGTTGCTCACGGCCGCGCGGCCGACGCCCGCCATCCGTGCGATGTCGGCGGCGGTGACGCTCGCCTCGTCCCCTGCCATCGCCAGCCTCCGTTTTCCCACGTCAGCTCATTCGACATGTGGACGACAACTTATCTCACAGCGTTGACGGGCGTCGATCGGCGGCATCGGGTACGTGTATTTGGTTCACGCGACGAGGGGGCCGGCGTAAAAGGACCTGCGAATTGTCGGTGGGGCAGGCAAGGATGACCCCATCATGGTTATCCACCCGTCTCTCCCGTTCACCGCCACGACGTCCCCGAGCGGGGACATCGTGGTCTTCTACGTCGGCACCGAGCCCCGGATGACACCGGAGCAGGCGCTCGCGTTCGCCGACCAGCTCCGTGACCTCGCGGCCGGTGCGTCGCGCCCGGGTCGCCGGGAGCACCGGTCGGTGGGCACCGGATGTCCTGACCGTGCCATGGCGTATTCGCGATAATCCCTTTCACTCTCCGTGGTCATTGCGTAACGTTCTGCCTGTCGTGGCTTCCGGAAAGGGGAGCCGCCTCATCGATTCGCCGTGCTCCCGACGCCCGATGCCCAGGGCGCTCCCGAGGACGTCGAAGTCGGATACGGAAGGACGGAACATGCAACCCTTCGAGCTCCCTGACTTCTACCTGCCGTATCCGGCCAGGCTGAACCCCCACGTGGAGACCGCGCGCGAGCACACCAGGGCCTGGGCGCACGACATGGGCATCCTCGATCCCGACCTCGGCATCTGGGACGAGGACAGGCTGGAGGCGATGGACTACGGCCTGCTCTGCGCCTACACCCACCCCGACGCGCCCGCCGGTGAGCTCGACCTCATCACCGACTGGTACGTGTGGGTGTTCTTCTTCGACGACCACTTCCTGGAGGCCTTCAAGCGCAGCGGTGACCTGGCCGGGGCCAAGGAATACCTCGACCGGCTGGCGGCCTTCATGCCGGTGCACCCCACCGGGCCCGCTCCCGATCCGGAGAACCCGGTGGAGCGCGGCCTGGCCGACCTGTGGGCCCGCACCATCCCGGCCATGTCCGCCGACTGGCGGGCCCGGTTCGTCGAGAGCACCAGGAACCTCCTCGACGAGTCCCTCTGGGAGCTCGCCAACATCAACGCCGGACGCGTCGCCAACCCGATCGAGTACATCGAGATGCGGCGTAAGGTCGGCGGTGCCCCCTGGTCGGCCAACCTGGTGGAGCACGCCGCGGGCGCGGAGGTCCCGGCCGCCGTCGCCGCCAGCAGGCCGATGCGCGTGCTGAGGGACACCTTCGCCGACGGGGTGCACCTGCGCAACGACCTCTTCTCCTACGAGCGGGAGGTCGGCGACGAGGGCGAGCTCAGCAACGGGGTGCTGGTCTTCGAGCGCTTCCTGGGCTACGACACCCAGCAGGCGGCCGACGCGGTCAACGACCTGATCACCTCCAGGCTGCACCAGTTCGAGAACACCGCCCTCACCGAGTTGCCGGCCCTCTTCGAGGAGCACGGCCTGGACCTGAAGTCCCGCATCGACGTCCTCGCGTACGTCAAGGGGCTCCAGGACTGGCAGTCGGGGGGCCATGAGTGGCACATGCGCTCCAGCCGCTACATGAACGGCGCCTCGCAGACCTCCCCGGTCGCCCCGGCCCTCCTCGGCGGTCCCGCCGGCCTGGGCACCTCGGCGGCGCGCATCAGGCTGGCGCCCGGCATCACCGGCCCGGGTGGGATCAGGAGTCACCTCCACGTCCCCCTGCAGAAGGTGGGGCCGGTGCCGCTGCCCGAGATCTACATGCCGTACCCGGCCAGGATGAACCCCAACCTGGACAGCGCCCGCCGCCACGCGGTGGAGTGGGCGCGCGAGATGGGAATGTTCGAGCAGCTACCCGGCTTCCCCGGGCTGGCCATCTGGACCGAGCGCAAACTCGACGGCTACGACTTCGCCATCTGTGCCGGGGCGATCAACCCGGACGCGCCCGGCCCCGAGCTGGACATCTCGACGTTCTGGCTCACCTGGGGGACCTACGCCGACGACTACTTCCCGGTGGTGTTCGGACCCCGGCGTGACATGCTCGGCGCGAAGGTGTTCAACGAGCGGCTGTCGGCGTTCATGCCGCTCGACCTCTCCGCCACCCCGCCGCCGGCCAACCCGATCGAGCGTGGCCTGGCCGACCTGTGGTTCCGTACGGCGACCCCCATGTCGGAGAGCGCGCGTGCCGAGTTCCGCCGGGCCGTCGAGGACATGACGGAGAGCTGGCTGTGGGAGCTGGCCAACCACATCCAGAACCGGGTTCCCGACCCGGTCGACTACATCGAGATGCGCCGCAAGACCTTCGGCTCCGACCTCACCATGAGCCTGTCCCGGCTGGCCCACGGCCGGTCGGTGCCGCCCGAGGTCTACAACACCCGGACGATGCGCGGGCTGGACGACTCGGCCGCCGACTACGCCTGCCTGGTCAACGACCTCTGCTCCTACCAGAAGGAGATCCAGTTCGAAGGCGAGCTGCACAACTGCGTGCTGGTCGTGCAGGACTTCCTCAACTGCGACCTGCGACAGGCGGTCGACATCGTCAACGACCTGATGACGTCTCGAATGCGGCAGTTCGAGCACACCGTCGCCACCGAGATCCCGGCGCTGTTCGACGACTTCGACCTCGACGGGGAGGCTCGGGAAACACTCAACGGATACGTGGCGGAGCTGCAGGACTGGATGGCGGGCGTCCTGCTCTGGCACATGAAGACCCGCCGCTACGACGAGTCCGAGCTGCGCCACCCACCCGCGACGACACGGCCCCTCGGCGCCCCCGCCGGGCTCGGCACCGCGGCCGCTCACCTTGGGGCGTCCGCGCACCGATACCTCGCGACGGGTCTTTGAACATCGATCTGGCCGAGCGTGCCCTGTGCTCTCGCAGGGCCGCTTCCGGGTGGGCGGACAAAGGTGCCGCGCTGCCGTAGCGCGAGGCGGCGTTGACCGGATAGAAATACGTCAACCCTTCATTTAAGGCTTGACGTAAGCATGGCGGCACTGAGAGAGCGCTCTCTCAGTGCCTCGGCGTCGTCATGCCGCCCGTGCTCGATAGGCAGGTCGATGAGAACAGCCCGCGACCAGGACGTGCGTGTGACCTCGCGTACACGCAGAGGCATCTCCCTAATCCGTCTCCTCGCGCTGGCCGCCTCGGCGGCGGCGCTCGCCGCCACCGGCCTGGTGTCCGTGGCGGGCCCCGCCGCCGCGCACCCGGGCGGGGAGCCGGACTTCGGGCCCAACGTCTTCGTGTACGACCCGTCGACGCCCGCCCCCCAGATCCAGGCCAAGCTCGACGAGATCTTCACCCGGCAGGAGAACAACGAGATGGGCACGGACCGCTACGCCGTGCTCTTCAAGCCCGGCCGCTACGACGTCAACGCGAAGCTCGGCTACTACACGACCGTCGCCGGCCTCGGCCAGTCGCCGGACGACGTCGACATCCACGGCGCGGTACGGGTCGTCGGCCAGCCCGATCCGACCTCGGCGGCGGGCATCTCCGCGCTCACCAACTTCTGGCGCTCCGCCGAGAACCTGTCCGTGACGCCGACCGACTGGTCGAACCAGTGGGCGGTGTCGCAGGCGTCACCGATGCGACGGGTCCACATTCGCGGCACCCTCTGGCTGGAGCCGGGGAACGGCGGATTCTCCAGCGGCGGGTACATCGCCGATTCGAAGGTCGACGGGGTCACGATCAACGGCTCGCAGCAGCAGTGGCTGACGCGCGACAGCGTGCTCGGCGACGTCTGGACCAACGGGGTCTGGAACCAGGTGTTCTCCGGCGTGGTGGGTGCCCCCGAGGGAGGCTTCCCCAACCCGCCCTACACGACGCTGCCCACCAGTCCGGTGACGCGTGAGAAGCCCTTCCTGTACGTCGACGGCTCGGGCGCCTACCGGGTCTTCGTCCCGGCCCTGCGCCGCGACACCTCGGGCACGACGTGGGCCGACGGCCGGCAGCAGGGCTCGTCGCTGCCGATCCGTGACTTCTTCATCGCCAAGCCGACCGACAGCGCGCGGAAGATCAACCAGGAGCTGTCGCGCGGCAGGCACCTGCTGCTCACCCCGGGCGTCTACCACCTCGACCGGGCCCTGCGCGTCAAGCACAAGGACACCGTGGTGCTCGGCCTCGGCATGCCGAGCCTGGCCCCCGACACCGGTGACGCGGCACTGCGCGTCGAGGACGTCGACGGCGTCCGGATCGCGGGTGTGCTCGTCGACGCCGGGCGGCGCGAGTCCGACACGCTCGTCGAGGTCGGCGACCGCAACAGCCACCGGGACCACTCCAGGAACCCGATCTCGCTGCAGGACGTCTTCTTCCGCATCGGCGGACCGTGGGTGGGCAGGGCGAAGACGAGCCTCGTGGTCAACAGCGACGACACCATCATCGACAACATCTGGGCCTGGCGCGGCGACCACGGCAACGGGATCGGCTGGACCCAGAACACGGCGGACACGGGCGTCGTGATCAACGGCGACGACGTGACGGCGTACGGCCTGTTCGTCGAGCACTACCAGAAGTACCAGACGATCTGGAACGGGGAGAGGGGCCGGACGATCTTCTACCAGAGCGAGCTTCCCTACGACCCGCCGAGCCAGGCGGCCTGGACCAGCCCGACCGGTAAGGGCTGGGCGTCGTACAAGGTCGGCCGCGGGGTGCGGACCCACGAGGCGTGGGGCCTGGGTGTCTACTCCTACTTCAACCAGGGAGTGGACATCCGCACGGACCGGGCGATCGAGGTGCCCAAGACCCGGGACGTTCGCTTCCACAACATGGTCACGGTCTTCCTCAACGGCAGCGGCGGCATCGAACGGACCATCAACGAGGCGGGCACCCCCGTCGTGGGCTCCTACGGGACGAGCAACGTGGTCAGCTACCCCTGACCCGATCCGGCCGGTGAACGGCGCCGCCCAAGGAGGACCGTGGTGCGCGGGCCTCCTTGGGCGGTGTCCAACGGACGTGTTCCCGCACCGGCGGGGGCACGTCCCGCTCCGGCCCGCGCAGCAGCGACGGGAACGACGCCTGGACCGGCAGTGGCCTCGGGGTGACGAATCCGCCGCCGGCCACCAACACCGAGGTGGCGCGGACGCCGAACCCGCCGATCCGTCCGTAGGCGAGGGCGAACGCCACGGCGAACAACCCGCCGATCGCCACTCCGAACAGGCCGATCGCGACGGCCAGACCTGAGGTCTGCTGAACGATACGTGAGACTGTTTCCGGCTCGGCGGCCGCTGCCTCGTGCGCGTGATGTCCCTCGAACGCGATGGCCAGGCTCACCTGGGGCTCGCCGAAGATCCAGGCGAACACCAGGGCGAGGGCGGCCGATACGAGCCCGACGAGCATTCCGCGCAGCAGCAGTGCGCGCATCGTCATAGCACGTCCCGTCTGCTGGTCAGTGACAGGGGAAGCCGAGGAGATGCCGGCCGTCGTGGACGAACTCGTGGACGAACTGACCGCCGAACACGGAGAACACCCCCTGCTCGGCTCCGACGAAGTAGAGGAGAAGGAGCGACAGCACCGCACCGAAGATCGCCCAGGGGAGGACTTAGCGGAGGGGGATCTGGAGGGGCTGGGGGATGGGTACGGCAGCCTGTGCCATGGAATCGTCTCCTTCGGGAATGCCACGCCCCGATCGTTGGGAGGCTACGACGATGCGCAGCCGTGGTCCAGAAGGCCGCAACGGTACGTTCACAGTGGCATGCCGGCTCAGATCCGACCGATTCCGCTCGCCGTCGTAGTCAGGTTGATGACAACGTACGATGCGAGTCCGGCTCCGTCCATGGGCCGGAAGGAAACCAGAGGCATCCGCAGACGCCGTCCCCCGCTCACCATTCGGAGCCGCCACGTGACGATCCGTTTGATCTTGGTCTGTCATGGTCCCACCGTCGCGCTCTCCCGGGCGTCCTTCCCGGCCGACGAACCGCTCACCGAACGAGGCGGACACGCGGCAGGGAACGGGTGGGAGTCCGCGGCGACGGCCTGGTGCAGCCCCGCCGCCGCGGCCAGGGAGACCGCGGCGGCGCTCGGACTGGACCCGTCGATCGAGCCCGCGCTGCGCGACTGCGACTACGGGCGCTGGCGCGGCCGCGGGCTCGCCGAGGTTCAGGCCGCCGAACCCGAGGCGATCCAGGACTGGCTCACCGATCCCGCCGCCAGGCCGCACGGCGGGGAGTCGATCGTGGATCTGATCGAGCGGACCGGCGACTGGCTGGCGGGCCTGTGGCGGGATTCCTTCCACGGTCGCGCGGTCGCGGTGACGCACGCCGCGGTCATCCGGGCCGCGCTGGTGAACGTGCTCGCCGCGCCTCCCGCCTCGTTCTGGCGCGTCGACGTCCCGCCGCTGGCCCGGGTTCAGCTCACCGCCCACCACGGCCGCTGGCAGCTGCGCGCGACCGGGCCTGACGGGCCGCCGCCGGCCTGACGGAGAGTCACGACCTCAAGCACGCCGGGCGGCGCGGTGATGAGATTTCCCTCCCTGCGCCTCAGCATCAAAAACTCATGAGAAAAGCCCATGTGGCCGTATATTGCTTTTCGGGGGCACTCGAAAATGCTTGTCAAAATGCGGCGAGCCCGGGTTTCGGTACGGCCATCCTTCTCCACCTCTGGTGAAGAGTGTCTGCTCAGAGGCATCTGACGCGGGTACCTGTAACGAGAGGTTCGACTATGCCGTCCAGGGGAGGTCACACCCGGCCGCGGGTGGGCACCGTGACAGGGATCGCCGACGCCTCGGGCCCGGCCCCTTCGACGCGTGGCCTCGGAGTCCACGGACTCACCACCGGGCTGACCCGCCATCCGCCGTGCCAGAGGTGAAGAACGACCGGCCATCCGACGTGCCGCTGGCCGGTCTGACCGTCATCAGCGGACTCGTGGACGCGATCAGCTACGTGGGCATCGGCCAGGTGTTCATGGCGAACATGACCGGAAACCTGCTCATTCTCGGCTTCGCCGCGGGCGACCCGTCCAAGTTCCCGCTCGTCGCGACGGCCATCGCCGTCATGGGATTCTTCCTCGGGGCCGGGCTGGCCGGGCAGCTGGTCGAGAGGGTTCCGAACGTCCGCCGCAGGCTGATCCTCGCCATGGCCATGGAGACCAGCCTGTTCGGCATCACCACGGTGGGCTCGTTCCTCCTGCCCACCACCCAGGCCGGCCGCTACCCGCTGATCGTCGCCCTGGGAGTCGCCATGGGCGGGCGGAACACCGTCGTGCGCCGTCTCAAGATCCCCGACATCAGTACGACCGTGGTGACCGGCACGTTGGCCAATTTGGCGGCCGATTCGGTTCTCGGCACCGGCAGGCACACGCGTGCCCGCCGTCGCGCCGGGGAGATCGTCGCGCTCGTCCTCGGTGCCTGGGCCGGCGTCCTGCTGCTGCGGAACTTCGGGTTCAACGCCACACTGGTGGTGCTGACCGTCCTGATGGCCCTGACAACCGTCCTCTACATCTGGCGCACGTCACCGGCGCGCGCCCGCTGACCTGTTACCGGTCGCGGAAGCAGAGCAGCTGGAAGGAGCGCGGCGGGGCATCTGTTTGGTGAGACGGAAAGGGCCGCCGCGCCATGCCCGCGCTCCTACCCCGACGCGGGACGGCTTCACGATCAGCTCTCAAATTTGACGTCAACGACGAAGTTCACCTCGGTGGCGCCGAGCGAGCCGGTGACCAGCCAGCAGCCTGGATGGGGGAAACCCACGGTGCTTGCCTGAAAGCCGCGTGTCCCGTAGCCGGATGAGAGTTCCTCCGTCACGGTCTCGCCGGTCCGGAGAGAGGTGGCACCCAGTTTCAACCGGCCGTCGAACGCTCGCCACCATCCCATCTTCAGATGGTGTTTGCCGTCCGGCCAGCGGATGGCGCGCGAGTCGGAGGTGGGCAACGCCACCCACAGGCCGCCACCACCGTAGAGGCCGTCGTTTCCGGAGTTCCAGCGAATCGCCTCGGGAGGTGGCGGGGCGGGGCGGTCGGCGGGTCTGGTGACCGGGCACGGCAGGTCTTTTCGCAGAGTGCCCGGCTGCGGCCCGATCCTGGTCGGCGCGGGTGTCGGCCCGGTGGACGCCGACCCCGTGGGTGGTCTCCGTACGTCCGAGGCGCAGGCGGACGCCGCGGCGGCAAGGATGATGCCAAGCAGCGGGATCAACGCTCTCAGGTCACCTCTGGTGCAGGTCATGGCGGACTCCTGGGGTCCGGGGGAGAACAGGGCTGTGCGTCATTGATACGTACGAGCGCGATGTCACGGTCCCGCGAGGTGGCCGACGGGAGGCTGTGACCTGGTCACCCGGACCCGAGTGGAGGGCCGGCACGGAGCCACATGATGCTCTGCGGCCGCGGCGGGAGATCAACGTGCTTGCCCGGCGATCCATTCGACGAGCGGTGGCCTGACCGCGGCACACAGCGGCTGGTTCTTGGCATCGGTGAGGCGAAGACGGGCCAGCAGCAGCCCGGAGCGCGTGGCGGCCTTGGCGGTGGTCGGGTCGACGGCGTCGAGCATCAGCTTGGCTCGCCGGAACAGGGTGAAGGTGCCGGCCTCCTCCACGGTGCCCCATGACAGGTAGATGAACCGGCCTTCGGGGCGGCCCTGGATATGGGGACCTTTGAGATCGATGCCGGACGGGGTGGTGGTCGCGGTGCACTCCAGCGTCCAGGTCGCCGACGCGGCGTCGCCGGGCTGCGGGTCGAGCAGCTCTTCTCGCTGGTTTCGGCGTTGGACCGCGACGTGGATGTCGGTGTAGCCGGGGAAGCCAGGGGCGGTGGCGCAGGTGCGGCCTGGCAGGTCGAAGGCCTCGATCCGGATCTGCATGGGATCATCTTCTCGCAAAAGGCGGGGGCCGTCAGCGGCGGTGGAGTGTGGCGGTCCCGGCTGGATGCGGGCGCCTTTTCTGCCGTGGCATCGACTACCGGGGCGAGCAGAGAGTGCCTGCGGGGGCCAACGTCAGCTTCGTCAGATACCGGTCGGCGTACCCCGTCACGCACGGGTCCTTCGCCCGCAGGTAGACGACGTGAACGGGGCCGTCATAGCGGACGGCGACCGAGCCTGGGATCCTGCTCACCAGGAGCTCGGTGACCGGAAAGTCACGATCGCCGCCGAGTCCCAGTACCGAAGGCAGTCCGGCCGGCAAGGGGCGCGGCGGGTTCACCGGCCGGTGCCGCCAACCGGAGCAGGCCAGGGCCTCCAGCCCGGTGCCCACCCCGCCGCCGAAGTCGCGGGAGATCCGCTCGCTGTAACGGCGGTCGCTGACGAGCGCCTCGTACCCCAGTCCGACCAGGCCGTCCGGGCACCGGGTCGCCGCCGCGCCCGGCGAGCTCCAGCTCGCGGAGACGCCCAGGATCTGCTCGCCGAACCAGGCGAAGTCGCCCTTACTCGCCTTGAGCAGCGCGCCGGCGAACTCCGGTGACCTCTCCGGAACGGGGAGGACCATCCGGGCCAGCGCCTTGAGGTGCAAATCGGTCAGTCTGATCTCGCCCAGCCGGGCGGAGGCATACGTGACGGGCCTGCGGCCGGTGCTCTTGATCAGCTCGCGCCAGAGCTTACGCACGTTCCGCCCCCGCAGGGCGCACGCGTCGTCACCGGCACACCAGGTGGTGAAGCGCTTGAACGCCGCCTCGGTGGTGCGCAGTCGCACACGTTCCATACCGCGCCAGCCCACCGTCGCGTCGGGCGTGCTGTCGAAAACCACTGCTCGGACGTGCCCAGGGTAAAGCCGCGCGTACGCGGCGGCCGGAACCCCGCCGTAGGAGAAGGCCAGCATGTTGAGCCTGTCCTGGCCGAGGGCGATGCGGATCGCCTCCATGTCCCTGGCCACCGAGTCCGAGTCCAGGTGGTCGGCCAGACCAGTCGTGTCGTCCTGGCGGCACCGATCGACCAGGCGTTCCAGGGCGGCAGCCTGGGCCTCGTACGCGGCGCGGTCACGCGGGTCGTTGAGTGGCAGCCCGGGAACCCCGCACGAGGGCGGCAGATAGCGCCCTGCCGCGCTGGTGCGCGGGTTGTAGCCGACGACATCAAAGTGCCGGCGCAACTTCGTGAACGACTCCGGGGCCGAGGAAAGGACGCCTTGGATCCCCGGACCGCCGTCGGGCACGACGAGAACGCTGCCGAGGCGGAGCGACGGCTCGGTGGCGGGCAGCCGAGCGAGGTCCAGCTTGATTGTGGCCTTACCCGGCGCGGACCAGTCCACCGGCACCTCGATCGCGGTGCATTCCATCTCCGCCGGGCCCTGGCCGGAAGGGCAGGCCCTCCAGGTGAGGGCTGGAGCGGCGTGGGCCGCTACCGGCAGTACAGCCAGGCCCAGGAGCGCGGACAGGGCCGACAGGGCGACCGGCAAGGTCTTCACCCGATATGCGGAGCGGACCGGCGCTGGTCTGACCGGCCGTTTCGTTCGGTTCGTCATGCGCTCACGGTAGAGATCACGACTGGCCCGGTGACATGGCCGAGGCGCCCCAAAACAAGGTGAGGCACACCCCACCTTCGCACGTGCGCCCAGCCCCCCTGGAACCCCGAGGCTGCGGCAGAAGAACGGCAAGCTCAAGGGCAAGCAGCCCAAGCTGCCCGAGCCGGCGCCGCTACGCCGAGGGCGAGGTCTCCCTGGCGGACCTCGCCACCGAGTACAGCGTCGGATGCTCCACCATCCACCGCATCATCCGCGGCCCGCCAGACAGCCAGAACTGGTGATCATCGCGGTTTGCGCCTGCTGCACCTGCTGATCTGCGGGAACGTCGCAGATGGTGGCCGGTGGCGTCGACCCGAGTGGAGGGCCTTCAAGAAGCGATGCGGCAGCGCATATGTTTGTGGACGACCGTCGCCGACGAAAGCGTGGAGATCGTGGCGGAAGATGGCGTCCCCCCTGCCCGTGGCAGTGTGACCACTGCCTGGATCGGCGTGGCTCTGGCCGCGGCGTCTCTGCTGAACTACCTCGTCTGGCTGGGGTGGGACCGGGAACGGGTCGTCGAGCCGGACGGGAGTCTCAGCGGCCCCTATGAGCCGTGGCAGGTGGTCGGCCTGGTGGTCTGCCTGGGAATCCTCGCCGTCCTGGCCGGCGGGCTCGGCCTCCCGAAGATCGGCACGATCAGTGTCGTGGGCGTGATGTGGCTGTGCTGGTCGATCGACGCCGCGATGTCGGACGACAGCGGTCTGTGGGCCGTGGGCGCGGTGATGTTGCTGCCCGCCGTCCTTCTCGGTGTCGGTCTGGTCGCGTTCCTCGCGGCTTCCCGCAAAGCCACGGGTCGGGAAACTCGGCCCGACGAGTGACCAACGCGTGCCGGGCGGTTGCCCGGGCTGTCGGCACTCGCCGGTGCGGGTCTCTGGTCGACGGCTCCGGTGCCGTGACGCGGCCGGGGTCTCCGTATGGGCCTGCCGGTGGCCCTGGCGCCGGCCCGGTCGCTCGGCCGTACGGCTGCGAGCCCCGGCTCTCCGTATCCGTTCAGTCGCGCGGTGGCGGTGGAGGAGACGGTGGCAGGCCCTGCCATGGAGGCGGACCCGTCGGTGGTGGAGCCGGTCGTCCGGAAGGTTGCGCGTATGGCGGAGGTCGCCGATACCCCTGGTGCCCTCCGGCGAGCGCGGCCCGCTCGCCGTGGCGGTGAAGGGAGCCGCGTACACGATCGTCAACCGCAACACACCGCCGGTGGATCCACCGCCGACGGCACCGACATCGCGCAGTGGTCGTGTTGACTCAGACGTCTCCTCAGAGTGGGCCGACGGTCAGCCCGGGTTCCACAGGGGAACGGGAGGCGTAGCCGAGCGCGTCACCGCGCCGGTCGGGGGCGAAGTTCAGCACGGTCCCCACCAGGTGAGCGCCGACGGAGGAGAGCAGGTCCAGTGCCCGTGCCATGTCCTGCCGGTGCGACCTGCCGCACCTGGCCACGAGGAGCACTCCGTCACAGCCTGCCGCGAGCGTCGCCGCGTCGGTGACCGGCAGGAGCGGCGGAGTGTCGATGAGCACGATGTCGCAGGCGTCGACAAGTTCGTCGATCAGCAGGCGCATCCGCTGGGAGCCGAGCAGCACGCTCGGATTGGCCGGCAGCGGCCCGCTGGGCAGTACGGACAGCCGGCCCGCCGACACGTCCCGCTGCCGCAGCACCGCGGACACCTCGGCCCGGCCGGTCAGCACGTCGGTCAGCCCGGGGCCATCGCCGATCTTCAGGTACTCGGCGATGCTCGGCCGCCTCAGGTCTCCGTCGACGAGAGTCACCCGCAGGCCGGCCTCGGCCAGGACGATGGCGAGGTTGCTGCAGACCAGGGACACGCCCTCGCCGGACAGACAACTGGTGATCACCAGTGATCTGGGTTTGTGCTCGGTGTTCATGAACTGCAGGTTCGTGCGCAACGTGTTGAAGGCCTCGACCCGGCTGGAGGGGCCGCCTCGTTCGGCGATCAGCGGGTGCCGCCGGGCGCTGTGCTCGTAGCCGATCTCGCCCAGCACCGGCACCGCGGTGGCCTGCTTCAGTGCCTGAGGAGTCCGGATCGTCGTGTCCAGCTGATCCTTCACGATGATCGCGCCCCCGATGAGCGTCAGACCGACCGCCGCGCCCAGCGCCAGGTTGATCGACAGCCGCGGTGCGATCGGCGCGGACGGCACCTGCGCCTGGTCGACCACCGAGACGCTCACCTTCGCTCCCTCCGAGGGCTGAGCGGGGTGTTCGAGCTTGTCGATCAGTTCCGCGAAGGCCCGGCCGAGGGAGTTGGCCAGCCGTGCCGCGCGGTGCGGATCACCGTCGGTGACGGTGGCGCGCAGCAGTACGGTATCGGGCACGGCCTCGGCCTCGACGTTCGCCCGCAGTCTGTCCACATCCTCGCCTTCGGCGATGGCCTGAATCACCCTCCTGCTGGTGAGCAGGTTCGCGTACGACTGCATGCGTTGCTGGGAGAGCAGGGCGGCCTGGTAGGCGGTGATCGTGCCGCCCTCCTGGTTGCTGGCCGAGACCAGCATGGAGATGTTCGCGGCATAGGTCGGAGGCGTGCCGGCGGTCAGCGCCAGTGCCGTCACCACCGACAGCGCCAGCGACCCGGCGATGAGCGGCCAGTTCTTCCACAGAAGCCACAGACAGGAGAGCAGGTTCACCGCGGGACTCCGTCTTTCGCGATACTTGTCGGCGGAAGAGGTGGCTGTACTGGATTTACCGCAACCCATTCCGCCAATACTGGACATTAAGCGTTTACTGCTTTTTGGACGTACGTTTTCGATTAATCGCCCGGCCGTACCGGCGCTGCATTCTTCGTATGATCGGTCGATTACGATAAGTTATAGTCGCTGTTTTGAGGACTTCGGGTAACACGCTGTGCGTGCGCACACTCTTTGCGGCGAGATTAGCGTGAGTGGGCGAGAAAATCAGCAAGGCGCTGAGGGGGCCGCTGCGATGGCAGGGGTAATGCTGCTGAAACGGCCTTCGTCGGACCATGTCATCGCATCGGCGATATTCGCGACGCCTTTCCTTATCACCGCGATGGTGTGGTATTCGTGGTCGACCGCCCTGCTGGCCCTCGGGGTTTGCGGGCTCGCGCTGGTGCGGCGCCCGTGGCGAGGCGGCCTGCTCATGGTGCCGCTGGCCGTCGTCGGCGGCGTGGCGGGGCTGCCTTGGTGGTGCGCCCCGCTGCTGGCGCTGGTGACGGCCGTCATGTGCCTGGCCTTCTCCCCACAGGTCAGGGTCGGCTCCGAGCACGCGATCGTGGTGTTGCTGGTTCTGCTGCTGGTGGCCAGCTGGGTATCGCCCGGGGGGCAGGGTAGTCCGGGCCATCAGGCCCTGCACGACATGGCGCAGGTGACGGCCGGACTGATGATCCTGGCCGTCTGCGCCGCCGCACCGCCTTCCGCGGAGCGATTGCCGATGGTGGTCGTGCTCTCGGGGACGGCTGCCGCGGTGGCGGCCCTGCTTGTCGGGGATGCTCAGGCCGGGCCCCGGCTGGAGGGGTTCGGACTGAACTCGAACTATCTGGGGAGCCTGCTGGTCCTGCCCACGGTGATGTCCTTCGCCATGGCCTGGCTCCGGCGTGCCCCGCTGTGGGCGGTTCCCGGGGCGGTCGCGCTGGTCGCGCTGGTCGCCACCCAGTCGAGGGCCGCGCTGTTCGCGGTTCTGGCCGGTATGGCGACCGTCGCGCTGTTGCGCGGCTCGCACGCGGCCCGACTGCCGCTCACATCGGCGATCGCGGTCGTGGCGGTGCTGGTCGCCGCCGCGCCCGGCGTGATTGATGTGAGCGGCGGTGCCCGCGGCATCGACGAACTGGAGCGTAGCAACGAAGTCAGGGCGCAGTCGGCCATCCTGGCAGCCAGGATGGCCGCCGATCACCCGCTGCGCGGGACGGGGTACGGCACCTTCGCCGAGCAGGCCGCTCGCTCCCCCCAGCTGGGCATTTTCATCAACACCCATAACGACTACCTGCGGCTGGCCGCCGAGACGGGCATCGTCCCGGCGCTGCTGCTGCTGTTGCTCGTCTACCGGGCGGTCCGGCGGGCCACGGGCACGTACGAGCACGTCCTGGCCAGCGCGGTCACGGCCTACGCGGTCGTGCTGCTGTTCGGCAACACGCTGTCGAACCTGATGGCCAGTGTGCCCTTCTGGGTCTGCCTGGGAACGCTGCTCGGGGCTCGGCATCTCGAAACGGCCTACGTGACGACTCACCGAACATCGCCGCGCGCGGCGCCAGGCACATGACAGGAGCACGGTAATGGACGACAATCTTCTGCAGATCCGGCGGGGCGACAGGTTCGCCTTCGGCCGCAACTGGAAGGCCTTCGCCAACCTCGTCGACGAACGTCGCATCCAGAACGCGATCGGCTCGCTGCGGGAGGCCCTGGACGTCGAGCACCTCGCCGGGCGCACCTTCCTCGACGTGGGGTGCGGCAGCGGCCTGTTCTCCCTCGCCGCGCATCGCCTCGGAGCCCGCGTGCACTCCTTCGACTTCGACGCCGAGGCGGTGGAGTCCGCTTCGCGGCTGCGGCACGCCTTCGCCCCTGACGCCTCCTGGACGATCGAGCAGGGGTCGATCCTGGACGGCGACCACCTCGCGCGGCTGGGGACCTTCGACGTGGTCTACATCTGGGGAGTCCTGCACCACACCGGGGACATGTGGCAGGCCTTCGACAACGCCGTCGAACTCGTCGCCCCCGGCGGACTGCTGTTCGTCTCGCTCTACAACGACCAGGGCTGGGAAAGCCGGATCTGGACGGTGGTGAAGCGACACTACAACCGGTCGGGACCGGTGACCCGGGGCGCTCTGATCGCCGGCAGCTCGGCCTATATCCACCGGGCCTGGCCCCTGTTCCAAATCGGGCGGCTGCTCGCCGGGCGGCCCCGTCCCGCGGCCGCCCGGCCGCGGGGCATGTCGCGCTGGCACGACATGCTCGACTGGGTGGGCGGCTACCCGTTCGAGGTCTCCAAGCCCGAGCAGGTCCTCGCCCGCGCACGTACGCACGATCTCAGCCTCCTGCGGCTCAGGACATGCGGGGGCGGACTCGGCTGCAACCAGTATCTGCTCCGGCGGCCGGGTGGGTCAGCCGCCGTGCAGGAGCTTGCGGATTCGATGGACGATCTCGCGTATCTCAGCGGCACCCGGGACCAAGCACCGCAGGGGCACTCCCGTTGAGCGCACGAACCAGCCTGTCTGGGCGGCGGCGAGCGCGGTATAGGCGACCGTGGAGGCCAGCGCACACCCCGTGACGCCCATCCCGGGGATCAGCAGGACGTTCAGGGCGAGGTTCGTCAGCAGTGCCGCGCCGTACATCAGCGAGGTGAGCAACGGCAGGTTGAGCCGGAGCAGATAGGCCGCGGCCGGGCGCGCCGCCGCGGCGGCCGCGACGCCCGGTGCGAGCACCAGCATCGGCACGGCGCACCCCGCGAAAGCCTGGCCGGCGGCCGCGATGACCAGAAACGGTCCCGCCAGGCAGAAAAGGATGATCGACAGGACGGCGAGGAGCACGGTGATCCGGATCGTCCGTGCCGTGTACGTCGCAGCCGTCTCCTGGCTCGACTCCATCTGCCGGGGCAGGGCGATCTGAACCACCGCGTCGGTCATGGCCCGCAGCAGCTCGGCCGGCGTCACCGCCATGGAGTAGATCCCCACCGCCGCCGGCGTGCTCATGGCGTTCAGGATCAGGACGTCGAGCCGCAGCAGCAGAAAGTGACAGACGGAGCCAAGGTGGTAGCGCAACCCGCACGACAGCGTGCGGGCGGCCAGCCGCCATTCGCGCGGCCGGCGTACGGGCAGGGACGGCAGGAGCAACAGGAGGTGCACCGCGGCGGAGACGGCCCATATGATCAGCACCCACTCGACGGTGAGTCGCCCGAGCAACCCCAGGGCCGCCAGCGCGGAGCACTGGAAGGCGGCGCCGGCCAGCGAACCCCGATTGACGACCCCGGTACGGCCGTGCAGAACGTACACGTTGTTGAGGTAGACGACCGCCATCATGACGGGCACCGCGGCCAGTCCCCAGATCAGCATGGATCGATCCGCCGCGTGCTCCATTCCGGCGCCGGTATGCAGCACGGCGGCGAAGGCGGCTCCCGCGGCCGTCACGCCTACGGCAAGTCCCAGCCACAGGGCGTTCGCCGTGATCGCAGGCCGGTTGCCCTCCTGTGCCCACAGGGCCGTCTGGGACTTCTCCACCGACAGGTTTCCCACGGCTGTCGCCGTGGTCGCAATGGTGATGATCACCCAGTAGGCGCCGCGGTCGCCCGGCCCCAGGGCGCGGGCCACGATGATGCTGGTGAGGCCACCGGCCACGACGAGCGCCAGGCGGGTCAGGAGAAGGTGGGCCAGGCGAGTGGCGATCGCGTCTCGGTGGCGCTCGGGCGCGGCCGAGGGGAGTGCCGGGGCGTTCACATGGACCGCAGTCGCCGCTGACCGTCCACCACTGGTCGCACGGCCGGTTGTGCGGGCAGGTGGGTTCGATGCCAGAGCTCGAACTGCATCAAAGTCCAGATGCGGTTGGAGTGGTCTCGCCCGCGGGCGTGCTCGGAGAGCAGGCGGGCGACGGCCCGTGGATCGAAGATCCCCCGGTTACGGGCGGTGGCGTCGGTGAGCAGATCGTGTGCCAGGGGGCGCAGCCCGGTCCTGAGCCAGGAGGCCAGCGGCACCCCGAACCCCATCTTCTGGCGCTGCAGCAGATGCGCGGGCAGCCAGTCCGCCAGAGCGCGCTTGAGGAGGTACTTCGACGTCCCCCCGCGGATCTTCAACTCGCCGGGCAGGCCTGCGGCCCACTCCATCAGGACATGGTCCAGGAAGGGGGAGCGCGCCTCCAGCGAGTTGGCCATCGTGCTGATGTCGACCTTCACCAACAGGTCGCCGGGCAGGTAGGTGTTGACGTCGATGTCCATGATCCGGGTGAGATCGCAGCCGGCGAACGACTCCTCGAAGGCCCGCTCGATGATGGCTCCGCTGCGGACGCCCGCTACCCGGCCGCATTGCCACGGAGTGTAGATCTCCCGTTTCTGTCTCTCGGTGAAGTAGGACATCAGACGCGTGTACCTGTCGGCGGTCGGCAGCCCCGCCAGCTCCAGGCCCCACCCCACCCTGCGGAGCAGCGACCCCCGACGCGACAGGGACCGCAGGCTCCTGCCCGCCGCGTCCAGCAACGGTGCGGCCGCCGGCGGCACCCGCAGCCGGGAGGCCCGCTGCAACAGCGCGTAGCGGCGGTAGCCGCCGAAGATCTCGTCCGCACCGTCCCCGTTGAGCACCACCGTCACCTCCCGGCTGCTCATCTTGGCCACCAGGAAGGTGGGAATCGCCGAGGAGTCGGCGAACGGCTCGTCGAAGTGCCAGGCCAGGGTGGACAGCACATCCAGCGGGGAGGCGGAGAGGAGCAGCTCCGAGTGGTCGGTGCCGTAGCGGGCGGCGACCTCTCTGGCGTGCTCCCGCTCGTCGAAACCGGTTTCCTCGAAGCCGACGCAGAACGTGCGGACCGGCTGTGGTGACTGCCGTGCCATCGCCGCGACGACCGCGGAGGAGTCGACTCCCCCCGACAGGAAGGCACCGATCGGGCGTTCACCGATCATCCGCAGCCGGGTGGCCTCCAGCAGCAGCTCACGCAGCCGCTCGGCCTCCTCGGCCTCCACGACGGGACCCAGGCGGGGAGTGGCATCCAGCCGCCAGTAGCGGTCGACGCGCACCTGGCCGTCCTGCCACACCAGAGTCGAGCCCGGCGGGAGCTTGCCGATGCCCTCGAAGATCGACCAGGGAGCCGGAACGTACTGGAACGTCAGGTAGTGGTGGAGGGCGACCGGGTCGACCTCGCCGCGCCACCGCGGGTCGTCGATCAGGGCCTTCAGCTCGGAGGCGAAACGCAGCGAGCCGGACCGCATCCCCCAGTAGAGCGGCTTCTTGCCCACCCGGTCGCGGGCCAGCAGCAGCCTGCGCCTGCGCCCATCCCACAGGGCGAAGGCGAACATGCCGCGCAGACGATGTACGAAGGCGTCCCCGTGTTCCTCGTACAGGTGAACCAGGCACTCGGAGTCGCCGCTCGCGGCCAGGCGGTGTCCTCTGTCCAGCAGTTCGGCGCGCAGCTCGGCGAAGTTGTAGATCTCACCGTTGAACACCGCGACGATCGTGCCGTCCTCGCTGTAGACGGGCTGGTCACCACCGGCCACATCGACGACGGCCAGGCGACGCATCCCGAGCACGGCCGAGGGCTCCACATGCAGGCCACTCCCGTCAGGACCGCGGTGCGTGATCGTCCCACACATGCCGCGGACCGTCTCCGGATCCACCCCGCTGGAGCAGACGGCACCCGCTATTCCGCACATCGCTCCTCCAGAAGCCGTCGGTACAGAACCAGGTGCTGGTCGATCATGGAATCCAGGTTGAGGTTGTCCAGCGCCCAGGCGCGCGCGGCGGAGCCAAGGGACGCGCCCAGGCGGGGGTCACGTAACACGCGCTCCAAGGCGTCGGCCAGTGCCCGAGGGTCCGCCGGGGGGACCAGCAGGCCGCGCCCGCTCAGCAGTTCGCAGGTCCCGCCCACCGCGGTGGCGACGATCGGCTTGCCCGCCGCCATCGCCTCCATGACGGCGTTGCTCATCCCCTCGTGGAGCGAGGCGAGCACCATCACCGACGCCCGGCGCATCAGGGCCTCGACGTCCCGGCGAAGGCCCAGCAGGCGCAGGTCCACGCCGGAGCTCTCCGCCTGCCGCAGCAGGACATCGCGCTCGGGCCCTTCGCCCGCGAGCACCAGGGTGCACGGCATACCCCGGGCGGCCAGCAGCGCGACGGCCTCGATGAGGAAACGGTGCCCCTTGTGCGTCTTCAGGTTGGCCACACTGCACACGATTGGCAGGTCAGTGATGATCTGAGCCGGTGTGGCGGGCAGGAAGGCCGACTCGGGCAGGCCGTTGTAGATCACGCTGAGCTTCTCGGGTGGGAGTTTTTCCACCCTTCTGGCATCCTCCGCCACGGCCACGGCGTTGGCCACCACGTGCCGGGTCAGCCGGGTGGCGACGCGTTCCAACGTGTAACTCCCGTACCGGACCCGCTTGAAGACACTCAGGCTGCGCCGCCCCGCCACCACGACAGGCACCCGGGCAAGCCAGGCGATCGGCGCGCCGACCACATAGGCGTGGTACAGAAAGGCGTGCAGCACGTCAGGTCTGAGCCGCCGTATCAGCCTGATGAGGCGTGCCGCCGCGAGCAGGTTGCGAGGAAATGCCATGGGCCCCGTCGACAGCCCGGTGAATCTGGCGTTGTGCACGGTGATGCCCTCGCGTTCGAGCGCGTCACGGTAGGGCCCGTCCGAGTGCAACGTCACCACGTCGACCGCCACACCGCTGCGGATCAGTCCCGTGGCCAGAAGGAAGATCTGTTTTTCGGTGCCGCCGACCTGGAGTTGCCCGACCAGCAACACAACCTGGCGGGGTTCGCCGGGTGTCGCTTCCAGAGACGAGATCACCCCGCGGCTACCTTTCGCTTCCATGTTCTTACCTTGGGTGATCGGCGTCGGCATGTGGGGGACTGTCCATGGCCGACGAGCGTGTCGCGGAAAGGAATTTCGACTGCGTTTACGCGGTCCGGACCGTCTCAGGACGATCTCTCAGGTCAGATCGCCTGCCGGAACCGTACGTAACAGCCTTCCGTTACGCGCCGGACCCAAACCGGTATGGATCGCGTCGACCCCTGCCGTGAGAGATCACCCTGCCGGCAGGTCCCGCCTTCGACCGCGCGGAGAGATCGACGATCGGCAGACGGCGGTGTCCCGGTTCCGGGGCCAGGCACTCAGGCTTGTCCGCCCGGTGCGGGCATACGAACGAACACGCTGGATGAAGCGGCCTGATCACCGGCTTGCTCTTGGAATCAGATGCTGATCTGCGGGGGGCGGATTAACCTTCGAGCATGGCCAAGAGCGATCGGGAAAGGTTGCGCGAGACCTTCACCGAGGACGCCGAACTGTACGACCGGGCTCGTCCGGGCTATCCGGCCGAGCTGTTCGACGATCTGGCCGATCTGGCCGGGGCCCGTGCGGGATGCCGGGTGTTGGAGATCGGTTGTGGCACGGGGCAGGCCACCGTGCCGCTGGCCGAGCGGGGAAGTCAGATCATCGCGGTGGAGCTCGGTGCGTCGATGGCCGCCGTCGCCAGCCGCAATCTGGCGCGTTTCCCGCTGGTCGCCGTCGAGAACTCGGCATTCGAGGATTGGCCGCTGCCGCGACAGCCGTTCGACGTCGTGGTCTCGGCGACGGCGTTTCACTGGATCGACCCGGCGGTGCGGGTGGAGAAGGCGGCCGACGCCCTGCGCGTCGGGGGTGCGCTGGCCACGATCAGCACGCATCATGTCGCCGGTGGCAGCCAGGACTTCTTCCGTGAGGTGCAGGACTGTTATGAGCGCTTCGACCCGTCGACCCCGCCGGGGCTGCGCCTGCGCACCTCAGCGGAGATCCCCGCGGACAGCGCGGAGCTGGACCGGTCGGCACGGTTCGGGCCGGCCGTCTTCCGCCGCTACGAACGGGAACTGTCCTACTCGACCGCGCGGTATCTGGACGTGCTGCGCACCTACTCCGGTCATCGAGCGCTGGAGAGTGGAGCGCGGGCTGATCTCCTTAGCTGTATCGGGTCTCTGATCGACGAGCGTCACGGTGGCCGGATCAGCAAGCGCTATCTGACCGAGTTACGAGTCGCGCATCGTCGTACGTGCTGAAAAGCGCGTGCTGTGTGCTTCCCCGGCGGCGCAGTGGGCTCAGAGTTTGTACAGCTTCTTGAACGGTGCCGTGACGCGTTCCTGTCGCGATCCGAAATCGACGACCACGGCGATCTCGTCTTCTACGCCGGTGACGATGCCAAGACCATATCGATCATGGGTCACCCGGTCGTTCACGCTGAACCGCTCGACAGGCGGGGCCGGGGGCGGGGGTTTGAAGGGACTTGTGGGCAGGTGACGACGGGGTACGCCGTTGGCTGGCTTCATCCTCTCCAGTATGTGCCGCCTGTGAGAACGCTCGCGACGGAGGATCGACAAGCTCCGCCAGAACGATCAAGGATTGGGTGAGGATTTGGCCTCTGACCTGGGCCTTAATGGTTGGAGTAGGTGACGGGAGTCGAGTCTTCCCGTTGCGGGTCCTTCGGGTCGGCCTGGGAGAAAGTGGTGTGTGGTCCAGGTGATTCGCTCGGACATCTGACCACCTCCCGTACCGCAGCGTGGAAGGCAGCGGTCTCGCGCCGCGCACCTCGCCTGCCTGTGCGCCCTGAGGATGTCCCGCCGCGCGGGGTTCTGACCGTGTGGCGGGCTCGGGGCGGGCCCGCTTCCCGCAGAGGGGGGATCGAGGCCCGGGTTGGGATGTGCTGCGAGCGGGGGACGGGAATCGAACCCGCGCTGTCGGCTTGGGAATCGCATGGATGCGGCCATCGCGCCCTCCGTCGCCGGACGCTCCGCCGTCGGCCGCCGGCGAGGACGCCGTGGACGGGCGACCGGGCGGCGGTGCCGTCCCGCGGTGACGGCCTCGTTCTGGAGGGGAACGAGGCCGCCGGCATTTCCAGACCTGTGCGGTTACTCCTAGAGGATGCCGATGTTGCCGTAGTCGAGGAGCATCCCGGTCCCGATTCCGTTCCCGAGTCCGATCCCGAGTCCGTCCCACGGGTCGGAGGGGGAGGCCGTCGCGTGAGCCGGACCGGCGGCTAGCGCGGGCGCGGCCAGGACGGCGCCGAGAGTGATCAGCCCAGCGGCGATCGTGGTGCGGTTCATCGCGGTCTTCTCCTTTGGGCGAGGGTGGCCCGCCTGTCGCGGGCCACCTCTCCGTTGCTGTGCGCACTCATACGACTACCTGGAGAGAGCCGGTTCAACTTGGGACGACATCCGGACAGCCGTTGGAGTTCGGGGCACTCCCGCAGCTGTCCGGCCTGCGCCGCGAAGAGAAGGGGCATCCTCTATGTATCGAACACGCGTCCCCGTTCGGGCCACCTCTCCGGGGAGAAACCGGTCCGACACCGGAGGGTGCGGGTGGTCCGGCCGGTGGTGCCGTTAGCCGCCCATCTCGTCCCACCGGTCAGAAGACCTGGAGGCCCAACTTTTTTGCGTACGGCCGGTTCCGGTGCTCGGCCGGGGCCGCACCGGTTCACCACCGAACCATGGGGGGAGACGGCGAATTCCAGGCCCGGGAACCGGCGCGCCGGCTGGAAGGCCGGTTACGAGCGAGCAACGGCCTGGGCGGAGGTGCGGGCCGTGCCCGAAGCTCATCTGGGCGTCACAGGTCGATCTCGTGGGTGTCGGGAAAAACGGCGCCGTCCTGCCCGCAGCGTCCACGCTCCCCGTCACCGGAACCGGCACCGCGCAGGCCTCTGCCCCAGGCGTCTGCGCGCCGGCCTGGCACGTCGCCCTTACCTCCGCCACGGCCGGCGACTGCAAGTGGATCGGGAACGCGGGCTTGGCCCGCTTCTCCCGTACCAGGCCATCAGGATGAAAAAGCCTCAGTGACGGCAAGGCCCGCCGTATCCAGGTGGCGCCATCGCGTGGGGTCACTTCACCTCGGCGGGAACCCGTTCATCGCCCAGAGACTCCTTGGACCTCTTGTTTCGGGTCAGGTAGACATAGGCCATCGCGCCCAGGAACAGAGCGATCGACGTCCACTGGTTCAGCCGCATCCCGAGGATCTCGTTGGCCGGGTCGACGCGCAGGCCCTCGATCCAGAACCGGCCCGCGGTATAGCCCGCCACATACAAGGCGAAGAGCCGGCCGTGCCGCAGCGCGAAGCGACCGCCGATCCAGATCAGTGCCAGCGCCAGGCCCAGGCTCCACAGCGACTCGTAGAGGAACGTGGGGTGATAGGTGGTGACGCCCGGCACGGTCCCCGGACGGCCCGCATCGATCTCCAACCCCCAGGGCAGGTCGGTCGGGCCGCCGAACAGCTCCTGGTTGAAATAGTTGCACCATCGGCCGATGGCCTGGCCGATGGCGACGGCCGGGGCCACGGTGTCGGCGACCGCGCTCAAGGCGATGCCCCGGCGGCGGCAAGCGATCCACACGCCCACCCCACCCAGGGCGACGGCGCCCCAGACACCCAGGCCGCGCCAGCCCGGTCCGGAGTCGCTCCAGATCAGGATCGCGTCGATCGGCCGGTAGGGGGCATCAGGCCCGAAGTACAGCTGCCAGTCGGTGATGACGTGGTACAGCCGCGCACCCACGATGCCGAACGGGACCCCCCACGTCGCCAGGTCCAGCATGGTTCCCGGCGTCCCACCGCGATTCCGCCAGCGGTGCTCGGCGACGACGACGGCCACCACGACACCGAGAATGATGCAGATCGTGTAACCACGGATGGGCAACGGCCCCAAATACCAGACCCCTTCGGAGGGACTGGGAATGCTGGCAAGCGACATGGCAGGCAATCTAGTGCAGCCCGCCGCGATCACACATCCCGCCGGAGTCCATATTCGCATGCCTTTACCGCCCTGGCGGCAGGCGTACGACGAGTGATCCTGTTCATCGCCTCGAAGACCACGACTGCAGGTCAGATGGTAGGGCGCCTGGGACTCGAACCCGGAACCTATGGATTAAAAGATCGATTTTACGCTGTTCTGGATCGTTCAATTTGACGGCGGTGGTTGCGGAAGGTCCTGGTCGTGCGCCGGGGGGCGTCAGAAAGTCTTGACGGGATGGGGGCGTCCGGCGGGGTTGCCTTGTCTGCTGGGCCTTCAGCGGGGGGGCATGCTCGGACAGTACGCGCGGAATGTCGTCACGTCACGGGATGCGTACGAGGGCCGGCTACTGGACGCGGATCTCGGAGGAGTCCGCGGGCAGCACCTCGACTTGGTCACCGCGCTCGACGACCAGGACGGGCACCAGCTCCTCGCATTCGACCTCGGTCGGCATCCGGGCGGTGATGCGCATGCCCGGCTCCGGAGCGATCACGGTGACCTCCGGCGCCCGAACGTAGGTTCCACGGCCGGGAACCGTGCGTACCAGGCCGAGCGAGGTGAGGTGGCTGATCGCTTTTCGGACCGTGTCGCGGGCCACTCCGAAACGCTGCTGCAGGTGAATCTCAGAGGGTAGGGGGCGGTGCGGCCGGAACTGGCCGGTCTGGATGTCCCGCCGGATGGCGTCAGCGACCTGGCGGTACACGGGCGTCTCGGCATCATGATCAATCTCGCGCACGGTCTGACGGTAGGGGTGCGGCCCTCTGCCTCCATAATGCCCTGGAGTGGCGCGTGAAGTAGCTGGACACGCGAGATCCCCGGCACCGAGCTTTCCTTCTAGCGGTCGTCGCAACACCCCGGCTCGGGGAGTGCGATGGACTTCGAGATCCGCAAGATCCGGTCACCTCAGGGGCGTATGAAGCTGACCCGTGAGCGGGAGGCCGCCTTTCGCGTTTCAGCGTTCAGACACCAGAGGTCATTCCAGGGATGCGTTATTGAATTGCCCGCCTTTAGCCGAGACCGGATGGTTGATTGTGCAGGCCCAGAAAACCCGCAGAACATAGACGCGTCTCGGCTATAAGGTGCATTCGTGGACACTCTGGAAAGCCTCGTCATTGCCCGGCGGCTGTGCGTCCCCATCGGCGACGCTCCCGCCGGTTCCCACCCGGGCTGGGGAGAGGTGGCCGCCCGCCAGCTCGACGCCGCGCTGTTGAGCGTCGGCTTCAAGTGCTCGGCGGCCCTGCTCGACCGTCTGGCGAGGCTGCGTGGCGAAAGCGTGGTCGATCTCGGCGTGCGGGTCCTGGCGGCCGTCCGCCACCTGGTCGGTGACCACGTGCAGCACAACGCGTACTTCCTCAACTTCCCCAAGAACGTCCCCGACACCATCGAGTTCTGGGTCGGGCTCCTGCGGGAGGTGCTGCTCGACCCGGTCGCCGTCACGCGCGTCCAGCCGGTGACGCTCAACCTGCTCGCGTTGCCCGGCTACGGCCACTACCAGCACGCCTACGCCGACCTGCTGGCCGCTCACGCCGAGCTGATTCCGCTGGCCGGTGACCGGGTGACCATGCTGGAGTTGGGCGGAAGTCTGGAGTCGGAGGCGCGCGAGCTGTACTTCTCGCTGGCGGGCTCGGAAGTGCCGCTGTCCGCCGAGGACCTGACAGCGCTCCGCACACTGGCCGCGTTCTGCGCCGACGAGCCCGAACGCATCCCGGTGCGCGAGAACCGCGCCATCGTCAACGAGGTGCGCCTGGCCGCGGGGCGCCCGCTGCTCGTGGACACGGTGACCGACGTGCTCCGGCTCGCCTGCGGCTGCTCCGGCGGTGACGTCACGCTGTCCGAGCGGACGCGCTTCCGCTCGTTCCGCCGGGCCGAGCGCCGCGCTCTCCTGCAGGCCCTGGACGCGGTCGCGACGCCGGCCAAGCTCGGCGACGTGCCCCGCTACCAGGAGCAGTGGAAGCGGCTCGGCGAGCGCCTGCACCCGCACGAGTACCCGCACCTTCCGCGCGCCGTCCAGGTCTTCGAGGTCGCCCGCGGCGTCCGTCCGGCGCGCAGCTTCGACAGCCGCGTCGAGGCGGCCCTGTCGGCCGGCCGTACCGGCGACGCGGTCGAGCTGCTGGGGAAGGCACCCGGCGCGCTGCTGCGCCGCCTCGATCACCTGCTGCGAACCGGCTCTTCAGCCTCGGCTGTGCTGGACGCCGCGGAGAAGGCCGCGGCGGTCGCCTCCGGCCGGGTGCTGCTGTCGTTGCGCGAGCACCTGCAGAACCGGCTCGCGCCGGCCGCCGGGCGTGTCTTCGCCAACCGGCACGGCCGGGCATGGGCGACGGCCGATGCCCGCCCCCCGATCGAGGAGAGCGTCGTGTCGCGGGCGGCGGCCATCCTGGACGAGGAGATCACCCGGCGGCTTCCCGACCTCGGCGAGCTGATCGTCGATCCCGAGGTGCTCGACGTCGCCCTGCCGCTGTCCGGCAAGGCCGTCGCGCCCGGGCTTGGCATGCTGCCGCGCGGCTCGCTGTCGGCGGTGGACGGGGAGCTGCTGCGGTTCTTCGTCTACTGGCGGCAGGCCGAGCGGCGCACCGACTACGACCTGTCGGCCCTGATGTTGGACGCCTCCTACGGCAATCCTGAGCACATCTCGTGGACGAGCTACCGCAACGGCTTCGCTGAATACTCCGGCGACCTCACCGACGCCGCTGACGGTGCGAGCGAGTTCATCAACATCCGCCTTGCCCAGGCGACCCGGTCGATCATCATTCCGCAGGTGAACATCTACAGTGGCGAAGCGTTCGACGAAGCCGCCGAGGCGTTCTTCGGCTTCATGAGCAGGGACGCCGAGCAGGAGGGCCTGCCGTTCGAGCCGCGCACGGTACGGATGAAGTCCGACCTGCGTGGCGCAGGCCGCGTCGCCCTCCCACTTGTCTTCCTGCGCGGTGACGACGGCGCCTGGCGGGCGAAGTGGCTGCACCTCTACCTGAAGGGCCACCCCGGCTTCAACCAGGTGGAAGGTAACCGCGTCACGGCCTCTCTCCTGGTGCGCTCAATCGTCGAACGCGACCACCTGCGGGTCCGATACCTGGCCGACCTGCTGCGGCAGAAGGGCTCGTCGGGTGAGCACGCCACCTACATCGGCTTGCAGGCGCCGGCCGATCTACCGAAGGGCGCGCGGGTGTACACGCCTGGGACGCTGCACGAGCTGATCCCCGCCTGATAGCGTGGAGATCGCGAGGCCATGGGAGGGCTTCCTTCTCACCTTTTTTGGAAAAGTATCCAGCCTTCCCGCTTTCCTCGTGTTCCGGTCGTGAGGCCATTCGAGGGCTTCCTTCTATCCTGGTTCGATTCCAGGTAGACCCCAGTGGGTCTACTGGCATATCTAGTTCTCGGGCTTTCCTCACGACCGGTCGGCTACGCACTGCTTGCATGGCTTTTTGCCTGCTGCGCGGGCGTCCGCCTCGCTCGTTTCCAGGATGTCGTGGAGCGTGTATCCGGCCTGTTCGCTGCCGTGGCGACCTGCCTGGAACCCTGGACACTCGGTCAGGTGGTAGTAGTCGCCGGCTTTGGTTGTGATGAACAACGTCATTCCCGGCTCCTGGAAAGGTTTGTCCGCTGCGGCGCGGGCCGTGGCGAGTCTCGCCTCCACCTCACGGCGGAGCAAGGACAGCATGTCCTTGCTCAACGGTCCTCCTCGGTGATGCCGCGGGCGCTCATCAGTAGTTTCCTTCGGCGACTTGCAGGACAGTCAGGCCCAGTGAACGCCACATCTTGACCACGCCCGCGCGGTCGTCAATGACCCCAGCGATCTTTCTGAGGGTGAAGTTCCGCTGGTAGATGTCGCGTTTCACCTTCACATCGGGCCGGTTGTCGTGGTCGTCGCGCATCCACAGGCCCTCGGCGTCGTCGAGATGGCCGACGTTGGCGGCCAGCCACATCTCCGTTTGGCGGCGGCACTGTTCCTTGCGTCCGGACACGTAGGCGATCGGATGTCCGGCGAGGATCAGCGCTTGAACGACAGCGACGACGGGCGGGTTTGGTGTGTCCTCCCCTACCCGGTGCCAGTCGTAGGGGTTCCGGTCTCCTCGGAGGGCTAGGGTGCCGTCGAGGTCGACGATCCACAGAGCTTTACTCATGGCTTCAGCCACTCCTGCATCCAGCACTTGGCGTATGCCTCCACCATCCATTGGTTGACCCGCTTCATGTCCGGCTGGTCGGGCAGGTCGGAGGTGACGGTGAGACGTTCAAGTATCGTCAACGTGTCAGCGATGGCCTGGAACTCGGGGGTGGAGTGCTTGGTCCAGCTCACATGTCCTCCCGGGGGTCTGGCTGCCAGCCTGCCACCTCGCGGGCGGCGGTCAACGGTCAGACCTCCTTCACGGGCAGGAACCGTTCGGCTGGCCAGTGGCCTGTGATGGCCTCGGTGTCGTGTTTACCGCATTGGCGTCGGCGCAAGATCAGGGTGACCTGGCCGCCGCCGATGGTGTAAGTGTCGTGTCTGACGTCCACGGCCTGCATGCGGTGCCGATGAAACCAGGTCACGGCGTCTCCTCGGGGGTGGCGATGGCGGCTCCGGCCAGGTTCCCGCCCAGGTCAGCTGTCCGCCGTGGCCGGCCGTACCGGTGCGAAGGTCGCCTGACCGGCGCGGCGGAAGCACCAGAGGCGGCGGCCGAGTGCGACCGCCCCGAGCACGCAGCAGATGAGGCAGAAAAGCGCCAGCAGCGGCAGCAGCCAGGCGGTGACGATCCAGTACTGGAAGCTGAACGCCCCCCAGATCAGCGTCGGCAGCACCGCGCCCAGCACCGTCACCAGGGCAAGGGGCACGAGCCGCAGAACCAGCCTCGGCCGGCGCGCCGCGCGGCGCCGCGAGGCCCAGCGGCGCGCTCGGACGACCGCGGTGACCAGCAGTGCGGCCATCCCCACCGTGAGCCCGAGCAGGACCGCGTTCACGACGGTGAGCGGGTTGCTCATCGGCGTTGCCGGGGCTCCGATCCGTTCGGCGAGAAGGTTGGTCGAGAGCAGGCTGGGATCGCCGCCGCTGTTGGTGAGGACGAGGGCGGCCACACCGGTCTTGGGCGAGAAGACCATGTCCCCGGTCCACGTCGCCAGTGTTCCGCCGTGGCCGATCACCGACGGCGGGGCGTCTGCCGCGACGGGGCGGGACTGCCAGCCGAGGGCGTAGTCGCCGGCCTTCGGCTGGACGGTGTGCAACTCGGCCAGGGAGCCGGCACTCAGCAGGTCCGCCCCGAAGGTTCCCTGGTTGAACCGCAGCCACCGCACCATGTCGTCCAGGGTCGAGATCACCCCGCCGTTGCCGACGCAGATCCCCGGCATCTCCGGTGCCGCGACGGCAACCCCGAGAACGACCTCGTACCCGGACGGCAGGCCCTCGGCACGATCGGAACACCCCAGCGTCGAGCTGGTGCCGGTCATGCCCAGCGGCGTGAACAGCTCGGTGTGGAGGAAGGCGTCGAAGGACTTCCCCGACACCACTTCGACGATCCTCGCCGCGATCGAGTAGTTGGTGTTGTGGTACTCCGAGCGGGTGCCCGGATCGGCGGCCAGGGTCTTGTCGGCCAGCCCGGCCACGATTTCCTGCGCGCTGCGCGGAGGCGGGAACACGTACTCGTTGTTCGTGCTGTTCGACAGCCCCGAGGTATGGCTGAGGACCTGGCGCACGGTGATCCCGGTGAAGCGCGGATCGGCCATCCTGAAGTCGGGCAGGACCTTGACGACCGGGTCGTCCAGGGAGACGCGGTCACGGTCGACCAGCAGCATGATCGCCGCCGCCGTCATCGACTTGCTCATCGACGCGATCCGGAACCGAGTCCGCGCCGTCACCGCGTCGCCGTCCCCGTCCCGGCCGCGGACGATCGTCTCGACCGACGACCCGTCGATCACGGCCGCCGCGACACCCGGCGTGCCGTAGACGGAGCGGTAGTCGTCGACCAGCCGTTCGCCGGTGGCATGGGCCGGCGCCGTCCAGCCGAGCAACAGGGCGACGAGCACACCGCCGAGGACGATGAGGGAGGTCACACGCGAAAAGCGCAGATGTAGGAAATGCACGACGTCGAACCTAGGCCGGGCGTCACCGGCCGACATCACCCGAAGAGGTGAGACGGCACCACCCGGCAGGATGGAATCTCAGTCAGGCAGATCGTTGCGACCCACAAGCCCGTTCTCATACGCGTGGATCACCGCGTGCACGCGGTCGCGCAGGTTCAGTTTCTGCAGGACGGCCCGGACGTGCGACTTCACCGTGTTCTCGCTCAGCACCAGTTCCGCGCAGATCTCGCCGTTGGACCTGCCGCGGGCGAGCAGGCCGAAGATCTCGACCTCGCGTGGGGTGAGGCCGTCCAGGGCTGCCGTCCTCCGCATCGGCACCTGCCGTACGAGATCGAGGATCGTCGCGGCCACCCCCGGGGCCAGCGCCGACGTCCCGGAGGCGACATCACACACGGCCTGGGCCAGGGCTGCGGGCCGGACGTCCTTGGTCAGGTAGCCGCTCGCGCCGGCCCGGATGGCGGCCACGACCAGTTCGTCATCATCGAACGTCGTCAGCATGAGCACCCGGGTCGCCGGTGCGATCCTGACGATCTCCGCCGTGGCGGCGACCCCGTCCATGCGCGGCATGCGGATGTCCATCAGTACCACCTCCAGGCGGTGCCGCCGGACGACCTCGATCGCGTCGCTGCCGTTCGCGACGTCGTGGGTGACCTCGATGCGTTCGTCGGCCGACAGCACCGTACGGAGCGAGGCCCGCAGCAACTCCTGATCATCGACGAGCATGACACGGATCCCGGTCACGAGACCTCCTTCGTCGGCCTCATGACCAAGGTGTTGTGCTTGCTGATTCCCTCACTTCGTTCGGTCATTCCCCTCCTTCGTGGGGAGCCGCGCCCGCAGCACCCACCCCTCGTCCCCGTCGTCGATCGACAGGGTGCCGCCTGCGGTACGCACACGTTCCTCGATCCCCATCAAGCCGGTCCCCTGGCTGCCGACGTCGCGAAGCGCCTTGCCGCCATCGTCGCGCACCTCCACCACCGCCTCGGCCGGGGTCCAGTGCAGGCGAACGGTCACCTCGACCGGTGGTTCGAGGTGGCGCAGCGCGTTGGTGATGCCCTCCTGCACGGTCCGGACCGCCGCGACCTCGGCACTCAGGCTCAGCGGCCGTCGCTCACCCACCTCCGCGAACGTCACCGCATGGAGCGGGCTCGCCGCCGAGGCCACGAGGTCAGGGAGGGCATCGAGCGAGATCGGGAGCTGTCTGGGCCGGGAATCGGCGCGCGGCGCCACGGTGGCCGGGCCCAAGGTGGCCAGCATCGCTCGCAGACCTTGGTGGGCGTCCCGGCCGGCCTCGGCGATGTCGCCGAGTTCGCGGCGGGTCGCCGGATCCGCCGTCGTCACCGCCGCGGCCTCGATCCGCGCGACCATGACGGTGACCGTGTGGGCGATCACATCGTGCAGGTCGCGGCGGATGCCGGCCCGTTCGTCCGCGACCGCCGCGGCCAGTCGTTCGCTCTCGGCTCGTCGGCCGGCCTCGTGCCTGCGACGTACCAGCAGGGCCGCAAGCCACACACCGCCGACCACGAGCATCAGCAGCCCGCCCTCGACCAGGCGGGCCCACCCAGGGATGTCAGGGGGCAGCCGGGCCCACGCCACCAGCTCGGTGAGGACGATCCCGAGCGCGGCGACGGCCAACGCAACCACCGAGGACCTGACCGAGACCAGGCTGGTCAGCCGCCACAACGTCAGGGGGAAGCACACAGCCGAGGGCAGCATGTTCGGTGACCAACCCAGGAAGGGCATCGTCACCAGGACGAGCATTGCCAGCGCGCCGATCACGTACCCCACCCACGGCCGTCGATGGGCCACCACCGCTCCCACATGGAGCAGGACGGCAGCACCCGCCGCGGCGAGGATCTGCCACAGGTCCGCGCCGAGGTGCCAGACGCCCGCCAGGATGATCACCGTCAGGAGAGCCAGGACCACGTGCGCCACCACCGTCGTCGCCGGCCATGTGCTCCGGCGCTGGGAGGCTGTCACGGTCGTCGCCTTCCGGTGAGCTCGTGGTGGGGAGCCCTGCCTGGCTCGACGTGCCACAGGATAGCCAGCAGCGGGCAGGCCGATTCTGGCGCCCCGCCACGAACCCGCCGGCGAAGCCCGTCGATGAGCTGCCTCATCGAACGCCGAGCCGTCGAAGCGGCCGGCGTCCCAGAAGACTGCGCGCGCGGGCAGGCGCTGTCCTGAGCTGTGGTCAAGCGGCGTGGTGGTATTCGCTGATCACGCTTGTGACGACGGGTCTTCGGCCATCACCAGGTTGCGGGCCTGCACCGTCCGGGGTGCGCAGTCATGCCGGCGCGGGATCGCCCACACCGTTGAGGCCGCGATGATGTCGCCCAACCGGGCCAATTCGCCTTGGATTCTCCAATGTCCCTATATGGGTTCTTCCGTGTCATCCGGATAGTCGGTGCCGTAGTTTCCAGCGAAAAACAACGCTAAGGATCCAGGAATTGATCTTGGTTTGGCCGCCCCGTACCCTATCGTCCGTTTGGTGACGGTCGATGGCTGGGTGGTGGGTTCGTGGCGACTCGGGATGTGTTCTCCGAGGAAGAGATGATGCGGCTGCGGGGCCGCCCGGTGACCGACTTCGCCGAACGTGCCGAGCGGCACCGGGGTGAGCTGCGGGTGCACTGCTACCGGATGCTCGGGTCGTTCGACGAGGCGGAGGACCTGGTCCAGGAGGTGTTCCTGCGGGCGTGGCGCGGCCGGGACGGCTTCGAGGGCCGTTCCTCACTGCGCGCCTGGTTGTACCGGATCGCCACCAACGCCTGCCTGGACTTCCTCGACGGCCGGAGCCGCCGGACGCTGCCCGACCAGGCCGATTCGCCGGCCGGCCCGTGGTTGCAGCCGTTCCCCGGCCACCTGTGGGAGCCGGTGGCACCGAGCGCCGACGACCCGGAGGCCGCGGTGGTCGCGAAGGAGACCCTGGAGCTGGCGTTCCTGGCCGCCATCCAGCACCTGCCGCCGAGGCAGCGCGCCGCGACGATCCTGTGCGACGTGCTGGGCTGGCCGGTCCGCCAGACGGCCGAGGCCCTCGACGGCAGTGTCGCCTCGGTCAACAGCGCACTGCAGCGGGCCAGAGCCACCCTGCGCACCCACCTGCCGCCCGGCCGGTCGGACTGGGCCCCGTCAGCCCCGCCCACCGACGAGGACCGCAGGATCCTGCGCCGCTACATGTCCGCGGTGGAGCGTGGCGACCTGACCGAGGTCGCCGAGCTGCTGGCGCGGGACGTGCGGGCGACGATGCCGCCGTACCCGGAGTGGTTCGCCGACCGCGACGGCGTGCTGGCAGCGCTGTCGGCGAGCTGGGACGCCGGCTCACCCGACTACATCGGAACGCTGCGCATGCTGCCGGCGAGCGCCAACGGCCAGTTGGCCGCGGCGACCTACCGGTGTCCGCCGGGCGGGCACGCGTACGAGCCGTTCGGCATCGGCGTGCTGCGGGTCCGCGACGGCCGGATAACCGAGATCGTCGCGTTCCACGAGCCGGCCCTGTTCCCGTCGTTCAACCTCCCACCCACCCCGGACCGATGAGGTTCCGCGGTGGATGCCGTCTCAATACCGCACGAGGCAATCAGCCGGCAGAGGAGACAGCAGTGAACGACATCGAACCGCAGACTGCGAACGGCAAGGTGCTCTGGCACTTCACCATGTCCCTGGACGGGTTCGTGGCCGGGCCGAACCACGAGATGGACTGGATGATGACCGGCATCTCGCCCCAGCCGGGCCTGATCGAGGAGTACGTCGCGACCACCGGCGCGATCCTGGGCGGCCGGCGCGGCTGGGACCACTTCCCGGATCCCCGCATCGTCTACGGCGGCGCCTGGAGCGGACCCATCTTTGTGCTCACCCACCATCCGGAGGACGCCAAGCCCGCCGACGGCGTCACATTCCTGGACTGTGACGTGGCCGAGGCGGTACGGATCGCGCTGGCCGCGGCCGGCGGCAGGAACGTCGAGGTGCATTCGCCGACGATCGGTGGCCAGCTTCTCGAACGCGGGCTGCTCGACGAGATCAACCTGCACATCGCGCCCGTGCTGCTCGGCGAGGGCATCCGGCTGCTGGACCTCCCCGGTGGCCGGCCGCACTACCTCCACCGGGTCGGCGCCGGCGACCCCACGGCCGAGCTGAGTGTGCGGTACCGGCCGGTCAGGCCGTGACCGCGAGCGTCACCACGGCGACGGCGAGCGCCCCCAGCAGGGTGCCGATCGCCAGACCCCCGGCCCAGGTGCGGGTGGTTCGGTCGAAGGAACGGACGAGGGCGAGCACAAGCACCCCGGGCGCCAGGAACACCTCGAGGTAGGCGGGCAGGGCACTCGCGCCCCTGGCCTCGGCGGTGTCGGCCGACGCGAACAGGATCCAGGCGGCCTGAGCAGGGCGCAAGGCAAGACGAGTCCGGCCTCCGGGGGAACCTCCCTCGGGGGCCGTTTCCTGTGCTCGACCTGTTGCAGCCGACGGCCCCGCGCCCGCACGATCGCCGTCCCAGCACCCGCGGTTCTGGCCATCTGCCCCTGGTGCGTCACCCGCCGGCCCGGCCCCGCCGCTTAGCGTTGTTTTTTCGCTGGAAACTACGGGCGGCCCCTGACCGGCAGGATGAGGACACGGATCGAGCGGACCGTGGGCGGGCGCCCACGCCGTCTTGGCCGGCAGATTCGTCGAGCTGTACGCCGTGCCCGGCATCGGGCACCTGCGGCTCGCCGCGCTGCGGGAGACCCACCTGGACGACCTGTATGAGGCGCTCGGGCAGATCAACAACCTGGCCGAGGGAGAGAAGCCGAGCGAGATGTTGCGGCGGCTGCTGGCCATGCGGGCGACCGCCGAGTGACGAGGCGGGGGCCCGCACTCCTCTCGGCCGCTGTCGGCAGCGCGGATTCATCTCGTGCACCGGGTGCTGTCGTCGGCGCTGTCGTACGCGATGCGTACGCGGCGGATCAGCCATGACCCGTCCAAGCACGTCGAGCCGCCGCGGGTGGTGCGGCCCAAGCCACTGATGGTGTGGACCCCTCGGCAGGCGGGAGTGTTCCTTGACTGGTGCGAGGAGCACCAGGAGCGGCTGTATCCGCTCTTCCACCCTGTGTCCACGCGGGGGATGCGCGGCGGATGGATTGGCCGGACATCGATCTGGAGGCGGGCACTCTCAGCGTGGTGCAGCTGGCCGACGGGTCGGGCCCGAGACCGATGCGGGCCTGCGCACGATCACACTCGATGAGGAAAACGTGCGGCTGCTCAAGGCGTGGCGGGTGCGCCAGAGCAAGGAGCGGCCACGGCGCCGACTGGGTGGACTCCGAGGCGGTGTTCACCCGGCGCAATGGTGAGGTGCTGCGCGAGGAGTACGCCTCACAGCGATTCGAGATCCTCATCCGGCGAGCCGGGCTGCCGCCAATCCGTTTCCATGATCTGAGGCACTGCGACGTTCGGTCTGGCGGCCGGGGTGGACATGAAGGTCATCTCGGAGACGCTCGGACATTCGCGGCACAGCTTCACCGCGGACACCTACACGTCGGTACTGCCTGAGCTTGCCCAGGCGGCGGCGGAGGCGACAGTGGCGATCATCCCTCGCCGCTCCCGCCGGGCGTCCGGTTGACACGATGGTCTGGCAATGGTCTACCAGGCCACTTGTGGATCATTGTCGTACCTAGCGCACCCTGCAGGATTCGAACCTGCGACCGTCGGACTAGAAGTGGAACGCTGCTTCTTGGCTTGGCGGCACGTTGACCTGCCGGCAAATCAGGTGACCTTCATTGGAGAGGGGAGGCCAATCCGCACATGTTCCGGATCTTGAAAAGCGCTTTTCGCGAGATCAACGGCAGGTGGCCTCCGTTCAAGGTCGGCGGAAGTACAGGCCGATGCCGGTCCACCTCATCACGAACCACCATTTGATGCTCTGTAGTCTCTGTCGCCTGCTCAACCAAGCCGGCAGACGGGGATGCGGGACGAAGATCCACACATCGGCGACGATGCTGCCCGCATGTTCGCGAACCACAGGGTTCAGGTCGTGCAGAAGCGGCCGGAGAGTCTCCAGCGTCACGTCATCGATCTCACCGGTACGGCGGACCATGTGTGACACGGCGGTCAACCCCTGGCAGCGAAGCTGCTGTTCGCCGGAGGCGATGGCTCTACGAGCCCGGGGAGCGATGACCTCGGCATCGTCATGACACAGGGACAACCCGATCACGGCCACCCCGACCAGGGGATCGCCTCGATCAAAGGCGGCGTCGACCTGGTCGGCACACCCCGCCGGGTCATGCTGAATGCTTCCCCAATCCACCCGGTCTCCCAATTACGCACTCTTCGCCCGCACCCGTCGTGTGTGAAATCACAGTCTTCTAGGCGCAGAAGACAATGTCACCTACTGAAAACTTGATGTCGAGCCACTGCCTCGCGATAAAGGACCATGCCGCGTCCACCAGTCCCCGACCAAGCCCGCAAGGGCAAACGGACTCACAGACCTACCAATGAACCGCTCTGACCTGTAGTTCTGCTGCTGCAAGCCGTGGGCTGGAAAACGCGTGAGGAGTGATCAGCCGTAGATAGTCGCTGGCGTTCGAGCGCAATCGAATACGATACAAGAGGTCTCCGCCGGCGGCCTAGCGGTTTTCAAGAGGGCTGCGTTTCAGGCGGTGGCAATGCCTCTCACCAGGGTGAAAGTCTCTCCCCGGACCTCGACCACCGAAGATCATCCCGCACATATCCCGCAACGGCCGACGATCATAAGGGGCTGCCACAGTACGCATTGCAGCATCCCGAAGTCACCGACAGAGTGATCCGTACATGTGAAGTAGATGGAGGCCAGGGCGTGACCGAACGTGAGCGTGTCAGGGATCTGTTATCCGTCGCGATCGCCGTCGGAGTCCTGGCCTGGGGTGCCATCGGCGCGTGGACGGCCATCACGGTCGGAAACTACCCGTGGAACAAATGGATACCGTTTGCTAACGGGGCCAGTAAGGGTGTGGTACTCGGCATACTAGCCGCCGTCGCCGTTGTCATCGTTTCGGCGAAGGGTTTCCGGACCGGGGGGCGATGGGTTGTGTTCATCAGCGCCTTCATCGGCGGCGGCCTGCTGGGCACACTCCGGGATCTTCGCGGCGCACCGACTCCTGTGCTCTACTTCGCGGAGCCGCTTTCGGATGAGCGGTGGTACGGGACGACGATGTTGCTGCACTGGGCGGGCAAAGTGGCTCTGCCTGCCGTCGTATGTGCCGTGCCCCTGACCCTGCTGGCGGCTCGCCCCTATCGGCGGGGGCAGTCGATCGCATCCAGCACAGCACTCGTCCTCGCAGGTATCGCACTGCTTCTGCTTCCGGTGATCGCCTCGAATCTCGCGCCCGAGACACAGGGCAATGGCGAGCACGTCAACTCGGACGTCTGGGCGTTCTTACGTTGCTGGATCGTCGGGATACCGGCGTTAGCAGTCGGGCTGCTCCGAATGCTCTCGCTCCTCATCAGTCGAAGTGAGTCGCCGTCGGTCCCCTCCCCTGGAAACACTCTTCCAGCGTCAGCTTCTCGGAACCACCAGCCTGGTTTCTGAGGAGCGGCGGACTAGGAGGTGCTCATACGGAGCTCATCTGACGTGAGGAAACTCGGATCAGAGGGCATGCGCGGTCCACTTTGAACGGTTCTGGAGCGCCCTGGGCTGCAACTGGCCTTCTGATTCGTAGGTCCCCAAACGATCTTTATGGGCGTTCGTAGGCGTCCGCCACCTCGTCTGGCGACATCCTCATCGTACGTCGCCGTTCGCCGCAGTTCATGATCGTCCGTTCCGGTGGCTTCCAGGGTGGCTCCCAGAAAGCTCGGTGAATCACCTGCTCGCCAATCGGTCAGCCGCACCAAGCAGGCGTTGGCCTCGCGCTCCAGTGGCTTGTCCAGGTCGATGGCCGTCCTCATTTCACGGCGCCACGCCATCTAGCTGGGGAAACTCATACACCACCTCCGTGGACGCAACCCCGGTGGATCCGGCCGGGTCTGGTTGATGTTGCGATCCCGGATGGGGAGCGGTTCGAGCATCATGTGGTGCATCTGGATCGGGCGGCTATCGCGGTGGTGGTCGATGACAGAACCGGGTGCTTCTGATGTGGCGGCACCGGTTCCTGGCGGATCGGTGGGGGTGGGAGCTGCCTGGCGGGCTGGTCGATGCGGGTGAGGACGCCATGACGACGGCCGCTCGTGAGGTGGAGGAGGAGACGGGGTATCGGCCCAAGGAGATCGAGCATCTGATCACCTATCAGCCGATGGCCGGCATGGTCGACTCAGAGCACAATCTGTTCCTGGTGCGTGGTGCCGAGTTGGTCGGGAGTCCGACGGGGGAGATCGAGGCCGATCTCATCGAGTGGGTGCCGATGTCGGAGATCCCGGCGATGATCGCCCGCGGTGACATCTGGACGTCGGGGACGTTGATCGGTCTGTAGACGGCGAGAGAGCGGCTCAGCAGCGGGCGAGGGGCTTAGAGCACCTAACAGAATGAGGCGGTTCTCTTTCGGCGCCGGTGCGCTGAGAACCTTCACCCAGGTAGGCGGCGCCCATGGACAGTGCAGACGCGACCACACCTCATTTTGATAGGAGCTCTTCGCCGGAAGCACCGCAGCCGGCCACGCCCCAGCGGTACCGCCGTACCCGCGTTAGGAGAGCGGGCGCACGTCCATGCCGTAGCTCAGGCGGTCGATCCACCATGGTCCGCAGCTCGCTATGCTCCACTGACCGCTGTTGGTCGTCACCCAGCCGCCGTCCCTACGGCCGTTGATGCACTGGACCCACGCGCGGAACTCGTAGGCAGGACCGTTCGTCGCGCATCGGGCGGAAAACGAGTTCTGACCGAAGGTGTAGTCACAGTCATTGACTTCTGCCGACGCCGGGCTCAGCGCACTCGACCCGACGGTAACGGCTCCCACCGCGAGCACGGTCGCGGCGAGGACGCGCAGGGTTCTTCTCATACCCTCTCCTAGTACTGGTGACAGATGGCCGTTTCACGTTCCGTACACCCCGGTTCGCGCCTTACTTCGGGGATGTGCAACAGAGGGGATTCTTAGGAAACTTTCCTAAATGAAAGATACGTGCAAACCGGAGCGCGTCAACCCTGCGCGTACCGACAACCTCATCCGCCCAGCGGGTGCCGGAAGAAGACCGCTTCATTCTGTTAGGCGCTCTTAACGCAGTGAGCGCTTGACCGCTCGGGCGAGTTCTGCGATGCGCTTGCGCTGGCGGCGGGAGCCGGTCAGAGCCTCCATCAATCCCGGCGCGGTTCACTGTCACCTTCCGGCGTCCGGCTGGGGAGTGCTCACCCTGGAGAAGACCAAGCCGCAGAGCAACAAGCGGTTCACCGACTCGGGGGAGACCCATGACGATCGTGGTCTCAAGCACCGAGCCGAGAAGGAGATGCGGTCGGTGCCGATCTCACCGGAACTGGTGGCCATTCTGCGCGGCCACCTCGACACTCACGGCGCCGGAGATGACGGCCGGCTCTTCCGGATCCGTACGGGCGGGCTGATCTCCGGGTCGGCGTACGCCAAGGTCTGGAAGGAGGCTCGGACGTACGCCTTCACCCCCGACCAGGTCGCCTCACCGCTGGCGGGCAGGCCGTACGACCTGCGGCACGCGGCGGTCTCCCTCTGGCTCAACACCGGGGTGCACGCGCCGGAAGCGGCGGAGCGGGCGGGGCACGGGGTGGACGTGCTGCTCAAGGTCTACGCCAAGTGCATCGACGGCCAACGAGACGTGGCCAACCAGCGCATCCTGGTCGCGCTCACTGTGTGAGGCATCGTAAGAACACCATGACGACGAAGGGTCCCGGCTCACACCGGGACCCTTCGCCGTGTCGGAAGGTGATCATTATTCGTGAATGCGGTGATGCCACCATCCGCCGAAGCGCCATGGGTAATAACGCGCCCAGGGGTCTGGGATGGTCCGGCGGTAGAACTCCTCGTCCAGCCGCGTCACGATTTGTGAAAGCTCTGCCTTGGCTGAAGATCGAAGGCGTCGCAGGGCGTATTCCAGCGTGTTCCGAGCCTCTGCCGGGTCGCAGCAAGGACAGTTCGCTTCGGGCAGATAGAGGTAGCGGCCGGGCTGCCGGAGGAACCGCTCGTATTCGGCGAAGGCACCGACGATGGCTCCAGGTCCTAGACGCTGGAGCTCGATTCGTGCGATGGCTGCACAGGTCCGGCTGGAGACGCCGGGAATCTTGGGAGCTGGGCGGTAGCGTCGGCGATTCGCCCACACTTGCGCACGGAGGATGCTCGGCCGTCTACGCGGCATCGGCCTTTCGGGTCGTCATGAAGCGCATCGTGCCACACCTCGACATCACGAACCACCCCGCGGCGTGGCTCAGAGGGCTCGGAATCCTTCCGCGAGCCTCCGGAACCGCCGGTCCCACCTGGGGAAACGGGGCCGGGTCCATTCCGCGTATGTTCCGCGACCGGTGGCATACGGCTGCTTCCGGCTACCTGCGGCTGCCTGAGGGGCACGGGCCGCGGACAAGCAAAAGACCAGGTCAGTGGCTAGATGACCTGGTCTTGATCGCGCACCCTGCAGGATTCGAACCTGCGACCGTCGGATTAGAAGTCCGGTGCTCTATCCAGCTGAGCTAAGGGTGCTCCCGCTCAATTGTGCATGATCCGGGGAGTGCTCATGTATCGGTTTCGGGGCTGTGTCGCGAGGATCACTCTGCGGCGTCTCGCGCCCTCGGAGGGAACGGTCGTCAGGGCGCCTCGACCCGGGTGGGCGGTGGCCGGATTCTGGCTGTTCGGGACGGGGAAACCGGGCTGGACGGGGCGGGTACCTCCCCGGTGACCTGCCGCTCTCCTGCCGGGCGGGGCAGCGGATGTCCGATGGGCGGACGACTTCCGGATGTTCCATCCGACAGGGGATGTCTGCCCGAATCGTCCCCGCGGGAAGGCCGAGCGGTCTACGCTCGGGTGGCATGTTCGCCGTCACGACCCAACAGGAGATCCCCCTTCTGGGCGGTGATGTCACCGACGGGGTGGTGCGGGTCGGGGACACCGTCCGCCGGCCCAGCCGGGCCTCCACCGCTTCGGTGCACGCGCTCCTGCGGCACCTGGAGCGTTCCGGCTTCGAGGGGGCGCCCCGGGCGTTGGGTGTGGACGAGCGGGGCCGGGAGGTACTGAGCTACGTCGAGGGCGGTTCCGCGGCCAGGCCGTTGCCCGGGTACGCGCTCAGCGGGGAGTCGCTGGCCGCGCTGGCGCGGCTGCTGCGCCGCTTCCACGACGCGGCCGAGAGGTTCGTCCCGCCGCAGGGAACCGTCTGGGAGGGCGGGTCCAACGACGACGCGGCCCCGAAGCTGATCGGGCACTGCGACGTCAACCTGGACAACGTGATCTTCCGCGACGGGCTGCCGGTCGCGCTGATCGACTTCGACATGGCCCGGCCGACGACCCGGCTCTTCGACGTGGTGACCACGCTGCGGCACTGGGCGCCGATCGCCGATCCCATCGATCTGGAGCCGCTCCAGCGCCGCCTTGAGGTCGGGCCCCGGCTCCGCCTGTTCTGCGACGCGTACGGCCTGGCGCCTCGCGACCGCAGACGTCTGCTGGATCTGGCCCGGCTCCGCTTCGACCGCTCGTACCAGGTGATGCGTGGCAGGGCCGAGGCCGGGGGCGGCGGATGGGCCCGGATGTGGGCCGGTGGGGCGGGGGTGCGCATCCGGCGGGCCCGGGTGTGGCTGGAGACCCACCAGGATGAACTCCATGAACATCTCATTTAGTCGACTAATCGCCAAAGTGGGACTAAGGGGACCTGGGGTAGCCGAAGGGGTGGGGATGCTCGCCGGGGTCGTGATCGACGCCGTGCTCGCCGACCCCCGGCGCGGGCATCCGGTCGCGCTGTTCGGCACCGCCGCCGCCGCGGTGGAGAAGCGGGTGTACGGCGACGGCCGGGCAAGGGGCGTGCTCCACGTCGCGCTGTGCGTGGTTCCGGTGGCGTTGCTCGGCCACGCCGCGACCCGGCCGCGCGATCCCATGGTGCGGGCCGCGCTGAGCGCGGCGGCGACCTGGGCCGTCCTCGGCGGCACCACGCTGGGCCGCGAGGGGGCGGCGATGGCCGAGCTCCTGGAGGACGGCGACCTGGCCGGGGCCCGGGAGAGGCTGCCTCATCTGTGCGGGCGGGATCCTTCCGGGTTGGCAGCGTCTGGGCTGGCGAGGGCCACCGTGGAGTCGATCGCGGAGAACACCTCCGACGCGGTGGTGGCGCCACTGTTCTGGGGGGCGGTCGCCGGGGTGCCCGGCCTGCTCGCCTACCGGGCGGTCAACACGCTGGACGCGATGGTCGGCCACCGTAACGAGCGCTACGAGCGCTTCGGCTGGGCCGCGGCCCGCCTCGACGACGTGGCCAACTTCGTACCCGCCAGGATCACCGGGCTGCTCGCCGCGCTCGGCGCCCCCCTGGTTGGCGGTTCGACGCGGCGGGCGGCGGCGGTGCTGCGCAGGGACGGCCACCGCCACCCCAGTCCCAACGCGGGCCGTTGCGAGGCGGCTTTCGCGGGCGCGCTGGACCGCACGCTCGGCGGGGTGAACGTGTACGGCACCCGGGTGGAGCACCGGCCGAGGATGGGCGAAGGGCCCGAGCCCTCGGTCGCCGACATCCGCAGGTCCGTACGGCTGGCGCGGGCGGTCGGCCTGGCCGCGGCGGGGCTCGCCGTCCTGGCCGCCGTACGCGGATCGCGCGGGAGGAAGGGGTGAAGGGGGCGCTGCTGGTCGCCGGGACCACTTCCGACGCGGGCAAGAGCGTCGTCACCGCCGGGATCTGCCGCTGGCTGGCCCGCCAGGGGGTGCGGGTCGCGCCGTACAAGGCGCAGAACATGTCGTTGAACTCCTTCGTCACCGCCGACGGCGCCGAGATCGGCCGGGCCCAGGCGATGCAGGCCGCCGCGTGCGGGCTGGAGCCCGGCGCGGACATGAACCCGATCCTGCTCAAGCCGGGCAGTGACCGGCGCAGCCAGGTCGTGGTGATGGGCAGGCCGATGACCGAGGTCGACGCGATGGAGTACTGGGACGTCAAGGAGCGGCTCCGTCAGGTCGCGGTGGACGCGCTGGAGCGGCTGCGGGCCTCCTACGACGTGGTGGTCTGCGAGGGGGCGGGCAGCCCGGCGGAGATCAACCTGCGTGCGGGCGACATCGCCAACATGGGCCTGGCCCGTGCCGCGAACCTACCGGTCGTCGTGGTCGGCGACATCGACAGGGGCGGGGTCTTCGCCTCGCTGTACGGGACCGTGGCGCTGCTGGAGCCCGCCGACCAGGCGCTGATCGCCGGGTTCGTGATCAACAAGTTCCGGGGGGCGCCCGAGCTCCTCGAACCGGGCCTGGACATGATCAGGGAGCTGACCGGCCGCGAGGTGTACGGGGTGCTGCCCTGGCTGGACGGCCTCTGGATGGACGTCGAGGACTCCCTGGCCCTGGACAACCGGCCCGCGCTCGGGGCGCGCGCCCCGTACGGCAGACAGAGTCTGCGGGTGGCGGTGGTACGGCTGCCGAGGATCTCCAACTTCACGGACGTGGACGCGCTGGCCTCCGAGCCCGGAGTGACGGTCCGCTACGTGACCTCGCCGGGCGAGCTGGACGACGCCGATCTGGTGGTGCTGCCCGGCTCCCGGGCCACGGTCTCCGACCTGGCCTGGCTCCGCGCCACCGGCCTGGCCGAGGCCCTGCGGGGACGGGCCGTGCTGGGCATCTGCGGCGGCTACCAGATGCTCGCCAGGACCATCCGTGACGACGTCGAGTCGGGGGCCGGCCTCGTCGAGGGGCTGGGGCTGCTGCCCGCCTCGGTGGAGTTCGCCGAGGACAAGACGCTGGGCCGCCCGGTGGGCGCGGCCTACGGCTGCCGGGTCGAGGCGTACGAGATCCACCACGGCGTCGTGACGGCCGACGGCGGCGAGCCCTTCCTGGACGGCTGCCGGTACGGCTCGGTGTGGGGCACCACCTGGCACGGCGCTCTGGAGAACGACGATTTCCGCCGGGCGTTCCTGGCCGACGTGGCCGCCGTCTCCGGCCGCGACTTCACCCCGGCCCCTGACGTGTCGTTCGCCGCCCTGCGCGAGGAGCGGCTGGACGCGCTCGGCGACCTGGTCGAGCGGAACGTCGACACCGGGGCACTGCTCCGGCTGATGGAGGGCGGGGCACCTTCGGGCCTGCCGTCGCTTCCGCCCGGCGCCACCCGGCGCGAGGCCCCGTACCTCTCCCGGGGTGGATCCTCCGCCGGCTGACCGGTGGCGGGGACGGTCCGGCGAGGGGGCGTCCCCATTCTTTTCCAGCGCGACGGGGAAGAAGGGGCCATAGCCTAGTAAAATTGGTATTTCCCCTGCCAGATCCGATGGGGGAAGTCTGGGAGGTCGATGATGGTCCGCATCATCGTGTTGCTTTTTGTCATCGCCGTGATCGCCATGATGGTTCTCGGCATGGCCCGGATGATCCGCTCCTTCTCGGCTCCCAAACCCGCCGTCGACAGCCCCCGCGAGATCCTCAGACGTCGTTACGCGGCCGGTGAGATCGACGAGGACGAGTACCTCCGCCGGATGTCGGGTCTCTCCCAGGAGTGGTAGGCCCGTTTCCGCGGCCTGTCAGGCGGCGGGGGCGGAGGTGGGCTGGTTCGCGGTGATCCAGGCGTCGATCTCCTCCCACTGGTCGAAGAGCCACCGGATCTGGCTCTCGCGGTCGCGCGGCACGTCGGCGGCCTGGACCCGCCACCATTTGGCCTTGATCTCGGCGCTCACCGGCAGGCGGCGCCAGATGTCTCCGAGGGTGACCAGGTCGTCGAGGCCGGTGTGCGCGACGAAGATCACGTCCGCCTCGGGGCAGGCCTCGATGGCGGTGATGGCCCCGTTGGGGCGGGGCGCCATCAGGTGTTCCAGCCCGCGGGCCCGCGCGGCCTCCTCGGACAGGCCCTTGCGCTCCAGCCGGAGGATGGCCCGCCAGCGACGCCTGGGGGTGAAGTTGCCGCCCTCCGGGAAGATCACCAGGGCGTCGTCGGCGTCCATGCCCGAGGCCAGGCGGCGGATCTCGCCGAGAACGCCGTTCTCGGAGGTCTTGCGCGGGACGAAGGCGTTGGGGAGGCGGTTGATCATCACGTCCAGTGAGGGGTCGAGTTGCAGGGCGGCCTTCATCACGATCCTCGGGCGCCTGCCGTACCGGGCGAGAAGGTGGTGGACGAGCAGGAACGAGTCGCCGGGACCCGCGTGCCGGGACAGCACGATGACGGGGCGGGTGAGGCGCCGGGAGAGTTCGTCGGAGGTGAGGGTCGGCTCGTCGATCTCGACGCTCAGCCGGAAGATCCGCACGGCCACTCCGTACACCTTGGACAGGAGCCACCGGATCAGCGCGTAGTGCCGCTCCTGGTGCTCGTCGCGGTGGAGCCATCCGCCGAATCCGCTCGCCACCCAGAGGCCCAGGCAGGCGACCAGCGCCATCGACTCCAATGTCAGCCACGCCACCGCGAACCAGACCAGCCGGGTGCCGCGCCGCTGCGGGGGCGGCAGGCGCAGCGAGGCCGCGGCCACCACCAGCAGCCAGATCGGGAGCGTGACCACCGCGACCACGGTGAGCACGATGACGAGCGGGGCCAGGATCAGACGGCGGATGATGCGAGGAGGCAGCATGAGCGGCTCCTGCCTGGGGGTGATATGCGGTGCGGGTGTCTGGCTCTGACGGGTTGATGGTCGGTATGGAGGGGAGTGCCGGTTCCCCCGGGGGAGCCGGTGTGTGCGGCCGCTGGGGGCCTCGGGGTGGGGAACTCAGGTGGACGAGTTACGGGCCAGGTAGTCGGACGAGGCCTGGTACGCCCGTTCTATGTATCCAGATATATTCGATATATCCCGATAACGCAGCTGGGCCAGATCCATTCCCGGGCGTGCCTCGCCACCCGACGGCATGACGTGGACCTCGATGTCGCCCGGCAGGGTGGCCATCTCCTCGGCGAAGCGGTGCCGCCTGGCGATCTCGAAGGCGGTCATCCCGACCTCCCACGGGCGCCGCGGCACCAGCAGGGGACGCTCGATCCTGCCCACGTGCAGCACGTAGACCCGGCGGGCGCCCAGCGCGACCGCGCGGCCGACCGGGATGCTGTGCACCAGCCCGCCGTCGAGGAAGTGCTCGCCGCCGATGCGGACCGGGGGCAGCAGCCCGGGGACGGCGCAGGAGGCCAGCACCGCCTCGACCAGGGGGCCCTCGGTGAACCAGTGCGCGGTGGCGCGCTCGACCGAGGCGGCCACGCACTGGAACGGCACCGCCAGGTCCTCGATCCGGGAGACGGAGAGCGTCCGGGTCAGCAGGTCGCGCAGCGGCTGGCCGGAGTGCAGGTGGGTGCCGGTCCTGGCGAGGGTGGACAGCCGGGTCACCCACGACCCCGCGAACGCGGTACGGACCACGTTCGAGCCCCACAGCGTGGTCAGGCGCGCGACCGCGTCACCGGGGGAGGCGGCGAGCACGACGCCGTTCAGCGCGCCCACGGACGTGCCGACGATCACATCGGGCTTGATACCCGCCTCGTCGAGTGCCCGCAGCATGCCCACCTCGTAAGCGCCGAGGACCCCTCCGCCGCCGAGGACGAAGGCGGTGTCCACGCTCATCGCTCCTCCGTAGGTTGCCAGGCGGCCCGGTGCCGCGCGATTCGTCAACGACCTCACGATAGACCGCGCCGGGGATCGGTACGGCCCCCGGTGTCACGACGGGTCGGCGGGGCGGGGTCCGGATTCGGGCAAGGAAAAGGCGGCCAACTGTCGGGATCCGGCCATGGCCCCCGCACCGGTGGGCGGGCACGATCGGGTGCATGACAGCGGTGGCGGAAACCGAGGGGCTCACCAAGTTCTACGGCGGGCGCCGGGGACTTGAGGATCTCGACCTGGAGATCCGGCCCGGGGAGGTGTTCGGGTACCTCGGCCCGAACGGCGCGGGAAAGACGACCACGATCCGGCTGCTCCTGGACGTGATCCGCCCCACCAGGGGCCGGATGACGGTCCTCGGCAGCGATCCCCGCGAGGCGGGCGTGCGGAGCCGGATCGGTTACCTGCCCGGCGAGCTGGCCCTGGAGGGCAGGGAACGGGCGGGAGACTACCTCGCCTTTCTCGGCGCGGTACGCGGCGGCGTGCCCAGAGGCCGGATCACGGAGCTGGCCGAGCGGCTGGAGGCCGACCTGGCGGTGCCGATGGGCAAGCTCTCCAAGGGCAACAAGCAGAAGGTCGGGCTCATCCAGGCGTTCATGCACGAGCCGGAGTTCCTGATCCTCGACGAGCCGACCAGCGGCCTGGACCCGCTGGTGCAGCAGGAGTTCCTGGCGATGATCCGCGAGGTCCGCGCCTCCGGCCGTACCGTGCTGATGTCCTCGCACGTGCTGGCCGAGGTCGAGCACGTCTCCGACCGGGTCGGCATCGTACGAGCCGGCAGGCTGGTCGCGGTGGAGGACGTCGCCGCGCTCCGCGAGAAGGCGGTGCGCCAGGTGGAGTTCCACTTCGACGCGCCGGTGCCCCGCGAGGCGTTCGAGAACCTGCCCGGCGTGCGGGACCTGCGGGTGGAGGGCGCCGGGGTGCGCTGCACCATCGACGGCCGCCCGGACGCGCTGGTCAAGGCGGCGGCGCGGTTCACCGTGGTGCACATGGTCAGCGCCGAGCCCGACCTCGAAGAGATCTTCCTGACCTACTACAGCGATGAGGAGGCGCGTCATGCCCGCGCTGGTGTCGAAGAGCCTGCGTGACTACCGGCGGGCGCTGCTCGGCTGGACGATCGGGATCAGCGCGTTCTTCGGGCTGTACCTGGCGTACTACCCGACCATCGTGAGCAACCCCGAGCTCTACGGGCAGGTGGCGCTGACCAAGTTCCCCGGGGCGATGCGCGACCTCATGGGCGGTCTGGAGGACGGCTTCGCCAGCGGCCCCGGCTACCTGCAGACGCTGGTCTACCAGCTGTTCGGGCCGATGCTGTTCATCATGTGCGCCGCGGTGATCGGTAACCGGGCGATCGCCCAGCCCGAGGAGACGGGCACCCTGGAGCTGACCCTCACCCTCCCGATCACCCGCAGGCGGCTGGTCCTGGAGCGCTTCGCCGCCCTCGCCCTCGCCCTGCTCGGCGTGACGGCGGTCACCTTCCTCGTCGTGCTCGGCCTGGCCTCGGCCGTCGGTATGGACGTTCCGGCCGACCGGATCCTGGCCGGTCACACCGGCGTCTTCCTGCTCGCCCTCTTCTTCGGCACGCTCTGTCTGACCGTCGGCGCGTTGACGGGACGCAGGGGGGTCGCCCTGGCGGTGGTCGGGGTGGTCGCGGTGGCCGGCTACGTGGTCGAGACGATGGGCAGGGACGTGGACGGGGTGTCCTGGCTGCGCTGGATCTCGCCGTTCCACTACTACCTCGACGGACGGCCGATCCAGCAGGGATTTCCCGCGTGGGAGTATCTCGTGCTGGTAGGGGCGATCGTCGCGCTGGTGCTGACCGCGATACCGGCCTTCGACAGGCGTGACGTGGGAGTCTGATGGACGAGCTGCTCGGCGGCCATCTCCGGACGTTGAGGGAGGCGGCCGCCACCGGCAGGCCGCCGGGCAGAGCCGAGCTCGACGACTGCCGCGCCGCCGGTGCGCTGGCCGCGGAGCGGGGCGTGTCCGTCCGTGCCCTGGTCGAGGCGGCACTGGCCATGGCCGAGTCGGTGAGCCCCGCCCCGCTTCCGGCCCTGCGGCGTACGGTCTCCGCGCTGATGGAGGGGTACGAGGACGCCCAGCGGTCCGCGCTGCGCCAGGAGGAGCTCGCGCGCCGGGAGTTCGTCGACGACCTGCTCCAGGGGCGCGTCCACCGGCTCGCCGAGCGGGCCGAGCACTTCGGCCTCCGCCTGGCCGAGAGCTACGCGGTCGCCGTCGCCCGCCCCGCCGCCCACGTCGGCGGCGGGGCGGACGGCGGGCTCGCCGAGGGGACGGCCCGGCGGATCGAGGACGCGCTGATCGCCCGGTTCGGCTCGCACAACGTGCTGGTCGCGGTCCGGGACGGGATGCTCGTCTGCGTGGCGCCGGGCGGCCTCGCCGCCGCGACCGGCGAGTTCACCCACCACGTCCGCCGGCTGTTCGCGCCCGGCTGGCGGGTCGGTCTTGGCAGGGCACACCGAGGCCCCGGCGGGGTGGTCGCCTCCTATCGCGAGGGTGCCAACGCCATCGAGCTCGGCGACCGGCTGGGGTTGCGCGCCCCCGTGCTGAAAGCCGCCGACCTGCTGGTCTTCCCGGTGCTGCTGCGGGACCGGGCGGCCATCGAGGACCTGGTGACGACGGTGCTCAGCCCGCTGCTCGAGGCGCGGGGCGGTCCCGAGCCGCTGCTCGCCACGCTGGAGGCGGTCTTCGCCTCCCAGGGCAACCAGACCGCCGCCGCGCGCAGGCTCGGCGTCAGCACCCGGGCGGTGACCTACCGGCTGGAGCGGATCCGCCGCCTCACCGGGTTCTCACCGGACGATTCCACCCAGCGTTTCACCTTGGAGACGGCGGTCCTGGGCGCCCGGCTGCTGGACTGGCCCGCCCAGCCGCTGCGCTGACCGCCCCCGCCGTACGCGGAGCCCCGGTGGCCCGTCACCGAAGAACAGGGCGACGGGCCCGGGTCGACACCGGACGCGGCACCCTTTGACGCGCCTCCGCGCGTTCCCGCACGCCCGTCAGGGGATCAGCAGCACCTTGCCGGTCGTACGGCGGGATTCGAGGTCCGAGTGGGCGCGGGCGGCCTCCGCCAGCGGGTAGCGGTTGGAGATGTGCACCCGGATCCGCCCGTCGGCCACCCAGCCGTAGATCTCGGAGGCCCGCCAGACGAGCTCGTCGCGGGTGGCGATGTAGGCGTTCAGGCTGGGGCGGGTCAGGAACAGGGAGCCGTTCCTGGCGAGGATCTGCGGGTCGACGGGTGGGACCGGGCCGCTGGCCTGGCCGTACAGCGCCATCATGCCGCGCGGGCGCAGCGAGACGATGCTCTCGTCGAAGGTGGCCGCGCCCACGCCGTCGTAGACGACGTGCACGCCGGAGCCGGTCAGCTTGCGGACCGCGTCGGGGAAGTTCCGGTAGCGGAGCACCTCGTCGGCGCCCGCCTGGCGGGCCAGGGCCTCCTTCTCCTCGGTGGAGACCGTGCCGATCACCCGGGCGCCGCGCAGCTTGGCGATCTGGGTGAGCAACAGGCCCATGCCACCGGCGGCGGCGTGCACCAGCACGTCGTCACCGGCCTTCACCGCGTAGGTGGAGTGGGTCAGGTAGTGCGCGGTCAGTCCCTGGAGCGTGATGGCCGCCGCGGCCTCGGGCGCGACCCCCTCGGGCACCGAGAGCAGCTTGGAAGCGGGCACCGCGACCCTGGAGGCGTAACTGCGCGGCACGGACGCCCAGGCGACGGTGTCGCCGACGGCGACGTCGTGGACGTCCTCGCCGACCGCGACGACGGTGCCCGCGCCCTCCTCACCGGGGATGAAGGGCAGGGAGAGCGGGTAACGGCCCATCCGGTGGTAGATGTCGATGAAGTTCACGCCGGAGGCGGCGACGTCGACCAGGACCTCCCCGGGGTTCACCTCGGGGTCCGGATGGTCGTCGACATAGGTGAGAACCTCGGGGCCGCCGGTGGCGGAGACGGCTATGGCGTGCATCGTGCTGAACTCCTTCGATCTGTCAGTGTCCCGATCGTCCCCGACACCGGGCGGATCACTCAGGGCTGCCCGGTGGCTGCGGGGCCGTGCAGTGTGAAGTTGTCGAACGCGGTCCTGAGCACGGCGTCGCTGTTCTCGCCGACCCGGGCGATCACGCCCACCAGGCCGTTGGGCAGCGGGTTGGTGTCGAGGAAGGACTGCGCCCGATCGCCGTTGACCCACATGTTGAGCTGCACGCCCCCGTCGACCCCGGTGCACTCGGCTTGAAGGCGGGCGGTCTTCCCCTTGGGCAGGTCGACCTTGACGGGTTTGGTGAGCTCGCCCCCGGCGCTCTTGACGGTCTTGCGGATGCGGGCGTTCCCCGCGGTGTCGAGCAGGAACTCGTACCGGGTCGCCTTGTTGTCGTCCTCGCCCCGGCAGAACAGCCCGTACTCGCCCATGCCGATGCTGCCGGAGCGGATCGTGATGTCGGTGCCGAGCAGGATCCGGCTCGGCGTGATCGGTGTGGGGCTCGCTGTGGGGTCGGGGGTGGCGGGGGGTGTGGGCACGAAGGGGATCGGGGCCTGCTCCCGCTTGATGGGGGAGTAGCCGCTGACGTCGATGGCGTAGTAGCCGTCGGGGGCGTAGCCGTAGCCGTAGGTGTCAGCGAGCGGATTGTAGGCGCCGCCGCTCCAGCCGGTGCCGCTCTGGGTGAAGTCGTCCTGGTAGAGCAGGGTGAGGTTCTCCGGGGGGCCGCCGGGGGATAGGACCAGACTCAGGCCGAACGCGCCGGCCACCACCAGGGCCGCCGCGGCCGCTCCGATGACCAGCTTGCGGCGCTTGGCCGACTGTTCGCGCGGAAAGATCCCGAGATCGCTCTGCGGGCCCAGGAGCGTGTGGCCGGGGCCCGTCTGCGGGTTGCCGGAGATCGTGTAGCCGGGCTGGGAGGACATCGAGGTGGGGGTCCACCGGAGGTCGTCGGTCCCCGGGGCGTTCGCGGGTCCTGCCGGCTGCCCCTGCCAGGAGGCCTGAACCGAGTGGGCGGTCTGCTCGGGCGCGGCGGAGCGGCCCACCAGGTGGTCGAGGAGCTGCTGGGAGGTGGGCCGGTGCCGCGGGTCCTTGGCCAGGGCGTGGCCGACCAGCTCGCGCAGCGCGGGCTCCATGCCCTCCAGGGTGGGCTCGGTGTTGAGCACCTGGTACAGCACCGCGGGCAGTGCCTCGCCGCCGAACGGAGCTCGCCCGCTCGCGGCGAAGGCCATCAGGCAGCCCCACGAGAACACGTCGCAGGCGGCCGAGACCGGCTCGCCGCGGAGCACCTCGGGCGCCATGTAGCGGGGGGTGCCGAGGATCTCCCCGGTCCCGGTCATCCCGCTGAGCGTGTCCAGCGCGCGGGCGATGCCGAAGTCGATCACGCGGGGGCCGACCGGGGAGAGCAGCACGTTGGAGGGCTTGAGGTCGCGGTGCACCACCCCGGCGGCGTGGATGGCGGTCAGCGCGGTCGCCACCCCGACGGCCAGCGCGTCCAGGCTGGAGCCGTGCAGCGGTCCGCCGGACTCCACCGCCTCCTCCAGGTTGGGGCCGGTGACGTACTCGGTGACGACGTAGAGCTGGTCGCCGTCGAGCGCCGCCTCGATGACCGCGGCCGTGCAGAACCTGCGGACCCGCTGCGCGGCGTCGGCCTCCCTGCGGAACCGCATCCGGAACCGCTCGTGCTGGCTGTACTCCGAGTTGATGACCTTGATGGCGACCTGTTGCCCGTCAGGGGACTCGCCGAGATAGACCGTGCCCATCCCGCCGCGGCCCAGCCTGCTGAGCAAGCGGTATCGGCCTATCTGTAGTGGTTCGTCGGGACTGAGGTTGTTCACCTTTGTACCTAACCGCGTACGCCATCACATGAGTGGTTCAGCCTATCGATCTCTGGCCGCTCGCCAGCTGTCGCAACAGCGGAAGGTCCACTTTTTCCAGGCCGTCCACGGCCAGCACGCCCTCCCGCGCCATGCCGCCCGTGACCGACACCACCCGGCATCCGGCCGCGCGGGCCGCCGCGAGCCCGGTCGGGCTGTCCTCCACCGCCACGCACTCGCCGGGGTCGACGCCCAGCTCGGCGGCCGCCCGCAGGTAGGGGTCCGGCAGCGGTTTGCCGCGCGCGGTGTCCTCGGCGGCCACGACCAGGGTGAACCGCTCGGCCCCGACGGTCTGGAGCACCATGTCCACGATGCGCCGGGGGGAGGCGCTGACCAGCGCCGCGGGTACGCCACCCGCGCCCAGGTCGTCCAGCAGCCGGATCGCGCCGGGCAGCGGCGTCACCCCGCCCGCGATCCGCTCGGCGAAGGCGTCGGTGAGCCGCGCCCCCACCCGTTCGACGGTGTCCGCTCCACCGGGGGGCGCGGACGCGCCGGAAGCGGTGGACGACGCGCGCCTTACCAGGTGGGCGGCCACGTACTCGACCGGACGGCCGAGCACGTGGCCGGTGTCGGCCTCGGCCAGTTCCAGACCCGACTCCGCGGCGACCGCCGCGCACGCCTGCCACCACATTCCCTCGGTGTCCACGAGCGTGCCGTCCATGTCGAACAGGACGGCGCGGAGCTCACCCGACACCCGCGGGATCCTCCGACGCCTCGGACGCATCCGGCCCCGAGGGCTCCGAGAACCCCGAGGGCTCCGGGAGAGCGGGGGCGGTGCGCGCCGCGACGAGGACGGGCCGCTGCACGAGGGCGACGTCCACCCGCGTGCCCGGCGCCAGTCGCACCGCGTCGTGTCCCGGTACGTCGCTGAGGATCTCCAGCTCGCCCAGCCGCACCCGCAGCCGCGCGACCGAGCCGCGGAAGGAGGAGGCCACGATCGTGGCACTTCCCTCGGGGGAGGGCGTGACCAGCACCGCCTCGGGACGGACCAGCACGTCGACGTCGGAGGCGGAGGGCAGCGGGCCGTCCACCGGCATGAGCCGGCCCAGGACCGTGACCTCCTGACCGGACAGGTGGCCGGGGACGTGGTTCATCGCGCCGACGAACTCCGCGACGAACGGGGTGGCGGGCCGGTCGTAGACCTCGGCCGGGGGACCGCACTGCTCCAGCCGCCCGGCGCGCAGCACCGCGACCCGGTCGGCGACCGACAGGGCCTCTTCCTGGTCGTGGGTGACGAAGATGGTGGTGATGCCCAGTTCGAGCTGGAGCCGGCGGATCTCCTCGCGGAGCGTGACACGGACCTTGGCGTCCAGCGCGGACAGCGGCTCGTCGAGCAGCAGCACGCGCGGCTCCAGCGCCAGCGCCCTGGCCAGGGCGACGCGCTGCTGCTGGCCGCCGGAGAGCTCGTGCGGGTAGCGCTGGGCGTGCGCCGGCAGGCCGACCAGCTCCAGCAACTCGGCCGCCCGCGCGTGCCGTCTGGCGGTGGGCACCTTGCGGACCCGGAGCCCGAAGGCCACGTTGTCCCTGGCGTTGAGGTTGGGGAACAGGCTGTAGGACTGGAAGACCATGCCCGCGTCCCGCCGGTTGGCGGGGACCCGGGTGATGTCCTTGCCGTCCACCAGCACCGCCCCGGCGTCGGGGTGCTCGAACCCGGCGACGCAGCGCAGCGCCGTGGTCTTCCCACAGCCCGACGGGCCGAGCAGGGCCATCAGCTCGCCCTGCTCCACGGTGAGGTCCAGGCCGTCCAGCGCGACCGTACGGCCGAACGCGCGGCGCAGTCCTCGGAACTCGACGGTCACGAACGCTTCCTTCCCGCACCCGAGAGGGTGAGCAGCAGCAGCCAGATGAGGAGCAGGCTGATGATCGACAGTGCCACGGAGAGCTGCCCGTCGTTCCCGGAGATGGTGACGATCCAGACCGGGAAGGTCTGGTAACCGAGCAGGGCGGCGACCGTGTACTCGCCGAGCACCAGCGCGAGGGTGAGGAACGAGGCGCTGGCGATGGCGGAGCGGATGTTGGGGATGATCACCCGGAACAGCACGTACGGCCACGAGGCGCCCAGGTTGCGGGCCGCCTCCACCAGGGTCCGCACGTCGATCGCGCGCAGCCCGGCGTCCAGCGACCGGTAGGCGAACGGCAGCGTCAGCACCACGTACGCCAGCACCAGGACGATCGGGAACCGCTCGTCCTGGACGGCGATCAGCGTCGCCCAGAGCGGTGTGGCGGCCAGCGCGTCGATGCCGCCGCGCAGTGCCGTGCTGATGCCGACCACGTAGGTGATCGGCGGCACGACCAGCGGGAGCGTGGCGATCAGCTCCAGCACCGGCCCCAGCCTCGACGCGCCGAGCCGTACGGCCAGCATCGCCGGAAGGGTCAGCAGCAGCACCGCGACGATGGTGGCGGCGGCCAGCCCGAGGGAGAGCAGCAGGCTGGACAGGAAGCCGGGCGCCGACAGGATCCGGCCGTAGGCGGCGAGCGAGAAGCCCTGCCCCTCGGAGTAGACGGTGAACCAGAACGACACGGCCATCGGCACGACGAAGTAGAGCGCCGCGACGACCAGCACGACCCCCCGCCAGGCCCGTCGCTGCCCGGGGCGGGCGGTGGGGCCCGGGCCGCCGGGAGTGACGTCGGGCAGGGCGGCTACCGCAACCATCGGGAACTCCTCCTCTGCAGCGGCAGGTAGACCGCCATCACCAGCAGCGCGATGACGATCATGTCGAGGCTCAGGGCGAGCGCGATGTTCTCGTAGCCGATGAGGACGTCACCGGTGAGCGCGTCGGCGATCTGCAGGGTGACCAGCGGGACCGTGCTGCCGACCATGGCGGCGGCGGTGGCGTAGGCGGCGAACGCGCCGCCGAACAGCAGGACGACGCCGCCGAGCAGCGCGGGGGTCAGCACCGGGATGCCGACGTGGCGCCAGAACTGCCAGGTGGTGGCGCCGCTGTTCTGCGCCGCCTCCCGCCACTGCGGGCGCAGGCCGTCCAGCGCCGGGGTCACCACGAGCACCATCAGCGGCACCGAGAAGTACAGGTAGACCAGGGCCAGGCCCCAGAAGTTGTACAGCGCGCCGGGGCCGATGCCCAGCGCGGTGGTGAGCACCCCCGAGTTGCCCAGGGTGGCGATCCAGATGAAGGCCAGCGGCACGCCGCCGAAGTTGGCCAGCACGCCGGAGAAGGTCAGCACCGCCTCGCGCAGCGCCGTGAAGCGAGAGGTGATCACGGCCTGGGCCAGGAACGTCCCGAGGACCGCGGCGACCACCGCCACCACCGCCGACAGCTGCACGCTGCTGAGCAGGGCGTTGAGGTAGGCGCCCTGCAGGCTCCTGGACAGGTTGGCGGTGCCGATGGACGACACCCTGGTCGCCGGGTCCCTGACGGTGAACGCCCCGACGAGCAGGGTGACCGCCGGAATGCCGAACGCCACGGTCACCACGACCAGCAGCGGCAGGGCGCCCAGCCAGTTCTTGGATCGGCCGCGGCCGCCGCGCGGGGCGGCGGCCGTGACCGTGCGGGCCGTCATCCCGAGACCGCGGCGCCCCAGCCGTTCGCCAGGACCTCCTTGGCCTTGTTGACCTGCGCCTCCGACGGGAAGGTGGGCTCGCCGTCGACCGGCGGGAGGTTGGCCTCGGCGGCCTTGTCGACCGAACCGTCGGCCTGCATGGCGGGCAGCAGGACCGGGCGGGCGAAGCCCCCGAGGTAGAGGTTCTGGCCTTCAGTGCTGTAGAGGAACTCCTGCCACAGGCGCGCGGCGGCCGGGTGCGGGGCGTCCTTGTTGATGGCCTGGGCGTACAGCTGGAAGTACTTGCCGTCGCTGGGGATGACGGTCTTCCAGTCGATGCCCTTCTCGGCCATCTTGGGGGCGTAGGCGGCGTTGTTGTAGTCCCAGTCGATGCTGATCTGGGTCTCGCCCTTCTCGATGGTGGCCGGGGTGGTCTCCACCGGGTTGAAGTTCCCGCTCTCCTTGAGCTTCTTGAAGAAGTCCAGGCCGGGCTGGATGTCGTCGAAGGAGCCGCCGTTCGCGAGGGCCGCCGCGTACACGCCCGCGAACGCCGAGCCGGACTTGGTCGGGTTGCCGTTCAGGGCGATCTTGCCCTTGTACTCGGGCTTGAGCAGGTCGGCGTAGGTCTCCGGGCACTTGTCGATCTTCTTGGCGTCGCAGCCGATGGAGATGTAGCCGCCGTAGTCGTTGAACCAGAGGCCGGAGGGCTCCTTCTGGTTCTCGGGGATCTTGTCCCACGTCTGGACCTTGTACGGCGCGAACAGGCCCTCGGCGGCGCCGCTGATCGCGAAGGACTGGCCGATGTCGAGAACGTCGGGGGCGCGGTCCTGGCCCTTGCGGGTCTTCACCGCGTTGATCTCGTCGGCGCTGGCGGCGTCGGGCGTCTCGCTCTCGATCTCGATGCCGTACTTCGCCTTGAACGCCTCGATGATCTTTCCGTAGTTGGCCCAGTCTGGCGGCAGGGCGATGACGTGGAGCTTGCCCTCCTTCTTGGCGGCCTCGACGAGCTTGTCCAGCCCGCCGAAATCGGCCGCGGAGGTGGCGGTTCTGGCGTCCACGCCGGCCGCGGAGCCTCCGTCGGAGGCGGCTCCCGACGGGGTCGACGTGCCGGGGGCGGCCCCGCACGCGGTGGCTCCCACCAGGAGGAAAGCGGCCAGACCTGCAAGGCGAACTCGGGATGCGATCACTGTGTCTCCCAAGGGGGTGTCGCGCAATATTTCATGAAAGTAGACGAACTTGTACAAACAAGCTAGACCTCGTATGCCGTGAATAAGTTGCTGTTTGGTGAACGCATGGAGTACATGGGTGAAATGCGAAAATCGCAGCTGTGTGGGTGATTCAGGGGTGTTTAGGGTGGAGGTCGGTCTCGTCGGTCGGTGCGCGCAGCCAAGCGGCGCGCCATCGCGCCCACCGTCGGGGACAGGCGTGGGAACAGGAGCGGGAACCGCGGTGGGAACAGAGTCGGATGTCGGGCCGAATGCGAGGGCGGTTCTGAGAGGCGAGGCGGGATTGCGCGGTCGCCGGACGTTCGCGGGTGTCCTGAAGGGGGCGCGGGTGTTGGAAGGCACACGGGAAGGAATCCCGTCGTTCGGGGGCTCGGGAGAAAGGAGCCGGGTGTGACCCCCCGTTACCTGGGCATCGCGGAGAGGCTGCGCGACGCGATCATGCGAGGCGAGTACGCCGTGGGGGCCCAGCTGCCCTCGGAGGCCGATCTGGCCACCCGCTTCGCGGCCTCCCGGGGCACGATCCGCCAGGCCGTCGCGGTGCTCGCCACCGAGGGCCTGGTCGGCTCCCGGCAGGGGGCCAGGCGCATCGTGCTCGGCCGCGAGCGCAGCCAGAGCTTCGCTGAGCTGCACAGCTTCGCCCAGTGGGCGCGGGCGATGGGCTACCGGGTCAGCGGGCAGGTGCTGCAACAGCGTCGCAGGGGCGCCGACGCCACCGAGGCGGCCCGGCTGGCGCTCCAGCCGGGCGAACCGGTGCTGTCGGTGCTGCGGCTTCGTTCCCTGGAAGGCGAGCCGGTGATGCTGGAGCGCACGACCTACGCCGGGTGGATCGCCCCGGCCGTCGAGCGGATCGAACCCGGCTGCGAGTCGATCACCCGGGCCCTCTACGACAGCGTCGGCCTCGTCTTCGCCTACGGCGAGCACCTCATCGACGCGGTGGCCGCCGGCGTGCAGGACTCCAGGCTGCTGGCCGTGCGCAGGGGCAGCCCGCTGCTGCGTCAGCGCCGGGTCACCACCACCCACGAGGGCCGGCCCGTCGAGTGGTCCGACGACCGCTACCGCACGGGCAGCGTGACCTTCAGCATCCGCAACTCGGTGGACGCCAACCCGCTGGTACGGCAGATGGGTGACTTGCGCCCGGCTCGATGAGAACGTATGTTCGATACGGCAGGCCCGCCTTCCCCCGGGCACTCATCCGAAGCCGCGGGGAGAAGAGGCGTCTTGAACCGACTCTACGGCGACCCTGTCGAGGTGTGGACTCGCGAGGGACGGCCCGTCCAGTTCGTCTGGCGAGACCAGCTCTACACGGTCCACCGGATTCTCGACCACTGGGTTGTCGCGCGCGAGTGGTGGAAGGTCTCCGACAGAGATCCGGGCGAGCGCCGGTTCTGGCGAGCCGAGGCCGCCACCGGTGGCCAGGTCGGCACCTACGAGCTCCGGTTCGACACCGCGGGCGAGGGCTGGCTGCTGATCAGGGCCTGGGACTGACTCCCCGCCCCAGGCCGCGGCCACGCTCCAGGATCCGATCCCGCCCCGGCGTCCGGCACGCTCCGGACGGTGCACCGGGATCCGGCGCCGGTGCCTGGCGCCCGCGGTCTGGATCCCGGTGATCTGCCGGACCGTCGCCGCGCAGAGCAGTGCGGCGACCGTGACGGCGGTCAGCTCGGGCGGGCCGAAACCGGTCAGGCCGGTGCCCGCCTGGGACACGCCCGGCCAGAGCCGTACCAGCACCAGCGTGAGCGCGACCAGCCAGCTCAGCCACCAGGCGGCGAGCAGCACCCGCCAGCGCGGGCGGCGGTCGGCCGGCGGACGGGAGGCCCGCCACAGCCGGTCGACCAGCACGACGGGGGCGACGAGGTTGACCACCGGCACGAACCAGCTCGCCAGGACGGTGGCCACCGCGGGCCGGTCGGCGCACTGCCGGGCACGGAGCAGCCAGTTCAGGTACGCGACGACGGCGGCGATCGCGGCCGTGGCGAAGAAAATGATCAGGATGGCGAAGACCGTCACCGCGCCGAAGATCGCGTCGGCACCGGGGGCGTGGGGGTCGCCGCCGAGTTTCGAGATCTCCAGGACGAGGCGCCGGCCACGGGCCTGTTCGAACACCGCCAGGGCGGCGGTCGCGACCACCAGGGTGGTAAGGGTGAAGTAGACGGCCGAAGCCGACCTTTTCTGTAGAGATGGGATAGAGCGCATGTATATCTCCCCCCGCCATGCGCTGAGGACCTGCCCTTTTTCTATCCCGTCAGCCCTTTCGCTAATCAGCCCACTCGGACCACTCTGTCCACTTGGCCAACTCGGCTCGCTCAGCTCACGGTGCCCGACTCCCAGGCCCACGCGGCGATCTCCACCCGGTTCCTGGCGCCGAGCTTCGTCTGGATGCTTCCCAGGTGCGTCTTCACCGTCGACAGCGACACGAACAGCTCGGCGGCGACCTCCTGGTTGGTCCGTCCCCTGGCCACCAGGCGTACGACGTCCAGCTCGCGCTCGGTGAGGGGCTCGCGGGGCGGCCGGCGGGCACCGGCCCGCGGGTGGGCCAGGTGTTCGAGCAGGCGTACGGTCACCGAGGGCGACACCAGCGCGTCCCCCGCCGCCGCGGCCCGGATCGCCTCGATGAGCAGGGTCGGCCCGCTGTCCTTGAGCAGGAAACCGGTCGCTCCGGCGCGCAGCGCTCCGTAGACGTACTCGTCCAGGTCGAAGGTCGTGACGATGACCACCTTCATCGGGTTGGGCACCCCCGGTCCCGCCAGGAGGCGGGTGGCCTCCAGGCCGTCCAGCTTGGGCATCCGGATGTCCAGCAGGCAGACGTCGGGCCGCAGCCGCCGCGCCAGCTCGACGGCCTCGGCTCCGTTGGCGGCCGTCGCCAGGACCTCCATGTCCTCCTGGGCGTCCAGAATCATCTGGAACCCGGTCCGCACCAGTTCCTGGTCGTCAGCGATGAGCACCCGAATCGTCACCCGATGGATTCTGCCAGCCCGGCGCCGGGCAACGGTTCGGCATTCACCGACAAACCCAGCCGGAGGTGGGCAGGCCCGGCTTTCAGCACAGGGCGCCCGCGTCCAGCCCGTGGGCGAACCCGCGCGAGCATCATGGGGATCGGACGCGCCGAATGTTTTTTCGTTCCGCCGGTGATCGGGGCGCGTGGAAAGGCACTACTGGGTGTGGATGATCCAGAAGCGCGATTCACCGCGCTGTACGACCGGCACTATCGCAGCGTGCTCGGCTACGCGCTGCTCCGTGCCGAGCGGCAGGAGGCCGAGGACGTCGCCAGCGAGACGTTCCTGATCGCCTGGCGGCAGCTGGAACGCCTGCCCGAGTCTCCACTGCCGTGGTTGCTCGGCACCGCCCGCAACCTGCTGCGCGCGCAGCGGCGTTCCGGGCTGCGGAAGCGGGCGCTGGCCGACCGGCTGGCCGAACTGGCCCCGGCGGGCGACGTGGCCGATCAGGTCGCCGAGCGCGAGGCCGCGCTGGCGGCGCTCGCCGACCTGTCCGAGCAGGACGTCGAGGCCGTGGTCCTGGCCAGCTGGTACGGCCTCGCCCCGGCCGATGCCGCCCGGCTCGCCGGATGCTCGGCCCGTGCGTTCACGGTCCGCCTGTACCGCGCCCGCCGCCGCCTGTCCCAGGCGCTCGACCTCACCTCACCAATCCCCTGCGGCACCGCGCCGCGTCCCACCCCGGGCTCCAGGCCCGGGGTCCCCGAACTGGAGGTATCCGATGAACGACGTTGACGAGCGGGTCCGCGCGCTACGCCCGGACGCCCTCGCCGAGGACGCCTACCGACGCCGCCGCGAGGCGGACCTCGCCCGCGCCTTCGCTGAGGCCAGGCCCCGGCCCCGGTCCGTGTTCCGCCCCACCTTCCGTCCGGGGTTCCGTCTCACCCCGAGGGTCGCACTGGTCGGCGCCCTCGTCGGGCTGGCCGCGGCGGTGACGGTGCCGGCCGTCGTGACGGGGACGATCGGGTTGCGGGGACCGGGTGGCGGCCGGACCGTCGAGCTCACCTACCCGGACCAGACCTCCGCCGGATCCACCGCCGCGACGCCCGGCACACCGGTGGTCACGCTTGACGCCCGGTCGTTCCTGCTGGCCGGCGCGGAGACGGCGGCGCGTGAGACCGCCCCGAAGGGCAGGTACTGGTTCGACCGCACCCGGACCTTCGAGCCCGTCGGGTCCGGCGCGGTCGTCGCCCACACCGACGAATCCTGGTCCGACGGCAAGGACGGGCGGCTCTCCTCCAACCAGGACGTCCAGGTCACCTTCGAGACCGACTCCGATGAGGCGGCCTGGAAGGCCAAGGGATCCCCGTCCCTGTGGCCCGCCCCGCGTACCGAGGACTTCTCCATGGTCCTGGGAATGCAGATCGGTGCCAAGACGCTGACCCTGGGCAAGGAGCAGAAGCTGCCCGGCGACGTCGAGGGACTGGAGCGCTGGCTCCGCTCGGCGCACCGCGAGGGATCGTTCGCGGACTTCGCCTTCGAGGGGGCGCGTCACCTGCTGTCCATGCCGACGAGCGCGGCCACGCGCGCCTCGATGCTGCGCATCCTGGCCGCCCAGCCGGGACTCGTCCTGAAGCAGGGCGTCCTCGACCCGCTCGGCCGCACGGGAACCGCGGTCACCACGGCCAACGGCCACCACACCCTGGTCATCGACGAGTCGGGGGCGCGCCTGCTGGCCTTCCGCTACGACGGCCCGGACGAGAAGCCCCGAGCCACCGACTCCCGCACCGCGTTCATCCCCGCCCGTAAGGGGCTCAAGGTCGCGTACGAGAGCTTCGGCTGGGTCAACGAACTCGGCGCCCGGAAGTGATCTCCCGCCCCGCCGTCCCGGAGGGGGCGGCGGGGCATCCGGCGGGTCCGCCACCCCGGCGGGGGCGGGGTGGCTCAGCCGAGGACCAGGTCCCGGATCGTCTTCAGGGAGGTCTCGTCGCGGGGGCCCATCACCAGGAGGTTGCTCACCGGGCTCTTGCGCCACAGCTCCAGGCGTTCGCGGATGCGGCCCACCGGGCCGACCAGGGAGATGCCGTCGGCCAGCTCGTCGGGGATCGCGTTGAACGCCTCGTCCCTGCGCCCGGCCAGGTAGAGCGCCTGGATCTCCTCGGCGGCCTCGGCGTAGCCCATCCTGCCGATGATGTCGGCGTGGAAGTTGCGGCTCTTGGCACCCATGCCGCCGATGTAGAGGGTCAGCATCATCTTCACCCCGTCCAGCGCCGCCCTGACGTCGTCGGTGATCAGTGTCATGACCATGGCGGCGATGTCGAAGTCAGGCCCGGCGCCGGCGAGCGAGGGGCCGTACATCCGCTCGATCTTCTCGGGGAACACGAAGAGCGGCAGCCAGCCGTCGGCGATCTCGGTGGCGAGCGCGACGTTTTTCGGGCCCTCCGCGCCGAGATAGAGGGGGATCTCGCCGCGGAGCGGGCGGGTGATCAGCTTCAGCGGCTTGCCGAGGTTCGCGCCGCCCGGGTAGGGCAGGGGGTAGTGCTCGCCGTCGCTGGTCACCGGCTCCTCGCGGCGCCAGACCTTGCGCATGATCTCGACGTACTCGCGGGTGCGGGCGAGCGGCTTGGGGAACGGACGGCCGTACCAGCCCTCGACCACCTGGGGGCCGGACGCGCCGATGCCGAGCAGCAGCCGCCCGCCGGTGAGGTGATCGAGGGTCATCGCGGTCATCGCGGTCGCCGCCGGGGTCCTGGCGGAGATCTGCACCACCGATGTGCCCAGTTTGATGCGGGACGTCCGCGCGCCGTACCAGGCCAGCGGGGTGAAGGCGTCGCTACCGTAGGCTTCCGCGGTCCAGACGGACTCGTACCCCAGCCGTTCCGCGGCCTGGACGAGTTCGGTGGCGTCGTCGGCGTCGCGCTGCCAGTAGCCGAGGTTCAGGCCGAGTTTCAGGTCGGTACTCACCGGGTCTCCTCGCAACGTAAGGCCGGACACGCTCCGCAATTAGAACACGTTCTACATTGGTCGGTCGAGTGTGAGGTGTCGAAATTCGGTCTCCCGGGAAGCGTCCATCTGTGCTCTATGCAGCTCGCAAGCTCCTCTCCCTGATCTTTCTCCTTGCCCTCGCCGTCGCGGGAGCGATCCCGGCCGTGGCGCACGCGGCGGGGCGGCCCAACATCGTGCTGGTCCTCGTTGACGACCTGGATGCGGGGGATCTCCAGAAATTTCCCAACATCTCAAACCTCCTTGCCAGGGGTGGCACCAGCTTCGACCGGTTCTTCGTGCCGAACTCCTGGTGCTGCCCGTCACGAGCGTCGATCATGCGCTCCCAGTACGTGCACAGCCACGGGGTGCTGACCAACACCGCTCCCGAGGGCGGCTTCACCAAGTACTACACAACCGGCCTGGAACGTTCCACGCTCGGGACCTGGATGAAGTCGGCCGGATACCGCACCGGCCTGATGGGCAAGTACCTCAACCACTACCCCGGCGGCGCCACCGCCGCCACCTACGTGCCGCCCGGCTGGGACGAGTGGGACGTGCCGGTGCGCAGGCTCTACGAGGAGTACGGCTACACGCTCAACGAGAACGGCGCGCTGCGGGCCTACGGCTTCGCGCCGGAGGACTACCTGGCCGACGTGCTCAGTGCGAAGGCGGGGGCGTTCGTCTCCCAGCCGGGCGACGACCCGTTCTTCCTCTACCTCGCCCCGATCGCCCCGCACAACCCGGCCAACTACGCCCCCCGGCACGAGGCCGCCTTCGCCGGAGCGGTGGCCCCGCGCACCCCGTCCTTCAACCAGCCGGATGTCAGTGCCGAGCCACTCTGGCTCAGGTCGCTCCCGCAGTTCGACGCCAGGAAGGTCCAGAAGATCGACCGGCACTACCGCGACCGGCTCCGGGCGATGCTCGGCGTGGACGACATGGTGGGTGCCCTGATCGAGTCCCTCAGGGTCTCCGGCAAGCTGGATGAAACGTATATCTTTTTCGCCTCCGATAACGGGTTCCACCTGGGCCAGCACCGGCTCGCCCAGGGCAAGACCACCCCCTTCGACGAGTCGATCAAGGTGCCGCTCCTGGTCCGCGGCCCCGGTGTGCCGGCGGGCCGCGTCATCGGCGACATGGCCTCCACGGTGGACCTGGCCCCGACGTTCGCCCAGCTGGCCGGTGTCACGCTCCCCGACTTCGTCGAGGGCCGCTCCCTGCTGCCGCTCCTGCAGGGCCGCACGCCGCCCTCGTGGCGCCAGAACGTGCTGCTGGAGTTCAACCGCCCGACGGACCCGGGCTCGGCCCGCCAGACTCCGGTCCCGGCCTACCAGGGCATGCGGACCGCCTGGCACACCTTCGTCCGCTACTCCACCGGCGAGTACCAGCTCTACGACCTCGTCGCGGATCCTTACCAGCTCCGCAACATCGCCGCCGAGACCCCGCTCTCCGTGATCGCCCAGTTCAACCAGCAGCTCGACGCACTGGTCTCCTGCTCGGGCGCCACCTGCAGGTCAGCCGACTCGGTCAAGCCGCCCGTGCTGCCCGTCAGGCCCCTCTTCCTCGGTCCGTGGGGACCGTGAGATGCCGGGGTAGGCCCGCAGCAGGTGGGCCTCGACGGCGGCGGCGGCCCCCGCCGCGTCCCCGGCGACGATGGCCCGGTGGATCCGATGATGATCGGCCATCAGCCCCGCCGTGTCGCCGAGGCGCTCGACCGCGCCGACCGCGTAGCGGCGGAGCGAGTCACGCAGCGAGAGCATCATGGCGGTGGTCAGCCTGTTGCCCGACGCCTCGGCGATGGCCACGTGGAAGGCCGTGTCGTGCTCGACGAACTCCTCCGCGGTCGTCGAGGCGTCCATCCTCTCCAGCGCGGCGGTCAGGGCCGACAGGTCCGCCCCGTGTGCCGCGGCGTGCGCGGCGGACCACTTTTCGATCATCAGCCGGGCGTCGACGACCTCCGCCAGCGACAGGTTCGACAGCCCGAGGTGGAGTCTGAGCAGGTCGCTCAGGGCGTCCGCGGGTCTGGAGATGAGGCAGGCCCCCGCGTCCGGCCCCCGCCCGACCTGCGACGACACCACGCCCAGCGTCTCCAGAACCCGCATCGCCTCGCGTACGGACGACCGGCTCACCCGCAGTTGCTCGGCGAGTTGCCGCTCGCCGGGCAGGCGGTCGCCGACCGTGAGCCCGTCGTCCGCGATGCGCCGCTCGATCTGGGCGATCACGTCCTCGAACGCCCGGGTGCGCCGGACCGGCTGCCAACCGCTCAAGGGGGCCTCCTCTTGTGAGGGAATATGGTCAGACCATACTATGGTCATACCATATGAGCGTAAAGGAGTGCCGTGCGCGTCGCCCTGTTCATCACCTGCGTGAACGACACGCTCTTTCCCGGCACCGGGCGAGCGGTCGTCACGCTGCTGCGCCGCCTCGGATGTGACGTCGAGTTCCCACGGGCGCAGACCTGCTGTGGCCAGATGCACGTCAACACGGGGTACCCCGAGGAGGGCAGGCGGCTCGCGCGGCACTTCGTGGACGTCTTCGCCGAGTACGACGCGGTCGTCGCGCCGTCCGGGTCGTGCGCCGCGATGGTCCGCGAGCAGTACCCGCGTCTCGCCCGCACCCCGGCCGCCGCCGGGGCCCCCGCGGGGGAGAGACCCCCGCCCGGCTCGTTCGCCGCGGAGGTGGCCGAGACGGTGCCGAAGGTCTACGAGCTCTCGGAGTTCCTCGTCGACGTCCTCGGCGTCACCGACGTCGGCGCCTACTTCCCGCACCGGGTGACCTACCACCCGACCTGCCACTCGCTGCGCGGCCTCCACTTGGGAGACCGGCCCACCCGCCTGCTTGAGCAGGTCAGGGGCCTGGAGCTGGTCCCGCTCCCCGGAGCGGACGAGTGCTGTGGTTTCGGCGGCACCTTCGCGGTGAAGAACCCGGCGATCTCCGCCGCCATGTGCGCGGACAAGGTGCACAATGTCGCGACCACCGGTGCCGAGGTGCTGTGCGCCGCCGACAACTCCTGCCTGATGCACATCGGCGGCACCCTCAGACGCCAGCGCGCCGGTGTACGGATCATGCACCTCGCCGAGATCCTCGCCGCCACGGAGAGCGGCGACGGCAGGGCGGTGCGCGGATGAGCGGGGGCGCCACGTTCCTCGGCATGCCGGCCTTCCCCGCGAACGCCGCGGCCGCCGTGCGGGACTCACAGCTCAGGTACAACCTCCGCAAGGCCACCCACACGATCCGCGGCAAGCGGGCCGCCGCGGTCGGCGAGCTGCCCGACTGGGCCGAGCTCCGCCGGGCGGGCAAGGAGATCAAGGACCATACCCTGCGCAACCTGGAGCGCTACCTGGTGCGCATGGAGGAGGCGGTCACCGCGGCGGGCGGCCACGTTCACTGGGCGGCCGACGCCAAGGAGGCCAACCGGATCGTCGCCGACCTGGTCAAGGCCACCGGCGAGACCAGCGTGGTCAAGGTCAAGTCGATGGCGACCCAGGAGATCGGCCTCAACGAGGCTCTCGAACTGGAGGGCATCACCGCGTACGAGACCGACCTGGCCGAGCTGATCGTCCAGCTCGGCGACGACTGGCCCTCGCACATCCTGGTCCCGGCGATCCACCGCAACCGCGCGGAGATCCGCGAGATCTTCCGGGAGAAGATGGCCGACTGGGGGCGTGCCGCGCCGGCGGACCTGACGGACGACCCCCGCGCCCTCGCCGAGGCCGCCCGGCTCCACCTGCGCGAGCGCTTCCTTTCCACCAGGGTCGCGATCTCCGGCGCCAACTTCATGATCGCCGAGACCGGCACGCTGGTGGTGCTGGAGTCCGAGGGCAACGGGCGGATGTGCCTCACCCTGCCCGAGACGCTGATCAGCGTGGTCGGCATCGAGAAGCTGCTGCCCAGCTGGCAGGACCTGGAGGTCTTCCTCCAGCTGCTGCCCAGGAGCTCCACCGGCGAGCGGATGAACCCCTACACCTCCACCTGGACCGGCGCGGTCGAGGGGCAGGAGTTCCACCTGGTGCTGCTCGACAACGGCCGGACGAACGTGCTGGCGGACGAGATCGGCCGTCAGGCGCTGCGCTGCATCCGCTGCTCGGCCTGCCTGAACGTCTGCCCGGTCTACGAGCGGGCCGGAGGCCACGCGTACGGCTCGGTCTATCCGGGACCGATCGGGGCGATCCTCACCCCGCAGCTGCGCGGCACCGCCTCGAAGCTGGACGCGTCGCTGCCGTACGCCTCGACCCTCTGCGGCGCCTGCCTCGACGCCTGCCCGGTCGCGATCGACATTCCCGAGGTCCTGGTCCACCTGCGTGGCAAGGTCCGCCACGCGCGTGTCGAGCGCCTGGGCATGCGTGCCGCCGGATGGGTGTTCAACCGCCCCGCGCGGCTGGCACGTGCTCAACGGCTCGGCGGCCGCCTGCGCAGGTTCGTCCCCGGACGCCTGCCGGGCCCGCTGTCGGCCTGGACCGACACGCGCGACATTCCCGATATTCCTCCCGAGTCATTCCGTGACTGGTGGGACCGCACAGACGGAGGCGTTCAATGACCGCTGCGGGCAGCAGGGAGCTGATCCTGTCGCGGATCCGCTCCGCGGTGGCCGGGGCCGGCGAGGTCGAGATCACCCGCGCCTACCGCACCTCACCGGACCCGGCCCGCGCGACGGGCCTGGTGGAACTGCTCGCCGAGCGGGTGGCCGACTATCGGGCCGTCGTGCACGTGGTGGACGAGGGGGAGGCGGCCGCGACGATCGCGGCGGCGCTGGCCCGCCGGGGCGCCACCCGGCTGGTCGTCCCCGAAGGGCTGCCACCCGAGTGGGTCCCCGGAGAGCCGGTCACCGACGATCCGCCGCTGAGCGCGGCCGAGCTGGACGGGGTGGACGGTGTCGTCACCGGGTGCGCCGTGGCGATCGCGGAGACCGGCACGATCGTGCTGGACGCCGGCCCCGGGCAGGGGCGCCGGGCGCTGACCCTGGTACCGGACTACCACCTGTGCGTCGTGCGCGCCGGGCAGATCGTGGCCGGCGTTCCCGAGGCCGTCGGCAGGCTCGACCCGTCCAGGCCGCTGACCTGGATCAGCGGTCCCTCCGCGACCAGCGACATCGAGCTGAACCGGGTGGAGGGCGTGCACGGCCCGCGCGCGCTGGAGGTCGTCGTCATCCGCTGATCCGGCAGGGGGAGGCGCGTCGGGCGCGAAACACGGATGTGGCCGTGCTGGACGTCTACGGCATGCCCGGCTAGCGTGCCATGGCGTGTGATCCACAGGGCTCGGCCGGCGGACGGTTGTCGCCCGCCGTGGTCGATCCGATCCTCGCCGTCCATCTGGTCCGCAGGAGAAAAGGCGGAATTTACCGATCCGTTACCTGCCCACGTGGTGTCATTATCGGATATTGTCGCGAGTCGTTACTGCGTAACCCCAGGTCAAGGTCATTGGAGTCCTGTTTCCATGAAACCGCCGCTGCTGCTCATCGGGCAGGGCTCGCACGACGACAACGGATCCGCTGAATTCGGTAGGTTCATCCACCGGCTCCGCTGTCGCCTGGACCAGACGGCGGCCGACGTCTCCGGCGGCTACATCGCCAAGGCCAGGCCACGCCTCAGTGACTCCGTCGCATCGCTGGTCGCGCGCGGGCACCACCGGATGGTGGCCCAGCCCATGAGTCTCACCGGCGGTACGTGGCTCGGCACGGACATCCCCTCCGCGATAGCCCGCGAGCGGGAGAGACATCCCATGCTCACCTGCGACTACGGCCGTTCCCTGGGCTCCGACCCCCGTATTCTCGCGCTGCTCGCCGAGCGTCTGGCCGACGCCGCCGCCGAGGTCGCCAGCCTCCGGCTGGTCCCCGCCGCCGCCGGGCCGCTCGACGAGGAACCCGAGCACATCGAGATCGGCGAGACCGCCGTCGTGCTGGTCGGTGACGGCTCCACCAGCCCCGAGACCAACGCCGACGTGCACCGGGTCTCCCGGCTCTTCTGGGAGACCCACGCCCACGAGTACATGACCGTGGAGACGGCGTTCGTCTCCCTCACCCCGCCCGGCGTCCCCGGGGGCATCGAGCGCTGCCGCCGCCTCGGTGCCAAGCGCGTGATCGTCGTGCCCTACCTGCTCTTCGCCGGCGGCCTGCTCGACCGCGTCTGGGCTCAGGCCATGGCCTACGCCGCAGGCCACTCGAACCTGGACGTCCGCTGCGCCGACGTCATCGGCGACTGCGAGGGCCTGGCCGACGTGGTCATCGAGCGCTACGAGGAGGCGCTCAGCGGCATCGCCTGGTGATCCCGTGATGGTTTTGGTGTTTTTCCGGCTGGTTTCTGGAGGAGACTGAAGCGCATGACCATCCTCGAAGAGATCATCGCGGCGATCCGTCCCGCCGACCCGGCGGCCGTCGCCGAGGCCCGAGCCCACCAGGACCGCCTGACCAAGCCCAGGGGCGCGCTGGGCGCGCTGGAGGACGTGGCGATACGGCTGGCCGGGGCCGCGGCGGTCAGCCCGCCACCACTCCCGGTTCCCGCGGCTCTGGCGATCTTCGCCGCCGACCATGGTGTCCACGCCAGGGGCGTGACCCCGTGGCCGCAGGAGGTCACCCTGCAGATGGTCGGCAACTTCCTCGCGGGCGGCGCCGTGGCCAACGCCTTCGCCGCCCAGGTGGGTGCCTCGGTGACGGTCGTCGACGTCGGTGTGGCCGCCGACCTCGACCCCGCGCCAGGACTGACGATCAGTAAGGTCGCGTACGGTACGGCCGACCTGTCCCGCGGACCGGCGATGACCCCCGAGCAGGCGGTCGCGGCCCTGGAGGCCGGGATCGCCCATGCCCGCGAGCTCGTCGACGGAGGCGCCCGCTGCCTGATCACCGGAGACATGGGCATCGCCAACACCACCGCCTCGGCCGCGTTGATCTGCGCGTTCACCGGGCACGAAGCGGCGGCCGTGACCGGCAGGGGCACCGGTATCGACGGCGAGACCCTGGAACGCAAGGTCGAGGTGGTCCGCGAGGCACTCCGGGTGAACGGCCTGGAGCGCGAGCCGGGTGCCGCCTCCTCGGTGTCCGCGCTGGAGACGCTGGCCGCGGTCGGCGGCCTGGAACACGCGGCGATCGCCGGATTCGTCCTCGCCGGGGCCGCTCTGCGGGTGCCGGTCATCCTGGACGGTGTCATCGCGGGGGCGGCGGCACTGGCGGCGGCGGCGATGGCGCCCGACGTCGTCGACCACTGCGTGGCCGGGCACCGCTCGGCCGAACCCGGTCACGCCGCGGCCCTGGATCACCTGGGCCTGCGCCCCCTGGTGGAGTTGGAACTCCGGCTCGGCGAGGGCACCGGCGGCCTGCTCGCCCACCCGCTCGTCTGCGCCGCGGCCAGGGTGATGCACGAGGTCGCGACCTTCGATTCCGCCGGTGTGACAGACAAGGAAGCCTGACCTGCGGAAGTCTTGAAGCCGACCGGTTGACAACAGTCAGCCGTCTCTTGACACCTGTTAACACAGGTGCAGCAAAGAGAGCGTCGTTAGCCGGTAGGTTTACCTCTTAAGCACGTCATGATTCACAATTCCTCGTGAACGGGAGATCGGTCGCCATGTCGCCCTACCTGCTCGGCTTGCGCCTCTCCGGGCGGCGGGTACTCGTCGTGGGCGGTGGGCGCGTCGCCCAGCGGCGTGTGCCGGCGCTGCTCGACGCGGGCGCACTGGTCACCATCGTCTCGACGAGCGTCACGCACGCCCTCGACGATCTCATCGCGACAGGCCGCGTGACCTGGGAGGCCAGGCGCTACCAGGCCGGCGACGTCGACGGGGCCTGGCTGGTGCAGGCCTGCACGGACAACCCCGAGGTGAACGCCGCCGTGGCCGAGGAGGCCGAGGCGAAGCGGATCTGGTGCGTGCGCGCCGACGACAAGGACGCCTCCGCGGCCTGGACCCCCGCCAGCGGCAAGGTGGACGAGATCAGTGTGGCGATCACCGCCGGAGGCGATCCCCGGCGTGCCGCCGGGATCAGGGACGCCGTGGTGGGCGCTCTCAGGGACGGTACGGTCGACGCCCGGCGCAACCGTACCAAGCTCGTGGGCGTCGCCCTGGTCGGTGGCGGTCCCGGCGACCCCGGCCTGATCACGGTCCGTGGACGGCAGTTGCTGGCCCAGGCCGACGTGGTCGTCGCCGACCGTCTCGCCCCGCAGGCCCTGCTCGACGAGCTCTCCCCGGACGTCGAGCTGATCGACGCCGCGAAGATCCCCTACGGTCGCTACATGGCCCAGGAGAGGATCAACGAGCTGCTGATCGAGCACGCCAGGCAGGGCAAGTTCGTGGTCCGGCTCAAGGGAGGCGACCCGTTCGTCTTCGGCCGCGGTGGCGAGGAGTTGCTCGCCTGCGCCCGCGCGGGCATCCCGGTGGTCGTGGTCCCCGGCATCACCAGCCCGGTCGCGGTACCGGCCGCCGCCAACGTGCCCGTGACGCATCGCGGCGTCAGCCAGGAACTCCATGTGATCTCCGTACACGTCCCGCCGGGCGACGAGAGATCCACGGTCGACTGGCCCAATCTGGCCAGATCCGGCGGCACGCTGGTGCTTATGATGGCGGTCGAACGGATCGGGGTGATCGCCGAAACGCTGCTCCATAACGGACGTTCGCCGGAAACTCCCGTAATGGTGGTACAGGACGGTACCCTTCCGACCCAGCGCGCTCTTTACGCCACGCTCTCCACCGTGGCGGAGCGCGTAAGCGCGGCTGAGATTCGGCCCCCTGCGATCGTGATCGTCGGTGATGTCGTGAAGGTCGGCCAGGAGGTCGAGATGGTTCGAGCGGAGCGAGTACCGTGAAATCGGCTTCCAACAGGCCTCCCCATTCGGGTGGTGGCCGTGACCCTCGCCTCGCCGGCACCCCCCAGGAGCCATCTGGCGGCCCCCCGCCGGATGACCAGGAATCCCCCGGCGAGCAGACGGTGACCTTCGGCGCCATCCGTCCAGACGATGACGCCGCCTCCATCCGCGCCCGCACCCGGCCCGCCGCCGGGGCGGCCGGTCCCGCCGCGCCCCCCGGCAGAACAGCGGGTCCCGCCACGCCTCCGGGCAGGAGGGCCGGTCCAGCCGCCCCGGGCGGGGCGGCCGATCCAGCCGCCCCACCCGCTTCGAAGGAGGCGATGGCGGCCTTCCACGCCGCCGCGGCCGCCGCCCAGGCCACGATCGCCGCCATCACCACCTCCCGGGAGGTGGCCAAGCCCACCTCCGCCGACGCCCCGGGCAGCCGTCCTCCGGGTGCCTCCCGCAGCGGTCCCGCCACGGCCTCGCCCGGTGCGGTCTCCGGTCCGAACGCCTCCCCGGCCGCTTCCCGCGGCGGTGCCCCCGCCCCGCAGAGGGCCCCCCGTGGTGGTGGCCCCGCCTCGCCGGGTGCTCCCAGTGGAGGCGCTCCCGCCCCGCCGGGGGCGGCCCCGGGCCGGGGTGTCCCTCCTTCCCCCGGCGCTTCGCGTGGTGGTGGCCCTGCCACCACTCCTCCCGGTGCCCCTCCGAGGCCGGGTGCTCCCGCCTCCCAGGGGGGTTTTGCGGGAGCTTCTCGCGGGGACGGCCCCGCCGAGGGCTCTCGCGGTGCGACTTTCCGTCCAGGGCCCGCTTTCCCGAGCGCTCCCCGTGCCGGCGGTGGCCCCGTCACACCTTCTCCCCAGGCCGGTCCCGGTGCGCTCTTTCGCCCAGGTGCCCCCGTTCCCCCGAGCGCTCCCCGCGGCGGTGCCCCCGCCCCTCCCGCACCCGGCGCTTTCGGGGGTGGCGCCTCCGGTTCCGCCCCTGGAGAAGGTGCCGCAGGCTCCTCCCGTACGGCCAACGAGGGCTTCTCCCCCCGGGCCGAGGGGGGCGGGCCCGCGCCCGGAGTTCCCGGCGCCGAGGCCGCCGCTCCGCCCCTTCGGGTGAACAGACCCCAGGAGAAGCAGGAGGAGCCCGGGAAGGGCGCCGAGTCCGACGAGGTCGTCGTCCTCCTCGCGGATGACGGTGAGATCGGGGACGCGCGGCGGGAGGGGCGTCGCGAGGGGCCGGAAAACGAAGCGGAGAGCGACGCCGGGATGCCTGGCGCCGGCGGAGCCGAGGATGGCGGCGAGGCCGGAGAGCGGGCCCTGGCCGGCGACGGGACTCAGCGCGACGCCGAGCCCGCCGAGATCGATGAGCAGGCTCCGCGGGAGGACGAGACCGATGAGAGCGGCGAAGAGACCCGGCGCGACGGCGAGGCCGGTGCCGAGGTCCTGGACGGGGCCGGCGACGCGGACGGGAACGACGGGAACGAGAAGGCCGGAGGCGAGGAGGACGCGGGGTCGCCGGGCGACCGGATGCGGGAGACGCCGCTTCCCGACGCCGTCTCCGAAGCCCTGAGCAGCGCGCTCACCGCCGTACGCACCGGTGTCACCGACCTCGGTTTCGGCCTGGACATCCCCGGGGCCGAGGAGGCCAGGCGGGTCCAGAGTGAGATCCTGGCCCAGCTCGACGACTACGTGATCCCCCGCGTCCACACGAGCACCGCGCCCGCCCTCGTCGTGGTCGCGGGCTCCACCGGCGCGGGCAAGTCCACGCTCCTCAACACGCTGGCCAACGCCAGGGTCAGCGCGACCGGCGTGCGCCGTCCGACGACCGGAACGCCTGTCCTGGCCTGCCACCCCGACGATCACGAGTGGTTCGCCAAGGGCGACCTGCTCGGTAGCCTCCGGCGGCTCAGCGAGCCCGACCCCGAGGCGGCCTCCGACGGCCTTGTGCTCGTCTCCACCGAGCGCCTACCTCCCGGTGTGGCACTGCTCGACACCCCCGACATCGACTCGGTGGTCGAGGAGCACCACGAGATCGCGCATCGCATGCTCGACGCGGCCGATCTGTGGATCTTCGTCACCACCGCCGCCCGCTACGCCGACGCCCCGGCCTGGCGGCTGCTCCGCCTGGCCAAGGAGCGCGGAGCCAAGCTGGCCATCGTGCTCTCCAGGGTGCCGCCCAAGTCCAGAGAAGTGATCACCAAGCACTTCGTCAGGATGCTCACCGAGTACGGTCTCGGCGAGGTCGACCGGTTCGTCGTCAACGAGGGCAAGGTCACCGACGGCATGCTCCCCGACCACGAGGTGAGCGAGCTGCGCCTCTGGCTGACCGAGCTGTCGGTTGACGAGCGGCGTCGCGAGCAGGCCGTGCGGGCCACCCTGGACGGGGTGCTGAACAGCTTCCGCACTCGTGTCCCCGCCCTGGCCAAGCAGCTGGAGATCCAGGTCGCCTTCCGCAGAGACCTCCGCGCCGACGTGGAGAGCGCCTATGCCCAGGCACTGGTCGAGATCGACGAGAGCACCGGCGACGGCTCGCTGCTCCGGGGTGAGGTCCTCGCCCGCTGGCAGGACTTCGCCGGTTCCGGCGATCTCATGCGTACCCTCCAGCTGCGCAAGCCCGGCCGTCTCGCGGGCAAGGCGAGCCATCAGGCACCCGAGCGGCTCAGCGCGCTGAGATCCGCGCTGCGGACGGGGTTGGAGTCGGTGGTCGTCTCGGCGGCGCAACGGGCCGCGGAGGAGGCCGCCTCGCGCTGGTTGAACCGTCCGGGCGCGCAGGAGGTCCTGGCGACGGCCGCCGAGCTCGGGCACGCGTCCGACGATCTCCCGCGCAGGGCCGGCCGGACCATCGCGGCCTGGCAGGAGCACATCACCGAGCTGATCCGCACCGAGGGGGTGACCAAGCGATCGGTGGCCAGGGTGATCTCGTTCGACGTCGAGTCCCTGTCGCTGATCCTGACCATCGGGCTGCTCGGTTACGGCGCCTCGGAGGCGCGGAACGGCACCGGTGCGTTGCCGCAACGGCTGGTACACGCGCTGCTCGGCGCGGAGTCGCTGCGCAACATCGGGGTGAAGGCCCGAAGCGATCTCCGCGCCCGGATCGGCATGCTCTTCGACGACGAGACGGCGCGTTACATCCAGGCTCTCGATGGCGCCGGCATACCGGATGAATCCGCCGCCACCCGCCTTTACCAGGCAACGTACAACCTTGAGGTCGCCCGATGAGTGTTGGCACCACCCAGTCACGCCAAGGGCTCGGCAGCCGGCTCGCCGCGCTGGCTCGGATCGTGGAGCTGGGGCCGGGCAGGGTCGAGCCCAAGCTCCTCACCGAGTCGGGGCAGCTGCTGCTGCGTGCCGGTGACAGGCTCAAGCTCTCCTCCGACCACACGGTGGTCGCGCTCGCGGGGGGCACGGGCAGCGGCAAGTCGACGCTGTTCAACTCGATCTCCGGCCTGGAGCTGTCGCCGACGGGAGTACGCCGCCCGACCACGGCCCGCACCCACGCCTGCGTCTGGGGCCTGGACGGCGCAGGCCCGCTGCTCGACTGGCTGCAGATCCAGTGGCGCCACCGCTTCGCGCGGGCCAGTGCCCTGGACCGCGGGGAGAGCCGGCTGCACGGGCTGATCCTGCTCGACCTGCCCGACCACGACTCCATCCGGGCGCTGACCGACACCGAGGCCGACCGGCTGATCCAGGTCGCGGACCTCGTCGTGTGGGTGCTCGACCCGCAGAAGTACGCCGACGCCTCCACGCACCGGCGCTACGTGACCGACCTGGCCGGGCATGAGGCGGTGACGGTCTTCGTGCTCAACCAGTCCGACCGGCTCGACGAGGAGGAGCTGGCCGAGTGCGTCGCGGACCTGGAGGACCTGCTCCACCGCGAGGGGGTCGAGCACCCCGTGGTCGTCACCACCTCGGCGATCACGGGTACGGGCGTGGACGACCTCAAGGCGGTCCTCGCCGAGACCGTGTCCAGGCGCAGGGCCGCCACCCAGCGCCTGGAGGCCGACCTCGACCGGCTGACGCTCCGCCTGGCGAAGGTCATGCCCGCCGACGGCACCCCGGCGCCGCCCTCCTCCATTGACGACGCCCGCCGGATCGGTCTCACCGACGCCCTCTGCGACGCGGCCGGAGTCCCCGCCGTCGGCGAGGCGATGGAGAACGTCTACGCCGCGAGGTCCGGTGAGTGGGTCGGCTGGCCCTACACCCGCTGGGCGGCCAAGCTCCGTCCTGATCCGCTGAACAGCCTGCGCCTGGGCGATCTGCGAGACGAGATCCGCGGCCTGACCGGTGGCTCGGTCAGCGCGCAGCCGGCCGAGGTGGACACCGCCGTCCACGCCCTGGCCGACGGCCTGACCTCCGGCATGCACGAGGCGTGGCAGAGCGGGATCAGGGACGCCGCGCGCTCCCGCTCGGCACAGTTGCCCCAGGTGCTGTCGGAGGAGCTCTCAGAGGTCGCACCGCGCCTGGACAGGGTGCCCGGCTGGTGGCGGCTGCTTCTCGCCTGGCAGTACCTGCTGGTCCTGCTCTTCGTCGCGGGCCTCGCCTGGGTCGGTACGGCTCTGGTCTACGGCGTGTTCGGCACCGGGAAGCCGCCGGCGGGGCTGGAGGTGTTCGGCGACGCCGCCTCGCTGCCGTGGGTGGGGCTGATGATGCTCTCGGTACTCGGGCTCGGGTTGCTCACCGCGGTGGCCAGCCGCAACTTCATCGTGCTCGGCGCGGGCAACGAGCGTGACGCGCTGGAGCGCGAGATGCGCCGCAGGGTCGCCGGGCTCGCGGAGAGCATGGTGATCGAGCCGGTGGAGCGCGAGCTGACCCGCTACAACGAGTTCTACTCGGCCATGCGGAGCCTGCGAGGCTGATTCCCGGGGTTGTCCACAGCCTGGTCGAGTGTCCGGCGGTTGTCCCCAGAGCGCGATTCGGTGACTCGCGAGGGGTACGGCTCGGACCATCGTGTCTTTCACGCCGCCGGCACTCGGCCGGCTCTCATGGGAGGCACGATGAACGACATCTACGTCACGCTGACCGGTAACGTCGCGGCCACGCCGCGCCAGCACACCTTCCCCGACGGCTCCCGGGTCACCTCGCTCAAGATCGCCTCGACGAGTCGTTACTTCGATCGGGAGAACCAGCAGTGGCGCAACGGTGAGACGACCTACTTCGGAGTCCGCTGCTTCCGCGGGCTCGCCGACAACGTCGCCCAGTCGGTCCAGCTGGGCCAGCCAGTCGTCGTTCAGGGACGGTTGCGGATCCGCGAGTTCACCCACGAGGGTGAGCGCCGATTCATGCCCGAGGTGGAGGCCAACTCGCTCGGACACGACCTGCGCTGGGGGCTGGGGAGTTTCAGCAAGCCACAGCGCGGCGGCCCGGTCGCGGCCCTGGGCAGCGCGGAGCGGATCGAGCTCGATCGCGAGACGTCCGACTGGGCCATGAGCGGCGGTGCCCCCGTCGAGGCGGGGGCACCCGGCGCGCTGCCTCCGCTGCGGGCCGGGCTCGACGACGAGCGGGTCGCGCCGGGCGGCGGGCCGGCCGAGGGGGGTGCGATTCACGGAGAGGCCGCAGAGGCCGCCTCGCGTGCGGTGGATCACGGCTCCGCCGGGGAGGAGTCGGCGGTGGGAGAGGCCGTGACCAGGAGAAGGAAGGCGGCGAAGGGCACGACGAGGCGGGTGCAGGCGGTGGATGCGGACGACCCGGCCGCGGGGGTCACCGGGGAGGAAACGGCCGGGGCCGTGCCGGGCGCGGTGAAGATCCACCCAGATGTGAGCGATGAGGCGCCCTGGCCGACACGGGAGCGCGTGGCGGCCTGAGCCGCCTCCCGTTGGGAGGCCCGGGCCGCAGGCCTCCCAACCCGATCGGCTGTTCGGAACCGGAGAGGTGGGTGGAGGAATCGTTCGAGGTGGGCAGGGAGTCGAATTCGGGCAGGGGGATGGGTGCGGGTCCGCGCAGGGGAAGAACGCGGACAGCGGGATGGGGCGGATTCGAACACAAGACTTGGAACGGAAGATTCAGCGGAGAAGATTTCGGACGGGAGATGAGGACGGGCAGGCTTCCGATGAAGTGCGGACTTCGCAGGGGCGGGATGTCTGACGGAAGTGCAAGGCCTCGCACGGTAATAGGGCCTGGTTCGGGCGGAGTGAGGGGGCATCGGCCGGACGCGGTCGGTGTCTCACCACGGAAGCGCGGGGACGCCGAGATAACCAGCCGATGGTCTTGCCCGTGTCAGATGCCCAGGACACCTGTTTAGGTCCAGGTCACGCCCCGCAGCATGGCTTGCTCCTTTCCCACACGGCCCGCTCGCGAGGGAGCGGTTTCCAAAACGTAGGTCAACCGGTGGGCTGGCCCACTCCGTCAAAGGTAGCGGTTCCCATCGCGCGTCGCACACTCCGCAACTATTGTGTTACACATCGTTAGTCGGAGAGGGGGACGACATGGCGGCTCCCAGCCACACCTCGGTCAAACCGCGCGACGGCATGACACCCTTGGCCGATCGCTGGCCCCTGCTTGGACAGCGTCGCCCGCTGGTCGGCTACCTCTGCGGGGTAGTAGCGCTGGATCTCGCCGCGATCGTGTTCTTCCTGGCATCCGGGGTCTTCCGCTGGTCCGATGTGCTGACCTTCACCGCGCTGATGGCGTGTGGAGCCGTGTGCATCGAGGCGACCCGGAGGCTCGGCATGCCGGCCGGTGTCCACCGGGACCTGCTCTCCGCCTGGTGGCTGCCCGCCGCGCTGCTGCTCCCGCCGCTCTACGCGCTTCTGGCGCCCATTCCGCTCCAGTTCCTGCTGCAGAGGCGGGTGCGCGCGACGGTCGTCTACCGGCGGGTCTTCAGCTCGGCGGCGATCGGCCTGGCCGGATGTGCGGCCTCCCTGCTCTTCCATGCCGCGGTCGGTGACCTGAACGCGCTGACCAGGGGCGAGGGCGGGCCGATCCTGGTGGCCGTCGGCTGTGCGGTCCTGTTCACGGTGATCAACACCGCGCTGATCGCCATCGCGGCGCACACCGCCGACCCCGACAGCCGCTGGCGGGAGGTCCTGTGGAACCGGGAGAACCTGCTCCTCGACGTCGTCGAGCTCTGCCTCGGCGTCATCATCTCCATCACCTGCGGGCTCAATCCGGCTCTGCTGGTCCTGGCGCTGCCCCCGGTGGTGCTGCTCCAGCGCAGCCTGCTTCACGCCCAGCTTCAGGCCGCGGCCCGCACCGACCTCAAGACCGGCCTGCTGAACGCCGCGGCCTGGCAGCGAGAGGCCGACACCGAGATCGTCAGAGCGCGTCGCACGGGGGAGACGCTCGCGCTGCTGATCGTCGACATCGACCACTTCAAGCGGGTCAACGACACCTACGGTCACCTGATCGGCGACCAGGTCCTCGTCGGGGTGGCCGACACCATCCGCAGCCAGCTGCGCGACTACGACGTGGTGGGCCGGTTCGGCGGTGAGGAGTTCGTCGTCCTGCTGCCCAGGGCCGACGTGACAGAGGCCCGCAGGGTTGCCGAGCGGCTGCGCTCCCGGGTGGGACGGATGGCGGTCCCGGCCGATGACAACATGATCACCGTGACCATCTCGGTCGGTGTCGCGATCATGAGTGTGCACGGGGACGACCTGATCGAACTGCTCGCCGCGGCCGACCTCGCCCTCTACCGTGCCAAGGAGCTCGGCCGCGACCGGATCTGCCTGTCGGCCACCATCGTGCCTCCGGCCCGCAGGCCCGGATCCGAGGCCGCCCCTAGCTGAACTTTCCAGGCCCTAAACTAAAGGCATGCCGGAGTACATCTACACACTGCAGCGCGTGCGCAAGGCGCACGGCGACAAGGTCGTCCTCGACGACGTGACGCTGTCGTTCCTGCCGGGCGCCAAGATCGGTGTCCTGGGTCCCAACGGCACCGGAAAGTCGACGCTGCTGAAGATGATGGCGGGCCTGGAGCAGCCGTCCAACGGCGACGCCCGGCTCATGCCCGGCTTCACCGTCGGCATGCTCCAGCAGGAGCCCCCCCTCAACGAATCCAAGACCGTCCTCGGCAACGTCGAAGAGGGCGTCGCCGAGACCAAGGCGATGCTCGACCGCTTCAACGAGATCGCCGAGCTGATGGCCACCGACTACAGCGACGAACTGCTCGACGAGATGGGCAAGCTCCAGGACGCCCTCGACCACCGCAACGGCTGGGATCTCGACAGCCAGCTGGAGCAGGCGATGGACGCCCTCCGCTGCCCCCCGCCGGACGCCGAGGTGACTCAGCTCTCCGGTGGAGAGCGCCGCCGGGTCGCCCTCTGCAAGCTGCTCCTGGAGCAGCCCGACCTGCTCCTGCTCGACGAGCCCACCAACCATCTCGACGCCGAGAGTGTCCAGTGGCTCGAGTCCCACCTGGAGAAGTACCCGGGCACCGTCCTGGCCGTCACCCACGACCGCTACTTCCTGGACAACGTGGCCAACTGGATCCTGGAGCTCGACCGCGGCCGTTGCCACGCGTACGAGGGGAACTACTCCACCTACCTGGAGGCCAAGACCGCGCGGCTCAGGCTCGAAGGTCAGAAGGACGCCAAGCGCAAGAAGCGCCTGGAGGAGGAGCTGGAGTGGGTCCGCTCCAACGCCAGGGCCCGCCAGACCAAGAGCCGGGCGCGCCTGCAGCGCTACGAGGAGATGGCCACCGAGGCCGACAAGTACCGCAAGCTCGACTTCGAGGAGATCCAGATCCCGCCGGGCCCGCGTCTGGGCACCACGGTGATCCGGGCCGAGAAGCTCACCAAGGGCTTCGAGGAGCGCGTCCTGATGGAGAGCCTCTCCTTCGACCTGCCGCGCAACGGCCTCGTCGGCATCATCGGTCCGAACGGTGTCGGCAAGACCACCCTGTTCCGGATGATCACCGGTAGCGAGACGCCGGACAGCGGTGAGATCATCGTCGGTGACACCGTCAAGATCTCTTATGCCGACCAGAGCCGGGGCGGGATCGACCCGACGAAGAACGTCTGGGAGGTCGTCTCCGACGGGCTCGACTACATCAAGGTCGGCCAGGTCGAGATGCCGTCGCGCGCCTACATCGCCGCGTTCGGGTTCAAGGGCCCGGACCAGCAGAAGAAGGCGGGCATCCTGTCCGGCGGAGAGCGCAACCGGCTCAACCTGGCGCTCACCCTCAAGCAGGGCGGCAACGTGCTCCTGCTCGACGAGCCCACCAACGACCTCGACACCGAGACACTCTCCAGCCTGGAGAACGCGCTGCTGGAGTTCCCCGGCTGCGCGGTCATCACCTCGCACGACCGGTGGTTCCTGGACCGCATCGCGACCCACATCCTGGCCTGGGAAGAGGGCTCGAACTGGTTCTGGTTCGAGGGCAACTACGCCGACTACGAGAAGAACAAGATCGAGCGTCTGGGTGCCGACGCGGCCCGGCCGCACCGCGTCACCTATCGCAAGCTCACCCGCGACTGACCCCGGTTTCCGGGACGGGCAGGGGCACCTGGCACGGGCCGTGTCAGGTGCTCTCCCGGTCGCGACCGAACGAGCCTCCGGTGCCCCGCCGTACGACGGGCAGCGGGGGCTCGCTACGGTTCTGGGTGTGTTTGGACAGAGCGTCGCGGACGAGGTCGGCCATGGCCACCGACATGTGTTCCCCAGGACTGTCAGGTTCGCCGACATCGACTCGCTGGGTCACGTCAACAACGTGCGGTTCCTCGACTATCTGGAGGACGCGCGGATGGGGATGTTCCACATCGACCCCCATCACGAGGGGAACGCCCCTTTCGCCGGGCTGGTGATCGCCCGGCATGAGATCGACTACCGGCGCCCCCTCACCTTCCGTCCCGACCCGGTCCGGGTGGAGTCGTGGGTGACGGAGATCCGTCCGGTACGGTTCACCCTCGCGTACGAGATCCGCGACGATGACGAAATCTTCGTCAAGGCCCGCTCGGTGATCGTGGCCTATGACGTGGAGAGTGCCTCCCCTCGGCGGCTGAGCCAGGACGAGATCGCCTACCTGCGCAGGTTCGCGGCGGACTGAGGCCTTTCCCCGGGCGAGGCGGGCCTTGTCCGGCCTCGGCAACCCGTACACGGATCGGCGGGCGGTGAACGGCCGTCCACCGTCCGCCGAAAGCCGTCAGACCTCGGGGGCGTACAGCCAGACCGCGCTGTCCGGCAGAAGCAGGTGGCCCTCCACCGGGGCGCTGCCGATCAGGACGCGGTCGTGCGGGGGCAGTCGCACCGGTTGGGAACCGCAGTTGACGGCGCAGATCAGGGAACCCCGGTTGAAGATGAGGGCGTCCTCGGCGCTCTCCTGCCAGATGATCTCTTCGGGCAACGTGCCGCGGAGGCCGCGGCGGACCCGCAGGACCTCCTGGTAGAAGCTCAGCGTTGAGCCGGGGTCGCTCGACTGGCGCTCGGCGGAGAGCACGGCCCACTCGACGGGCTGGGGCAGCCAGGACCGTGTTCCATCGGGCGAGAAGCCGTACGGTTCGGCCATGCCGGACCAGGGGATGGGAACCCGGCAGCCGTCGCGGCCGGGCAGCTCTCCCTTGGAACGGGCGAAGATGGGGTCCTGACGGGCCTGTGGGGGAAGATTCTTCACCTCGGGGAGGCCCAGTTCCTCCCCCTGGTAGAGATATGCGGAGCCCGGTAGGGCGAGCATGGTGAGCAGCGCCGCGCGGGCGCGGGCCAGGCCCGTGGTGGAGTTGGTCAGGCCGTCGCCGTACCGGGTCACATGGCGGACCACGTCGTGGTTGGAGAGCACCCAGGTGGGAGCGGTCACCGCGGCCAGTGTGTCATCGATGATCTTCTTGAACGCGGGTCCGGACCAGGGGGCCTCCAGCCAGGCGAAGTTGAAGCTCTGGTGGAGCTCGTCGGGGCGGAGGTAGAGCGCGAGATCCTCGACGGAGTCGGTCCAGACCTCGCCGACCGCCACCCGCTCGCCGTCGTAGGAGTCGAGCACCTTGCGCCAGGCGCGGTAGACCTCGTGCACCTCGGGTCGTCCCCAGATCGGCGACTCGGCCTTGAACGCCTGATCCTGCGGCGGGGTGTCCGGCAGGTCCTCGGCCTTGTACAGGCCCATCGCCACGTCGATCCTGAACCCGTCCACCCCCCGGTCGAGCCAGAACCGCAGCACGTCGAGGAACTCGGCGTGCACCTCGGGGTTGCGCCAGTTGAAGTCAGGTTGTTCCGCGGCGAAAAGGTGCAGGTACCACTGTCCCTCGGGGGTCCTGGTCCAGGCCGGGCCGCTGAAGGTCGACTGCCAGTTGTTGGGAGGCAGATCACCGCCGTCACGGAAGATGTAGCGATCGCGTCCCTCACCGCGCAGCGCGGCCTGGAACCACTCGTGAGCCGAGGAGCTGTGATTCGGGACGATGTCCACGATCACCCGGAGACCGAGCCGATGCGCCTCGGCGACGAGCTCGTCGAAGTCGGCGAGCGTGCCGAAGAGGGGGTCGACGTCACGATAGTCGGCCACGTCGTAGCCGCCGTCGGCCATGGGGGAGCGGTAGAAGGGGGTCAGCCAGATCGCGTCCACACCGAGTTCTGCGAGGTACGGCAGGCGCTGCCGGATGCCGGGCAGATCGCCGACGCCGTCTCCGGAGGCGTCGGCGAAGCTGCGAACGTAGATCTCGTAGACGACGGCATCACGCCACCAGGGGGATTCCATGTGCTTTGGACTGCCCCCGCTTGACGATGTTTATGCGTCAGGGGCGTTGATCATGCTGCTCGCCGCGTACACGAGATAGTCCCAGAGACGTTTCTCCAAGTCCTCGGGGAGCTTCAGGGAGAGCACCGCGTCGTGCATGTGCCTGAGCCAGGCGTCGTGCTCGACCGAGCGGATGACGAACGGGTTGTGCCGCATCCGCAGGCGCGGGTGGCCCCGCTGCGCGCTGTAGGTGCTGGGACCGCCCCAGTACTGGATGAGGAACAGGCGCAGCCGCTCTTCGGCCCCGTCGAGATCATCTTCGGGATAAAGCGGCCGTAGCACCGGATCGGCCGCCACTCCCTGGTAGAAGTGGTGCACGAGACGCCTGAAGGTCTCTTCACCGCCGACGGCGTCGTAGAAGGACTGGGATTCCCCGGGGGTAACGGACACGCCTCCAGCCTAATTGACGTCAGCCGGCGATCGGGATTTCGGCTCGGTCGAGGGCGGACTTGACCCGGATACGGAGCTCACGGGCGACCTCCGCCTGCCGGGAGGGGATGGTCTTGACACTGATCCTGAAGATGACGGCGGTGTCGGAGATCTGCTCGATACCCCAGACCTGCGGCTCCTCGACGATGATGGAGTCGCGGAAGGCGAGGTCGGTCCATATCTCGTCCGCGACCTGCTTGAGCAGGTCGCGGACCGCGGGGATGTCGGAGGCGTAGGCCACGGGCACGTCGACGGTGGCGCGGGACCAACCCTGGGACTCGTTGCCGACGCGGGTGATGGTGCCGTTACGGATGTACCAGACCCGGCCGTCGCTGTCGCGCAGGCGGGTGATGCGCAGGGTGACGGCCTCCACGGTGCCGATCGCGGTGCCCGTGTCGATCACGTCGCCCACGCCGTACTGGTCCTCCAAAAGCATGAACATGCCCGCGATGAAGTCCTTGACGAGTTCCTGGGCGCCGAAGCCGACCGCCACGCCCAGAATGCCCACGCTGGTCAGCAGGGGGGCGATGGGGACGGAGAGCCGCTCCAGGACGGTCAGCGCGGCGGTGCCCAGGATGATGATCGAGGCGACCGGCTTGAGCACGGAACCGATGGTCTCGGCCCGCTGTCTGCGCCGCTCGGCCACGATCGCGTCGAGGCCCTCCGGGGTCACCGCCTCCCTGCCGCGCAGCCGCCCCGCCAGGGACGCGCGCTCGGAGGAGGCCTTCCGCACCACCCGGCTGATCAGCCGGTGCGCCACGTTGCGCAGAAGCAGCGCGATGACCACGACCAGCGCGATGGCGATCATGCCTGCGATCGCGGGAGCCGCCCAGCTCACGGGGATGATCATCTGCACGAAGTCGCAGATCACTCCTCCGCCGTCCCCGCATCCCTTTGTCAGACCTGCGCTCATGTCGAGAAGCTCCTCAACCACGACTCCGGGGTCGGGGGTCGAGGTGACGCCGGGGGTCATGCTGGGAGTCAAGCTGGGGGTGGGGCTGGGGACGGGCGTGGGGGAAAGCAGGAACACGGAGTGGATCCCTCTCGGATCGGATCGACGAGTCAGATGGGCGAGTCATGCGACCTACCCATATTGCCGATCGAACCGGCCTCCGTCACATCACGCCGGGGAAGACGGGGACATCCGGATCTGGGGCCGCGGAGGCGGACCCGGATGCCCCGGTGACGGGCGGCCCGGACGGGACACGCACCCGGAAGCGTGTCCCGTGCCGTTCCCGAGGGGGATCCCTCCGGTCACCGCCCGGACGAGAGACCAGGCGGCAGCCTTTGCCTTACGGCAGTTCGTGGGCTTCGGCTCGCGAGAGCCTCCGCGGTTTCACCGTTGGGAGTCCGCGCCTGCCCGGCCGGCGGTCCCTCATGGAGCGCGGCACGGCCGGGCGGTCCGCTGATCCGGTTCGTGCGGACCGGTCCGGCCGGTCCGACGATTCGGAGCCGACGGGGTGACCAGCGTCCGAGGACGCTCCGCACCGGTCATCCCGTCGGCTCCGCCGGGCCGTGGTAGGTACGGCGCATCGGGCGGGTGAAGCCCTCCGCACCGCTCACCTCATTCCCCTACCGCGGCGAGTACGCGTGCGACCTTGGTCGCGGCACCGGCTGGGTCTTCCACCGTGTGCATCCGTTCACCCCAGGACCACCAGTAGTACCAATCCCGGTGGCTGGGGGTGGCGTGTGCTCGGCAGGTGACGTTCTCCGCGAGGCTGGTCGCCTTCGGGTTGATCACACGCACGAACGCACGACCGGAGTGGGTCCGCACCACACGGGCGTGCAGCCCGCGGCAGTCAAGCTCCGTCACCAGTCGTTCCAGGTGCCGGAAATCGTCTTCACCCACCTCGCCCCTCCTCGTGGTTTCGGTTTGCCGGCACCGAATCGTGTTCGCTCGATCACGCCTTCGGTGCTGCCCGCCAAAGATGACTCACGGCGGCCCTGTGGGTCAATTCAGGGAAAACCCAGTTCAGGGTGGGCGTTGTGCCAAGTAGGTTGAAAGAAACAGTCCGCCGGAGGACGATTCTTAGCCGATGGCTTTATTAGCGCGTTCCGGATGAGTCAAACGTGGTCCATCATTCTCGGTAGGCACAGTGCGACGAAGAGATCACAGTGTGTCAAGGGAGAGAGGACCGGTCGGGACTAAGTGTGCCAGCCAGCCCAGCTGGTCACGAGAGAGGGGCCGGTATGTCCGGCAGGCAGCACAGGGAGACAGAACTAGCACGGCAGGTCCGGGCCCGTGGCCTGGCCGCCGGGAAGTCCTCGGCGCAGATAGCCGAGGAAATCTACGAGAAATGCAATTCACAATTTGGGACTACACGGGTTAAAGGTCACCGCCTGGCACATGGTGTCGCCCTCGCGGACGTCATCGAACAGATACGGGCGCTGTTCGAACGCGACGGCAAGTCGGCCCCCGGCATCGGTGAGACGCTCCTGTCCGCGTACGAGAGCGGGCTGAAGCGGCCCGGTCCCGAGTATCTGCACTACCTGTGCTCCGCCTACCGAGTCGAGCCGGCCTCCCTCGGGTACGACGGCCCGTGCATCTGCGGCCACGGCCACAGGATGCCCGGTGTCGTCCGAGGCGATCTCCAGGACGGAAGACCCGACACATCCCCTGATCCGCGCGAGCTGTTGATCCAGCCGATCGGTTTGGACCTTTCCGCGGACGGGGGCGAGGAGGACGAGAACGTGTTACGGAGGACACTCTTACAACTCCTGGCCGGCAGCGGCATCGTGCTGGACGGACAGGTGCTTGGATCGGTGGAGAGCATCCGCAGAAGGATGGACGACACGCTGGTTTCGGCCACCGTCTCGCCCGCGATGCTCGACCAGTGGGAGGAATCCACCATCGGCTTCGGCCGCCAGTACATGAACACTCCCCCGCTCAGGCTGCTGTGCGACGTGATGCTGGAGTTCAGCGCGGTGCGCAAGGCCATGGAACGGCGCCAGCCGGTCGACCTGCAGGAACGGTTGTGCCGCATGGCGGCCCAGCTGGCCGGCCTGAGCGGCATGATCATGGTCAATCTCGGCGACCACAGGCTCGCCCGATCCTTCTTCAGGACCGGCAGGACCGCCGCGGACGAGACCGGCGACCGCGCGCTGCGGGCGTGGGTCACGGCCAGGGAGGCTCTGGTCCCGCTCTACTACGGTGACCCGCGTGAGGCGCTCAACCTCGCGAAGAAGAGCCGGGACCTGGCAGGGCAGACGCCCTGCGCGGCCCAGGCCATGGCCCCGGTGGTCGAGGCCCGTGCACTGGCGATGATGTCGGGCGCGGGCAAGAAGGACGTGGTCGATCAGGCGAAGCGGGCGCTGTCCCGGGCCAGGGCGGCCTTCTCCCAGATGACCGCCGCGGACCAGGACGACGCGACCTTCGGTTACACCGAGCGCCAGCTCTACTTTCACCAGGGAGACGCGCTGGTCAAGCTCGGGCAGGCGATGGAGGCCGACCTCATCCTGGAACAGGCGCTCACCAAGTACGGCCCGACCGACTGGCTCGACCCGACCTTCATCAAGTTCGACCGTGCCCAGTGCAAGATCCTTGAGGGCGATGTGGACGAGGCGCTGGAGATCGCCCAGAGTACGATCTCGGGTCTCGACGAGGCGTGCAGGCCCGACATCCTCATGCAGCGCGCCCACGAGGTGGGCAGGCAGGCCGAGGTGAAGGCTCCCGGGCATCCCAAGCTCAAGGTCTACCTGGAATCGCTGCGCGGTCGCAGCGCGTGGACGGACGACGCGGTGGCCGACGGGGGTGGCAGTTGAGGCCGAGGCTTCGGCGTTATCGCTGGTCCGACATCGAATCCGTCTGGGCGCTCCACCAGATATGTCTCGCCCAGGTCGGTCTCGCGCCGGGAGACGGCGTCTACTACGAGGACGACTTCCCCAGGATCCACGAGATCTACCTCGCCGATCGGGGAGAGTTCCTCGTGGGTGAGACGCCTGACGGACGTATCGTCACGATGGGCGGGCTCCGTCGTGTTGACGATCAGACCGCCGAGATGTGCCGCATGCGGGTTCATCCGGAGTTCCAGCGTCGCGGGTTCGGTGCCCAGATGGTCGTCGCGCTGGAGACGCGGGCGATTGAACTCGGCTACGTAAGGCTCCGTGGGGATACCACTCTGAGCCAGCCCGCGGCGATGGAGCTCTATCGCAAGTTCGGGTGGCGCGAGATCCGCAGGGAAGAGCGAGGGGGGTCTGTGGTGGTTTATGGAGAAAAAGAGCTAATAGTCGCTATGTCCACACTAATGCAGTGACTCGAATTTAGACCAATTTGCTATTTGGCATTGCCAATTTCGGAAATATCCGAATACTTGTTCTTCGTGGCTATCGCCGTCCTCGGGTGAGTGCGATGAAAAAGATCATTGTTCACAAATTTGGCGTGTCCAGGCTCGGTGGCATTGCCGGCGCCATCCACAAGGGGTGAGATTCTCCCCGCTCGGAAGAATCGTTCCCTGCCGACCGCGGCCCTCGATCTTCGAGATCGAGGGCCGTGCCGCACGGGATTCCCGGGCGTGCTCGATGGCCGGCTCACCCCAGTCGGGTGACGCGGGAGACGACCTCCGGCAGGTCCGGGGGCTCCAGGTGGTCAGGCAGGTCGGCCATCTCCTCCGTTGAGAACCAGCCGGAGCCTAGGTAGGTGGTGTTCTCTTCGGCGCTGAACGACCCCGGGCCCACCTCGGGAGTACTCTCGAACCTGGCCAGGTAGAACCGTTCGGTCTTGGCGTAGTGGACGCCGAGCCAGTGGAAATCGCGACGTACCGGCACCCAGTGGTCCATGACCGCCTCGCCGGGCAGGCCCGTCTCCTCCGTCAGCTCCCGCCGTGCCGCGTCAAGGGGGGTCTCGCCCGGGTCAATGCCGCCGCCCGGCGGCTCCCACAGGCTCTGGCCGCTGACGGTGTCACGCCAGTGCATGAGAAGCACCCGGCCCAAGGAGTCCACACAGATCACCCGGGCGGCGGGGCGGTCGTTCGGCTGAGGGGCGTTCATAGATCAGGGACGCTATCACCGCCGGATCCGGGGCCGGGCGGCTCTCCGTACCTCCTGGCTCGCCGCGTGCCGAGCGACTGGGTGTGGCGCCGGGATTCGCTGTACTCTGCCCAGGTCAGGTGGAAGTACCTTACGATCCGACCTCTCCAGCTCAAGGGTGAAGGCATGAGTTCCAGGGCCGAGTTTGTGTTGACGCTGTCCTGCCCGGACCGTCCTGGCGTGGTGGCGGCGGTCTCCGGTCTCCTGGCCGGACGGGGCTGCAACATCATCGAGAGCCAGCAGTTCGGTGATGCCGTGACCGAGCGGTTCTTCATGCGGGTGCAGTTCGCCTCTCCGCTGCCCGACGGGGAACTGCGCGAGGCCTTCGCGGCGCTCGCCCCCGAGTTCGGCATGGATTTCAAGCTGCGGGAGGCGTCCGTCAAGCCGCGCGTGCTGGTGATGGTCAGCAAGTTCGGCCACTGCCTGAACGACCTGCTCTACCGGACGCGTTCGGGCCTGCTCGACATCGAGATCGTCGCGGTCGTCTCCAACCATCCGGATCTGCGGCCGCTGACCCAGTCGTACGGCATCGACTACCACCACCTGCCGGTCACTCCCGAGACCAAGGCCAGGCAGGAGGCGGAGGTGCTGACCCTCGTCGATCACTACCGGGCCGACCTGGTGGTGCTCGCCCGCTACATGCAGGTGCTCTCCGAGGACCTCTGCGTCAAGCTCGCGGGCAACGTGATCAATATCCACCACTCGTTCCTGCCGTCGTTCAAGGGCGCCAAGCCCTACCACCAGGCGCACTCCCGCGGCGTGAAGCTGATCGGCGCGACCGCGCACTACGTGACCGCCGACCTCGACGAAGGGCCGATCATCGAGCAGGAGGTCGCCCGGGTCAACCACACCCACTCCGCGGACGACCTCGCCGCCATCGGCCGTGACGTCGAGTGCCAGGCCCTGGCCCGCGCCGTCCGCTGGCACACCGAGCAGCGCGTCCTGCTCGACGGCCACAAGACGATCGTCTTCCCTCGCTAGCGCGGTGACCGCGAGCCCTCGCCGGGTCGACGGCCGGCCCGGCCAGAGCACGCGCGAGCGAGGGGGCTGCCGGGCTTACCCGGCAGGCGAATCGCCTCCTGCCGTGGTTTCCGGGTTCGAAACGGTCAGGGCCTGGCCGTCGCCCACCTCGGCCGAGGTGGGCGAGAGGCCGCTCCCACCGGGGAGCGGAGGAGTCATGGCTAGGGCTTGTCCTTCGTGGTTTTCTGGGGGTTGACCCCGGTGGCGTCCTCGGGATGGGAGACGCCGTAGGGGCGTCCCTTCTCGTCGGTGCCGACCTTCTCGCGGCCCTTCTCGCCTTTGCGGGCGGCGATCTCCTCGGCGCCGCGCTGCTCGCCGGCGCCGACACCGCGGGCGGACCGGGCCTCGGTGTCGGTGGCGGGGACGCCCTCGCGTTCCTCGTCGGAGACCAGGCGCCCGGGCCCCCTGTCGTCCGGCGGGTGTCCGAAGGCCAGGTTGCCGGATCGCACCACCTCCTCGCTCGCGTGGCTCACGCCGGGGGAGCGGCCGCGCTCCCCAGACGTGTCCTTGTTCTGCCCGCTCGGGTGTTCGGGTTTGTTTTTCTTGCTCATGTCGTGAAACCTCATGGATTCGCTGGTGTTCAGCAGATTCTCGGTAGCGGGTCGCCGACCAGCAGGTCGACGATCCGGGTGCCCCCGAAGGAGGTCCTCAGCAGGACCAGCCCCGGCGGGTCGTCGTTGATCCGTCCGATGATCGCCGCCTCGGAGCCGAGCGGGTGGGAGCGGAGGGCGGCCAGTGCCGCGTCGGCGAACTCCCCGGCCACCACCGCGACCATCCGGCCCTCGCAGGCGACGTAGAGCGGGTCGATCCCCAGCAACTCGCACGCCCCTCGCACCGCCGGGCGGACCGGTACGGCCTCCTCGTCAAGCACGACGGCGACCTGCGAGGCACCGGCTATCTCGTTGACGATCGTCGCCACCCCGCCGCGGGTCGCGTCGCGCAGGCACCGCACCGCGCCGTCCTCGCAGGCGTCCAGCAGCAGGTCGGTGAGGGCGTTGAGCGGTGCGGTGTCGGAGCGCAGGTCGGCTTCGATGTCGAGCTCTCCCCGGGCCAGCATGACGGTGATCCCGTGCTCGCCGATCGGCCCGGACACGATGACCGCGTCACCCGGCCGCGCGGCGGCGGCGCTCAGCCGGATGGGCCGCTCCAGCGTCCCGATGCCGGAGGTGGTCACGTAGCAGCCGTCGGCCTTGCCCCGCTGCACGACCTTGGTGTCGCCGGTGACGATCCACACACCCGCCGCCCGCGCCGCCTGGGCCATCGAGGCGGTGATGCGTCGCAGGTCGGCGACGGGGAAGCCCTCTTCCAGGATGAATCCGGCCGACAGGTAGCGGGGGCGGGCCCCGCACATGGCCAGGTCGTTGACCGTGCCGTTCACCGCGAGGTCGCCGATGTCGCCCCCGGGGAAGAACAGCGGCGTCACCACGAACGAGTCGGTGGTGAAGGCGAGCCCGTCGGCGACCGCGCCGTCCTCCAGGGGCTCCAGCATCGGGTTGCGGAACGATTCCAGGAACACCGCCTCGATCAGGGTGTGTGTGGCCTTGCCGCCCGCGCCGTGCGCCAGGGTGATGCGGTCCTCCCGGACGCGCGCCTTGCGGCGCCGCACCCGCTCGATCCGGTCCAGGACCTGCCGCTCCCGGTCGGATGTGTCCGGGCCGCCCGCCTCTCTCGTCCGTTCCAGGACCCGCTGCTCCCCGGTGTGACCCTCCCCGTCGTTCACCTCCGGGTCGCCTCCCTGACGCGCTCGCGCGAGAACCGGCCGAAGTTGTAGTACGCCGCGCAGGCGCCCTCGGACGAGACCATGCACGTGCCGATCGGTGTCTCCGGGGTGCACGCGGTGCCGAACACCTTGCACTCCCAGGGCTTGAGCACTCCCTTGAGCACCTCGCCGCACTGGCACGCCTTCGGGTCGGCCACCCGCCCGCCGGGAATCTGGAAGATCCGCTCGGCGTCGAAGGCGGCGTACCGTTCGGTGACCCTGAGGGCCGACTGGGAGATGAACCCCAGCCCGCGCCACTCAAAGTACGGTCGCAGCTCCATCACCTGGTTGATGACGTGCAGAGCCTTTGGGTTACCGTCCCACGGGACCACCCGGGAGTACTGGTTCTCCACCTCGGAGCGTCCCTCGGCCAGTTGCGCGAGGAGGCGGTAGACCGTGTGCAACAGGTCCAGCGGCTCGAAACCGGCCACCACCAAGGGCTTGCCGTAGCCACGCGAGATGAACCCGTACGGCCGGCAGCCGATCACGGTGGAGACGTGGCCGGGGCCGATGAACCCGTCCAGACGCAGGTCGGGGGAGTCCAGGATCGCCTTGATCGCGGGGATGATCGTCACGTGGTTGCAGAAGATCGAAAAGTTCTCGATCCCCTCGGCCTCGGCGCGCAGGACGGTCATCGCCGTCGAGGGCGCCGTGGTCTCGAACCCGATGGCCATGAAGACCACGCGCCTGCCGGGGTTCTGCCGGGCGATCTTCAGCGCGTCCAGCGGGGAGTAGACCAGCCGGATGTCGGCGCCCCGCGCCTTGGCGTCGAGGAAGGAGCCGTTTCCGCCGGGTACCCGCATCATGTCGCCGAACGACGTCATGATCACATCTGGCTGCTCGGCGATGTGGATGGCGTCGTCCATCCGTCCCATGGGGATGACGCAGACCGGGCAGCCGGGGCCGTGCACCAGCGTGACGGCCTCGGGCAGGTAGTCCTCCAGGCCGTGCTTGTAGATCGTGTGGGTGTGCCCGCCGCACACCTCCATGAACTTGTAGTCGCGGCCCGGCTCGCAGAGTGCGGCGATCCGCGCGGCGAGCATCCGGGCCTTCTCCGCGTCGCGGTACTCGTCGACGAAACGCATCAACCCTCACCCTTCTTCGATCATGGATTCTCGGAGGGCCGCGATCTCGTCCTCGTACGCCTGGCCGATGCTCTCCAGGAAGTCGAGCGCGGCCCTGGCCTCCACCTCGTCGATCTTCGACAGCGCGAACCCGACGTGGATGAGGATCCAGTCGCCGGGTACCACGAACTCGCCCTCCAGCAGGCCGATGTTGATGGCGCGCTTGACGCCGCTGACGTCGACCATGGCCAGATCAGGACGGTCGGACAGGATCTCCACGATCTCCCCGGGAATTCCCAGGCACATGAGCGGCCTCCGCCATCTGGATGGATTCGAGGACGAGGTCGTCGCCGCCCTCGGTGTCGATATCGGTGCCGCCGCACCCCGCGCAGACGGCGAAGGGGTCGACGGAGGTGGACGTGCTCCCGCAGGAGCGGCAGGTCATCCGCACCGGGACGATGACCAGGTCCACCTGGGCGCCCTCGGCCACGGACCCGTCGGCGATCGCGGAGAACGCCTGGTTGATCACCGGTTCGGTGACGCGGAGCAGGGCACCGGCGTGCACTCGCGCCCGCCGCACCCTCCTGCCGTCCGCCCGTTTCTCCACAGCGGTGAGGATCGCCTCGGCGATCCCGAATTCGTGCACGGCTGTTCCCTCTCGTTCGAGCTCGATGTCCCAGTGGCTGGATGTGTCACATGCTGCGCATCCTCAGATAGCGCTTGATATCGGGAAGTGTCAGGTAGAGCAGTACGGCCGCTCCCGCCAGCACCGACCCGGCCAGAAGGCGTTTCAGCATGTTCGTTCCTCCTCGTGACCCGCGGTGGCGAGTGCCATCGCGATCTGTTGCCCGGCCAGCTCGACGACCAGGTCCGCCGCCCTGCCGACGGCGTCCGCGACCGGCGCGCTGAGCTCCATGCCCGGCGAGGTGTCGGCGGGCTGGCAGCCGACGAGCAGGACGCGGCCTGCTCCGCCACCGAGCGTGTTCACCAGCGACAGCACGGTCTCGGGTGTCATCGAGTGCGCGTCGGCGAAGGAGCCCGGCCTCTCGCCCGCCGCCGGTTCGAGGACGTACAGGGTGCCGGGCGGGCCGTCGCGGGATACCGCGTCGATGAGGATCGTGCTGTCGTACCCGCCGCCGGTCAGCTCGTAGGCCAGGTGGATTCCCCGGATGCCGAAATCCCGCAGCTCGATCTCGTCGGGCAGGTCGATGTCCGCCAGGTGCCTGGCCACCGCGACCCCGAAGCCGTCGTCGCCGAGGAAGACGTTCCCCACACCGGCCACCAGGATCCTCATGCGCCGGCCTCCCCGTCGAGCGATCCCTCCGAGGCCGGCCCGCCCGAGGCCGGCCCACCCGGGGCCGAGCCGCCGGTGAGCGAGTCGTCCGGGAGCGGCTCGACCTCGTCGGGGGCGAAGTAGAGGAAGCGGCCGTGTGATCGGTGCAGGTCGGCGCCCGGGTCCTCGTCGAGGGTGACGGCCAGGTGGTGGGCGCCGTCGAGATCGATGAGCACCGCCTCGACGCGTGCGGTCCTGCCGGCCAGGAACATGTCATGGGCGTCGGCGCGCCGCCTGCCGGGAACCAGCCGGACCCTGCTGCCCCTGGAGACGGCCACCCCGCAGACCGTCACGCTGTCGGTCTCCGGCGAGACCGTGGCATCGCCCGCGGGGTCCCACCAGGGCGTGGGAACCTCCGGCCGGTTCTGGAAGTCCCCCTCCTGCCGCGGAGGCTCACCGGGCCGCGGGTCCGTGGTCGCGTCCACCGAGCGGATCGCGCCGTGCAGCCGCTCCACCAGCTCGGGCGGCATGCCGCTGACCATGTCGATGAGCTCGGCCACCCGGGGGTCGGTCGCCCGAGCCTCCCGCGTCTCCTCGTCGGTGAGGGTGAGTGTGCGGAGGTGGAGCATCTCGTCGATCTCCGTGGAGTCGAACAGGGTGCCGGGGCTCTCCGGAGCGATGTCCGGGTGGTCGTAGAGAATGATCGGCGAGGAGAGCATCACGTCCCGGTGACCGGGCTCGCCCACGAGTACGGGCCAGGTGTGCTCGTTGCGGCAGGTCTCCACGGCCGGCCGTGCCCATTCCGGCGGGTCGAGCAGGGAGACGAAGGCCCCGGCGGTCACCGCGATGAGCAGGTGCGCCGAGATCAGCGAGTGCCGCAGCGCCTGCTCGCGTGGCGCGCCCAGCGGTTTCCAGTCGTCGGTGTTCGCCACCCGGGCGCGCAGCTTGACCAGGTCGTAGGGGCCGGGCACCAGTTCGGCGGAGACCCTGAGCTCGGCGTGGAGCGGCAGGTGTTCGGAGACGACGCGCCCCACGACCTCTCCGGACGATGCCACGATCGGCTCGATCACGCGGTCCCCGGGAATCCGTACCTCGATCACCCGCTCGGGGGCGTCGAGCAGGCCGGCGATGGGGAGCACCGTCTCCACCTCCCGCTCGGTCGCCTCGTCGAAGCTGAGGTAGGTCCGCTGGCCGTTCCGCAGCTGCTGGACCGGCCAGTAGCCGTCGTCCTCGGCGCGCTCGACGCTGCGCGTTCTGAGGTGGAGGAAGCGCAGGCTCAGGTGCGCCACGGCGTATGTGGCCCCCTCCAGGAGGCATTCGGTCACGCTGGCCGGGTGCTCGGCGGTCGCGGTGAACCCCGGCGGGACGAGTACCCCGAACTGCCAGCGCACCTGGTTCTTGGCCGCCGAGGCGCGGTAGGGATAGAGCAGGTAGCCCTCGTACAGCACCGCGTCCGCCACCCGCCGGGCGATGTCCATCGGCACGCTCATCGTCGCGCCTCCTTGAGCAGTAGTTCCAGGGTCTCGTCCCAGGTGGCCAGGGCGCGGGTGGACTTGAAGCGGCTGAGTTCCCGAAGCGTGTCGCGCCGCAGCCGCAGCCACCCGGAATCCGGGAAGTAGCGGTCCATGAGCTCCCGCCACACCGCCACCGGCAGCCGGCAGCGGGCCTCGTGGTGCCAGGGCACCTGGCTCACCGAGAAGCCGCCCGGCGTCCTGGCGAACACGGTCCCGCTGAAGAGCATGAGCATCGGGATCTCGCCCTCGTCCAGCGCGGCGAAGTACCTGCCCGCGGCCACCTCCAGGTCGTAGCCGCAGGGCACCGGCAGGTCGACCTCGGTACTTCCGGTGAACGCCGGGACCATGACCGAGACGTTGGCGAACTGCAGGGGCTTCAGCGTGTCGCCCCACCGGGCCGGGTCACCGAACAGGTCGCCGAGCAGCTCCGCCTCGGCATCGCCGTAGCGCCTCAGATGCGGCTCCACCCGGATCTGGCAGCGGAGCGCGATGGTGTGCACCCCGTCGGGGGAGGGGTCGGTGACGCGCAGCCGGAAGACGAGCGTCGGGAAGGCGGCGTACGCCTCCGCCCGGACGCCCACGCAGTCGAACGCGAGCTCAGCCACGGCCGTCACAGCCCCTTGGCCGAGAAGTACCGGACGCCTCGGGCGTGGGCGGTACGGTGCGACTGCGGCCGCGCAGGTCGGCGAAGAAGCCCTCCATGGCCTCCCGCGCCTCCTGGCCGCCGTCGAAGCCCTTCCAGTGCAACCGCACCAGGCCGACCAGCTCGTAGCAGGTGTCGATCGGCACCAGGTGGCAGGCGAAGCCGCCGTCGGGGCGGCGGTCCACCAGGAGCGCCTCCACATCGGGCTGGACGTCGGCCATCGCCGGGTTGGCCGTCAGGACGCGTTCCCACGTCTCCAGCGGCAGCAGCGACTCGGTGGCGCCCGCCGGGCTCGGGTAGAACGCGACCGTCCTGCCCAGTACGGAGTTGTGGAAGAAGAACGCCGTGCGGACCGGGATCTGCATCTCGTCCCAGTCGGCCGAGCTCAGCGGGAACCGCGGGTCGTGAAGGTAGCGTCGAGGGATGGCCCGGTAGCGTGCCCGGCCCCCCGTGCCGTGGCTGAACAGCAGGTGGCAGGCCCGGCAGGCGCACAGCAGTCCCCGGGTCTCGACGTTCACGACGTGGCCGTGGTCCTCGCCGGCAGGCTCCGCGCACAGCTCGCAGAGCGGCACCGGCGGACCGCCCCTTCTGGGCGGCTCGCGGAACCTGCGCAGCCCGGTGGCCGTCACGACACCGGCCCCGAGACCGGTTCCGGCGCAGGCGTCCGCTCCGGCACCGGGCACGGGCCGGGCGCGCGGCGCTGGATCTGCAACAGTTCCGAGCGGTCGTCGGTCACCCCCTCGACCTCCACCCCGGACACCTCGGGAGCGGCCTGGCCGATGGCCCGCTCGATGGCGTCGGTCACGGTGAGCCGCGAGGACGGGCAGCCGTGGCAGGTGCCCTCCAGGCGGAGCCGCACGATCCCGTCCTCGCCCACGCCGAGCAGTTCCACGCCGCCCTCGTGCGACCCCAGATAGGGCCGTACGCCGTCCAGCGCCTCGCGAACGCGCTCGGCCGTGCTCAGCGGGTGCAGGTCGTGCAGCACCAGCAGGCCGGACACGAGCGGGTCGCCGACCAGGCGGCGCAGCACCTCGGCCGCCTCGGTCTCGGTGACGATCTCGACGACGCGCTCCAGACCGGCGCCGTACAGCTCGACGAGGGCCCGTACCAGGTCCTCGGCCTTGGCGCGGGTCACGGCGTCGCTCAGCGTGCCGAGGTCGGCGATCAGCGCCTCGACGCGATCGCCGGTCACCCGGATGTCATGGGCTTGCGGCATCTGCCCAGGCCCCCTTCCCGGTGCCGGGGAACGGTCGGCCCCCCGGCGGCCGCTGGATCAGGTGGTGTCGAAGGCGTGCGGGGTGTGCAGCCTGCGGAGCTCCTCGCCGCCGCCGAGGTACATGTGCACCCCGCACGGCAGGCACGGATCGAAGCTCCGTACGGTGCGCATGATGTCGATGCCCTTGAAGTCCGCGGGCGGGTTCTCCTCGAAGATCGGTGTGTTCTGCACCGCGTCCTCGTAGGGTCCCGGCGTGCCGTGTACGTCGCGGACGCTGGCGTTCCAGGGTGTCGGTGGATACGGGTGGTAGTTGGCGATCTTCCCGTCCCTGATCACCATGTGGTGGGACAGCACGCCCCGCACGGCCTCGGTGAAGCCGCAGCTGATCGTCTCGTCGGGAACCGTGAACGGCGCCCAGGTCTGGGTGTGGCCCGCGCGCACCTCGGCCAGGCCCTGCTCGACGAAGTACAGCGCGCACGCCGCCGCGTAGGCCTGGAAGTAGGTGCGGGCCCGGTTGCGCTCCAGGGCGTTGGACAGCGGCTGGCCTTTGTACTCGGGGATCTTCCACTCGAACGTCTTCTCCGGTTTCAGCGCCGTCCGTGGCAGGTTGATCTCCACGCTGTGACCGGTGGACCTGACATAGCCGATGTCGACCTTGCCGGCCAGCGCCGTCGCCCAGAGCCTGGCGATGGGGCCGCCGCCGGTGTCGAGCGCGAGCGTGTTCTCCCCGTCGAACCAGCGGGGCGACATGACCCAGCTGTACTTGTCGCTGAAGTCGCGTTTCTGTGGGTGCGGAATGGTGTGCTGGTTCCACGGGTGCCGGATGTCGACCGGGTTGCCCAGCGGGTCGTGGGTGACGAACGGCTCCTGCCCCTGCCAGTCGTCGTAGTAGGAGCTGCCCAGCAGGATCCGGATGCCGAGGTTGATGTCGACCAGGTCGTTGGTGACGAGCCTGCCGTCGACGATCACTCCCGGCGTGACGAACATCTCGCGACCCCAGTCGCTCATGTTGAGGTAGCTGTAGTCGCAGTGCGCGGGGTTCTGGAAGCTTCCCCAGCACCCCAGCAGCACGCGCCTGCGGCCGACCTCCTCGTAGCCGGGCAGCGCCTGGTAGAAGAAGTCGAACAGGTCGTCGTGCATGGGCACGACCCGCTTCATGAACTCCACGTAGCGCATCAGCCGGGTCAGGTAGTCGGTGAACAACTGCACCGTCGCGACCGTGCCGACCCCGCCGGGGTAGAGCGTGGAGGGGTGCACGTGCCTGCCCTCCATGAGGCAGAACATCTCCCGGGTGGTGCGGCTCACCGCCAGCGCCTCGCGGTAGAACTCGCCCTCCAGTGGGTTCAGCGAGCGCATGATGTCGGCGATGGTCCGGTAGCCGTGATCGCCCGCGTGCGGCGCCTCGGTGCGCTCGGCCATCGCCAGCACGCCGGGGTTGGTCTCGCGGACCATCTTCTCGCAGTAGTCGACCCCCACCAGGTTCTCCTGGTAGATGTTGTGGTCGAACATGTACTCGGCGGCCTCGCCGAGGTTGACGATCCACTCGCCCAGGGCCGGAGGCCGCACCCCGTAGGCCATGTTCTGCGCGTAGACCGAGCAGGTCGCGTGGTTGTCGCCGCAGATCCCGCAGATGCGGCTGGTGATGAAGTGGGCGTCGCGCGGGTCCTTGCCCTTCATGAAGATGCTGTAGCCGCGGAAGATCGACGAGGTGCTGTAGCACTCGGCGACCTGCCGGTTCTTGAAATCGATCTTGCAGTAGATGCCGAGGCTCCCGACGATCCTGGTGATGGGGTCCCAGGCCATCTCCACGAGTTCCGGGTTCTGCTCCGATGTCGTCATGTCAGCTCCAGGGCGCCTTGTAGCCGGTCAGCAGCTCGCGCCCCTTGTGGCGCCATTTCGGTTCCTTCTCGACGGTCTTGGAGGTGATGCCGCGCAGGGTCCGGATGACCGTCCCGTACGCGCCGCTCACCGTCGAGGAGATGAGGGCGCCGGGAGGCTCGTCCATGAACGGCATGAACTTGTCGGGGAAGCCCGGCATCGTGCAGGCGATGCAGATGCCTCCCACGTTCGGGCAGCCGCCGATCCCGTTCATCCAGCCGCGCTTGGGGACGTTGCACCGGACGACCGGCCCCCAGCAGCCGATCTTCACCAGGCACTTCGGCGAGCCGTACTCGGTGGCGAACTGGCCCTGCTCGTAGTAGCCGCCGCGGTCGCAGCCCTCGTGGACGGTCTGGCCGAACAGCCACGTCGGCCGCAGCGCCTCGTCCAGCGGGATCATCGGCGCCTGCCCGGCGACCTGGTAGAGCAGGTAGAGGAGCGTCTCGGAGAGGTTGTCCGGCTGGATCGGGCAGCCGGGCACGTTGACGATCGGCAGGCCCGCCTTGGACCTCCAGTCCCAGCCCAGGTAGTCGGCGACGCCCATCGCCCCCGTCGGGTTCCCGGCCATCGCGTGGATGCCGCCGTACGCCGAGCAGGTGCCCGCGCACACGATCGCGGTCGCCTTGGGGGCGAGCCGGTCCAGCCACTCGCTGGTCGTCATGGGCTGGCCGGTGTCGGGGTTGTTGCCGAAACCGCACCAGTAACCCTCCTGCTTGATCGCCTCGTTCGGGATCGAGCCCTCGACGACCAGCACGAACGGATCCAGTTCGCCGCGGTAGGCCTTGAAGAACCACTCGATGAAGACGTCCGCGCCCTGCATCGGCCCGGACTCGAAGTCGATCAGAGGCCAGTGCACGGCCACCTTGGGGAGCCCGGGAAGCGCGCCGAGCACGATCTCCTCGATGCTCGGCTGCGTCGCCGCGGTGAGCGCGACGGAGTCACCGTCGCAACTCATCCCGGCGTTGATCCACAGTATGTGGACGGTCGGTTCCTGCTGCTCCGGAGAGCTGCTACTTGCCGCGTCTGTCGGCGCTGCCATGACGTCTCCCCACTCCTGGTGGATGTCTTCTGTGGAACGTGAAGGGGGAGGGGGAACGCCGGCTCTCAGCCGGGGTCGTGCGCCCGCGGGATCGGTGCCGGTCCGAGCGCGTGCTGGGTGAGCTCCCACAGGACGTGGTAGAGGGTGGTCTGCGCCTCCTGGATCCGGTGCACCGAGGAGGAGGGGACGACGAACAGGTGGGCCAGAACGCCCAGCTCGGACAGTTCGGTCAGCCTGCCGCCCCCTCCGCCGGCCAGCCCGACGGTGAGCATGTCCCGGCGGGCCGCCTCCTCGAACGCCCGGACGACGTTGGCGGAGCCGCCACTCGTGGACAGGCCGACGGCGATGTCCCCAGGCTGGCCAAGCGCCGCGAGCTGCCTGGAGAAGACCACCTCGAACCCGACGTCGTTGGAGAGCGCGGTGACCACGGCGACGTCACCGGTCAGGGAGAGCGCGGGCAGGGCCGGGCCGCGGTGGGGGTGCAGGAAGGCGGCGGCGACCTCCTGGGCGTCGGTGCTGCTCCCGCCGTTGCCGAAGCTGAACAGCCGGCCGCCGGAGGCGAACCTCGCCGCCATCTCCCCGGCGCACGCCGCCAGCTCCGCCGCCGACTCCGCACCCACCCACCGGCGCAGCCGCACGATCTCGCCGGTCTTCTCCACCGCCGACCGCCTGGCCTCGGTCTCCGCCTCCGCCGTGTCCGGAATCTGGTCCACGTGCTCGTGCTCGTACTCGTCGAGGAAGGGGTACAGCCCTCGGGTGCCCTCCGCGGGCGTTCCGTCAAGCGTGCTCATCGTCGTCTCCCCGCCCTTCGTTCCCGTGCGCGATCACGGCGATGGCCTCCCTGGCGTGTACGAGGACGGTGTCGCCCACCGCCGGGTCGATCAGTGCCACGCTCACCTCTTCGAGGACCCCGCCGGCGTCGACGATCGCCAGCTCTCCCTCCAGCAGCCTGACCACCCGCACCGGCAGTGCCTGGTCGGAGCAGGTGATGCAGACACCGGCGGTACAGTCCTCGGGCCCGTTCACCTGGACGCCCCTTGCGCGGGTGGGCCGAGCCGGTCGAAGAACACATGGACCAGCTCCCACAGCAGGTGGTAGGCGGTGACGTGGACCTCCTTGACCACGGCAGGGTCGTCGGACGCGGCGACCAGGACGTGGTCGGCCACCTCGCCTCCGTGCCCGTCCCCACGGCCTGCGCCGCCGGTCAGGGCGATGGTCAGCAGGCCCAGTTCCCCAGCGGTCCGCAAGCCTCGCGGGACGCTCACGCACCGGTCGTCACGGGAGATTCCCAGGGCTATGTCGGAGGCGTCCGCCCAGTGGCGCACCTGGTGGGCGAAGACCTCGGCGGCGTCCCCGCCGACCTCGCCGTCCCGGCCGGCCGTCGTCGCGTCGTTGCTCAGTGCCACCGCCGCGAGCGCCCTCTTGCCCACGATGACCGGGTGCATGAACTCGACCGCGACGTGTGCCGCGTCCGAGCCCGCGCCGCCGTCGCCGAAAACGATCAGCTTGCCGCCGAGGTGGAACCTGGCGGCCATGGCCCGGGCGGCACGCGCGATGCGCTCCACGTCTCCCGCCAGGGCGCGCCCGGCGTGCTCCCGCCGCGCGAAGGCCGCGATGACCTCCGCCTCCGTGACCGGGGTGACGGCGGACGGTGCTTGGGTACTCGGTGTGACAGGCATGTCAACGCTCCGTATTTTTCACGGTAGTCGCTACGTTACGGTTGGCCGTTTCAGGGCCGACACCCTTGGCTCGACAATCAACGGCAAAGCTCTGATCATCGACGTAACCTTCCCGTCCAGATCATGCGAGCCCTGAGGCGTTCCCGCCGGGCGCGGGAAGGATGGCGGGATGGGCACGGGGCGGGCGCGGGTCCGCGTCAGGATCAGGGTCGAGGGGATCGTGCAGGGGGTGGGCTTCCGCCCCCATGTCCACTCCCTGGCCCGGCGGCTGGAGCTGTCGGGATGGGTGGGCAACGACGGCCACGGCGTTTTCATCGAGGCCGAGGGGGTGCCCGGCGACGTCGCGCGGTTCCAGGAGGACCTGCGAGGTCAGGCCCCGCCGCTGGCGGCGATCCACCGCATGACGGCCACCGCGATACCGGCGCGTGGAGAGCGCGGATTCCGCATCGCGGCCAGCCGGGACGGAGATCAGCGGGTCACTCTTATCTCACCTGATGTCGCGACATGTGATGACTGTCTGGGCGAGCTGTTCGACCCCGCCGACCGGCGATACCGCCACCCTTTCGTCAACTGCACCAACTGCGGGCCGAGGTTCACCATCATCCGAGACCTCCCCTACGACCGGCCCGCCACCACGATGGCCGGATTCGCCATGTGCGGGGAGTGCGAGAGGGAGTATCTCGACCCGTCGGACCGCAGGTTCCACGCCCAGCCGATCTGCTGCCCGGCCTGCGGTCCGGTCCTGCGCCTGCTGGACGGCGGCGCTCCCCGCGGCGGCGGTGACGATCCGATCGTGGCGGCGGCGGAGGTGTTGCGGGCGGGCGGCGTCCTGGCGGTCAAGGGGCTCGGCGGGTACCACCTGGCGGTCGACGCGGCGGACGAGGAGGCCGCCAGGACCCTCCGCGCTCGCAAGCGCCGCGAGGACAGACCGTTCGCGATCATGGTTCCCGACCTGCGCGCCGCCCACGCGCTCTGCGAACTGGACGACGAGAGCGAGCGGCTGCTCACCGGCCCGCGGCGTCCGATCGTGCTGCTGCCCCGCCGCTCCGGTGCCGCGCCGGCCGGAGCCGTGGCGCCGGGCGACCGCACCCTCGGCCTCATGCTGCCGTACACGCCGGTGCACCATCTGCTCGCCGCCGAGTTCACCCGGCCGTACGTGCTCACCAGCGGGAACCTTTCCGATGAGCCCATCGCCCACCGCGACGGCGACGCGCTCGTCAGGCTCGCCGGGATCGCGGACGCCTTCCTGACCCACGACCGGCCGATCCACATCCGTGCCGACGACTCCGTGGTCCTCGTCGCGCGAGGGCGGGCGCTACCGCTGCGCAGGTCCCGGGGATACGCCCCGGAGCCACTGCGGCTCTCACCGCCCGCCCGGCGGCCCGTGCTCGCCTGCGGTGCCGAGCTGAAGAGCACGTTCTGCCTCGCGAGGCGGGGGTACGCCTTCGTCTCCCAGCACATGGGCGACCTGGAGAACTACGAGACGCTGCGCTCCTTCACGGAGGGGATCGAACACCTCGGGCGCCTGCTCGGCATCACCCCCGGTCTCGTCGCGCACGACCTCCATCCCGAGTACCTGTCCACCAAGTACGCCCTCGATCTGGAGTCGGTGGACCTGACCGGGGTGCAGCACCACCACGCGCACATCGCCTCCTGCCTGGCCGACAACGCCGAGAGCGGCCCGGTCATCGGGGTGGCCTTCGACGGTCTCGGTTACGGCACCGACGGCACGATCTGGGGTGGCGAGCTCCTGGTGGCCGACCTCGTCGGCTTCACCCGTGCCGGCCGCCTGGCGCCGGTGCCGATGCCCGGCGGTACCGCGGCCATCAGGCAGCCCTGGCGGATGGCGGCCGCCCACCTGGACGCGGCGTACGGTGCCGCGCTCCCCGAGGACCTGCCGGTCAGGACGCGCCACGGCACACGCTGGGACGAGGTGCTCGCCGTGGCCAGAGCGGGGACGAACTCCCCGCTCACCTCCAGCGCAGGTCGCCTGTTCGACGCGGTGGCGGCGATCCTCGGGCTCCGCGACACCGCCGGATACGAGGGACAGGCCGCGATCGCCCTGGAGCAGCGGGCCGACCCCGCCGAGGGCGGCGCCTATCCGGCGCGGATCCTCGACGAGGGGTCGCTCGTGACGATCCAGGTCGCGGATCTGGTCCGTGCGGTCGTCGAGGAGACCCGCGCCGGGGTGGTCCCGGCGCTCGTCTCCGCCCGCTTCCACAACGGGCTCGCCGCCGTCACCGCCGCGGCGTGCGCCAGGATCCGCGAGGGCACCGGGATCGGCACGGTCGCCCTGTCCGGCGGGGTCTTCCAGAACCGCCTGTTGCTTGACCGCCTCGCCGGCGCCCTCGGGTTCGGCGGCTTCCGGGTCCTGACCCACCGCGCCGTACCCCCCAACGACGGCGGCATCAGCTTCGGCCAGGCCGCCGTGGCGGCGGCGCGCGACGTCCTGGGCCGTCCCCGCCCCGGGTCCTGACCAGGGACGCCGCGGAGTCAGGGCCGGTACGTCCCGAAGTACCAGAGGTTGCCCTCCGGGTCCTTGCAGGCGTAATCGCGCGAGCCGTAGTCCTTGTCGGCCAGCCCGCTGGTGACCTCGGCTCCGGCCGCGACGGCCCTGTCGTGGTGGGCGTCGGGGTCGTCCACGGCGATGTAGATCCCCGGGCCGCCGGGCTCGCCCCTACCAGTCATGATCATTCCGGTGCCGACGATCAGCTCACCATGGCCGACGCCCCCGTCGTCGGCCGTGACGAGCTCGTGAACCTCGAATCCGAATGCCTGGACCAGCCAGTCGACGGCCTTGGCGGGGTCGTGGTAGCGGACCAGCGGATACACGGTTCGCATGTTTCCTCCTCCTGTTCGGTGACCACCACGATGTCACCGGCGGGAGGGGCCGGGCTTGGAAAAATCTGACCTGATCATCCGGGGGTGCGCGGCGGCGCGGCCAGCTCGCGGGGGGTGACCCCGGCCATGGCCCTGAAGTCGCGGTTCATGTGGGCCTGGTCGTAGTAGCCGCAGACGGCCGCGGTGTCGGCCAGGGACATGCCGGACCTCAGCCGGCCGGTGGCGTGCTCGAAGCGCAGCACCCTGGCCGCGGCCTTCGGCGCCAGCCCGACCTGGTCGTGGAAGCGGGAGACCAGATGCCGGTGGCTCCACCCCAGCTCGGCGGCCATCGAGGCCACGGACACCGCGCCACGGGTGGCGACCAGGCGGCTCCACGCCCAGCCGACGCGGCGGTCGGGGACCGGCGCGGAGTCGATCCGCTCGCTGAGCGCCTCGTCCAGCAGCGCGAGCCGGGCGGCCCGGCCGGAAGCCTGTGCCAACCGCTCGACCGTGGTCGTGGCCCACGGCCCGAGCACCTCCTCCAGCGACACCACCCGGTTGGTCAGCTCCCGCATGGGCACCCCGAGCAGCCGTCTGGCCCCGAGCGGTGTGAGGTTGACCTGCACCCCCTCGGCGGTTCCGGCCGTGGTGGTGTCGACGTAGGTGTCGTGCAGGCCGCCCGCGAACGACGCCAGCCGCCGGCCTCCCCGCGGCCCGCTCAGCGCGAGCGGCGCGCCGAAACCGAAGATCATCACGACACCGGCGAACGGCGGTTGCCGCCGGGGCACGGGCTCGGCGTAACGCTCGGTGTAGGCCGACAGGTGCGTGACGTACGACCGAAGGAAGGCGCCGGGCTCGCCCTCGACGAAGGTCAGGCCCTCGGCCACCGCTGCGTCGTTCACCCCCCGACCATAACCGCCGCCCACGACAATCCGGCGTCGCGGCCGTGCTGGGAGAGGACGCCCCAGGAGGTGCCCTCTCCGCTTTTCAGGAGGTCAGCCCGGTGTGGTAGGCGAGGAAGGTCAGCTGGTCGGCGGCGAGCTCGATGGTCTTGCTCACCGAACGGGCCCCGTGGCCGGCCTCGATCTCGTTGCGGAGCAGGATCGGCCGGTCACAGGCCTGGGCGTGCTGCAGGGCCGCGCACATCTTCCAGGCGTGCAGCGGATGGACCCGGGTGTCGGACTGGAAGACCGTGAACAACGTCGCCGGGTAGCACTCCCCCTCGCGCACATGGTGGTAGGGGGAGTAGGAGTGCAGCCAGGCGAACTCGTCGGGCTTCTCGGCGGAGCCGTACTCGACGTTCCACGTCGCGCCCAGGCCGAACAGCTCGTAGCGGATCATGTCGAGCAGCGGCGCCGAGCAGACCACCGCGGCGTACAGCTCCGGGCGCTGGGTCAGGGCCGCGCCGACCAGGAGGCCGCCGTTCGAGCCGCCGGAGATGGCCAGTTGCGAGGACGTGGTCACGCCGGTGGCGATCAGGTACTCGGCCGCCGCGTGCAGGTCGTCGAAGACGTTCTGCTTGTGGGAGAGCATCCCGGCCCGGTGCCACTCCTCGCCCTGCTCGCCGCCGCCGCGCAGCTGGGCGATGGCGTACGTGCCGCCCGCCTCGACCCAGCTCAGGATGGACGCCGAGTAGCCGGGGGTCATCGAGAGCCCGAAACCGCCGTAGCCGTACAGGACCGTGGGGCGCGGGCCCTCGGTGCCGGGGCGGGAGATCACCAGCATGTGGACCTCGCTGCCGTCGGCGGAGCGGTAGGTCACCTGCTCGGTGTTGACGGCGGGCACCTCGACGGCACCGGGGGAGGCCGCCCAGAGCGTCGTCTCGCCGGTGCGGGCGTCGTAGCGCTGGATGCTCGGCGGCGTGGTGTTGTCGGTGTAGCCGAACCACGCCTCGTGACCGCCCTCCGGGCGCTCGCTGATGCCGCCGATGGTGCCCAGGCCGGGCGTCGGCACATCTCCGACGCGCTCACCGGTGGCCAGGTCGTGTACCGAGATCTCGCTGATCGCGTGGCGGGTCCAGCCGACGAGCATGACCGGCCGGTCGAGCTCGTCGAGGATCGCGAAGTCCGTCAGCACGGCCTCGGGGTCCTGCGGGATGAGGTCACGCCAGTTCTCGAACCGAGGGTCGGACGGGTCGGTCACGCAGACACGGGCGCGCGGGGCGTCGCGGTCCGTGAAGACGTACAGGCGGCCGTCGCGGCCGAAGTGCAGGGCCGTCTGGGCGTCGACGTCCTGCTGGACGACGACCAGGTCGGGGGAGGAGGGGGAGGAGGTCTCCAGGTCGGCCACCCACAGGTCGTTGCGCGGCGCCGTGCCGCGGGAGGCGGAGATCTGCAGCCAGCGGCCGTCGCGGGAGACCGCCACGCCGTAGTAGTTGGTCTTCTCCAGGCCCTCACCGAAGATCAGGACATCCTCCTCGGTGGAGGTGCCGACCCTGTGCAGGTAGACCCGGCGGTGGAACTGCTCCTCCCCCTCGGGCACCTCGGTGGCGGGCAGTCTGCGCACGTAGTAGAAGGCCTCGCCGCCGGGCAGCCACGCCACGGGGGAGTAGCGGCACCGGTCGATCGGTCCCTCGATGCGGTCGCCGAACGCGACGTCCATCAGGTAGAGGCTCGACTCCTCGTCGCCGCCCACCGAGACCTGGTAGGCGAGCAGGCGGCCCTCCTTGTCGGGCTGCCAGGAGTCGAGGGTGGTCAGCCCGGTCGAGTCGAGCGCCATCGGGTCGAGCAGCGCCCGCTCGGTGCCGCCGGGATCGACGGTGTAGAGCACGGCGTGCTCCTGCTCCGGGGTGCGCCTCATGAAGAACCGCCGCTCCCCGCGCCACGTCGGCGCGCCGACCGAACCGGACCTGAGCAGCTCCGTGATCCGCGCCTTGAAACCCTCGCGCCCGGGGAGGATGTCCAGCTCGGTCTCCAGCAGCCTCTCCTGCCCCACCAGCCAGTCCTTCGTCGCCGGATCGTCCGAATCCTCCAGCCAGCGGTAGGGGTCGGAAACAGGCACTCCGTGGAGCTCCTCGACGAGCTCAACACGGCTGGCTGGAGGATATGGCTGTCGCGTCATGGCAGGAACCCTACGACCTCGGCAGGGCAGAACGCGGGCATTGCGCGACGGGCGTATCTGATCTGCGGCAGGAGGAGTTAAGAACTAGTAATGCGGGCATAAAACGTATCAGGTTTCTCTCCAGTCATTTATGGGTGGCGGGAACCGCGACGCAGAAGCCAAACTTGGTGAAGGACGGTGCCGTGGTGAGCATCCGCTGGGCCGTCCGGCGGAGGTCCTCGTGACGGAAGCGCCCGGGCCCCAGGAGGGGCCGCCAGCCGGGGCACGCGGTGGCGTGCCCCCTCAACTGACACGTCCTGCGGCGGGAGAGGCCCGCTGATGCGCCAGGTCCTGCTCTTGAACGCCACCTACGAACCCCTGACCACCCTGTCCCTGCACCGGGCCGTCGTGCTCGTGCTCAGGGAGAAGGCGGACGTCGTGCACCGTGACGGGCGGGGCGCCGTGTTCCGCTCGGCGAGCCGCACGCTCGACGTTCCTTCGGTGATCAGGCTTCGAAGATATGTCCGGATTCCCTACCGGTCGCGGATTCCGCTGACCCGAACCGCGTTGATGCGTCGGGACGACTACCGATGCGCCTACTGCGGCCAGCGGGCCGAGACCATCGACCATGTCATCCCGCGCTCGCGAGGTGGCCCCCACACCTGGGAGAACTGCGTCGCGTCGTGCACGACGTGCAACCACCGCAAGGCCGATCGCATGCTGGAGGAACTGGGGTGGACGCTCAGCGTCGCCCCGGTGGTGCCACGCGGCGTCCACTGGCGGTTGATCGGCGCGCACATCGTCGGCGACCCCCAGTGGGCGCCCTACCTCGCGGAGAGCGCGGCCTGAGAACGGCGCCGCCGTGCTCGCGCCGCACGGCGCGAGCACGGCGGCATGCCCGTTGGCGCCGGTGATCCCCGATAGGCACAATCATGGTCATGACATGGACCTTCACCTCCGACATCGAGGCATACGCGGGGATGGCGGAGCCGTGGCTGCTGCGGGATCCGGTCCGCAACACCGTCCCTCTCACGGTCCTGCGCGCCGTACGGAGCGGTCTGTGGGGCGATGACGTGCTGCTGGGCAGGCTGGAGCGCGACGACCGGATCGTGGCGACCGCGATCCAGACGCCTCCGCACCCCCTGCTGCTCCCCGATATCCCCGCCGACACCGTGCTCGGCCTCGCCACCGACCTGATCGAGAAGGAGAGGGCGATCCCCGGCGTGACCGGGCCGCTCCCGCTGGCCGAGGCGTTCGCCGCCTCCTGGTGGCGACCCGAGGCCAAGCGCCGCGCGGAACGCCTCTACCGGCTCGACGTGCTGCTTGGCCCGGACCCCGCTCCGCAAGGGGCCTCGCGTGTGGCCGTCGCCGACGACCTCGATCTCCTGGTCCGGTGGGGCGAGGAGTTCCAGGCCGAGGCCGAGGCCGTCGGCCCTGTCGACCTGACCCCGCTGGTGGCCAGCCGGATCGCCAGACGGGAACTGCTCGTGTGGGAGGCGGGCGGGCGGCCCGTCGCGTTCGCCGGGGCCTCCTCGCCCATCGGCGGGATGTCCCGGGTCGGCCCCGTCTACACGCCCGCGGAGTTTCGCCGGAAGGGCTACGGCACCGCGCTCTCGCACGCGGTGAGCGCCAAGGTGCTCACCGAGGGCGCCGAGGAGGTGCTGCTCTTCACGGACCTGTCCAACCCCACGTCCAACTCGATCTACCAGGCGATCGGCTACCGGCCGGTGGCCGACTACGCCTCCATCACCTTCGCCTGACCTTTCTCGGCGCACGTTTCCCGCCCGCCCGGGGAGGCCTCGCGCGAAGAGACAGGACGCCGGCGGCACGGGTGTGCGGCGAGCGAGCCGGGTAACCTTGGCGTCATGCCCCGATACGACTTCCGCTGCCGCGCCTGCGGGTCCACCTTTGAGATCTCCCGTCCGATGGCACGCTCCGGTGAGCCGGCGCTCTGCCCCGACGGCCACGACGACACGGTCAAGCTGCTGTCCACCGTCGCGGTGACCGGCGGCTCCGCGAGTTCCTCGGCCGCGCCCCGGCCCTCCGGCGGCGGCGGTGGCGGGTGTTGCGGCGGCGGCTGCTGCGGCTGACCACATCGGGAGTCTGCCCCCCGGACCGGCCCGGACCGGTCCGGGGTGGCAGCTCGAGATGACCTGACCGCGACCGGTTATGCGGCGCGCTTGCCCTGGAAGGGCAGGAATCCCTCGGCTCGGTGCGGGCGGGCCGGCACGAAGGTGGGTTCGGTGGCGACGATCCGGTCGAACCGGAACGCCCGGATCGCGTGGCGCATGCGGCACATGCCGACGAGATACCAGTATTCGCGGTGGACCATGCAGGTCACCGGGTCGACGTCACGGACTGTGATCCGTCCGGAGACGTCACGGTAGTGGAGGCGGATGACGAGGCCTGAGGTGATGGCGTTGGCGATCGTCCGGGCGCGGTCGGCGATCGGGGCGGGCATCGGCTCGGTGAGGGTCGTCAGGGTGGTGGCGACGACGTCGTCGTCGATCTCCATCTGCTCGAACGCATGACGCAGGCCGCTGCGAGCGGCGCCTGCCTGCGGACTCGACCCCAGATGCGCCATCGACAGGGCGAGGGCGGCGATCTCGGCGGCTGTCAGCGGGGTGGTGAGCTTCATGACGCTAGTCATACCCAGATAATACGTCCGAGCACTGACATTTTTTCGAACCTCCTATCGGGTAAGGCATCTCTACCCGATAGGAAGCCCAGGTCAGCGTGACAGCTGTGACAGGTCGCGCGAGGCACCGGTGGAGGCGGAGGTGGTAAGCGCGGCGTACGCCTGCAGCGCGGCGCTCACCGGGCGCTGGCGCGTCCGCGGCCGGTAACCGCCCAGGTCGGCCAGGAGCTTCTCCCGGCGGGCGGCCAGTTCCTCCTCGGAGACCTTCAGCTCGATCGAGCGGCCGGGGATGTCGATCGTGACGAGGTCGCCGTTCTCGACGAGCGCGATGATGCCGCCCTCGGCCGCCTCGGGGGAGGCGTGACCGATGGACAGTCCGCTCGTGCCGCCGGAGAAACGGCCGTCGGTGACCAGCGCGCAGTCCTTGCCCAGCCCCTTGCCCTTGAGGAAGGAGGTGGGGTACAGCATCTCCTGCATGCCGGGCCCGCCCTTCGGCCCCTCGTAGCGGATCACCACGACGTCGCCGGCCTTGACCTTGTTGTTGAGGATGCCCTCGACCGCGTCGTCCTGCGACTCGAAGACCACCGCGGGGCCCTCGAACCTCCAGATCGACTCGTCGACCCCGGCGGTCTTGACGATGCAGCCCTCGGTGGCGATGTTGCCGTAGAGGACGGCCAGGCCGCCGTCGCGGGTGTAGGCGTGCTCGATGTCACGCACGCAGCCCTCGGACCGGTCGAGGTCCAGCTCCTCCCAGCGGGCGCCCTGGGAGAAGGGCTTCACGGTGCGGGCGTTGCCGGGGCCCGCGTGCCACAGCTCAAGGGCCTCGGGCAGCGCACGCGGCGACTGCGGGTCCCAGGCGTCGAGGTAGTCGCCCAGGGTGCCGCCGTTGACCGTGTAGGCGTCGCGGTGGAGCAGACCGCCCCGGTCGAGCTCGCCCAGGATCGCCGGGATGCCGCCGGCGCGGTGGACGTCCTCGACGTGGTACTTCGCGGTGGCGGGGGCGACCTTGCACAGGCAGGGCACCCGCAGTGAGATCTCGTTGATCTCCTTCAGCCCGAAGTCGACCTGGGCCTCGCGGGCCGCGGCGAGGATGTGCAGGATCGTGTTGGTCGAGCCGCCCATCGCCACGTCCAGCGCCATGGCGTTCTCGAACGCGTCCTTGGTCGCGATGGCGCGCGGCAGGACCGTCTCGTCGTCCTGCTCGTAGTAGCGGCGGGTGATCTCCACGAGCCGGCGTCCGGCGTCTTCGAACAGCTTCCTGCGTGCCTTGTGCGTGGCCAGGATCGTGCCGTTGCCCGGGAGCGCGAGGCCGATGGCCTCGGCGAGGCAGTTCATCGAGTTGGCGGTGAACATGCCGCTGCACGAACCACAGGTCGGGCAGGCGTTCTCCTCCATCTCCAGCAGCTCCGCGTCGGAGACGGCGTCGTTGGCCGCGGCGATCATCGGGTCGATCAGGTCGAGCTTCCCGTTGGGGGTCTTGCCCGCCTCCATCGGACCGCCGGAGACGAAGACCGTGGGGATGTTCAGCCGGAAGGCGGCGAGCAGCATGCCCGGAGTGATCTTGTCGCAGTTGGAGACGCAGATCAGCGCGTCGGCACAGTGCGCGTTGACCATGTACTCGACCGCGTCCGCGATCAGTTCGCGGCTGGGCAGCGAGTACAGCATGCCGCCGTGACCCATCGCGATGCCGTCGTCGACCGCGATCGTGTTGAACTCGCGAGGGATCGCCCCCGCCTCGCGGATCGCGCCGGCCACGACGTCGCCGACCTCGCGCAGGTGGACGTGCCCAGGGACGAACTGGGTGAAGCTGTTGGCCACCGCGATGATCGGTTTCCCGAAGTCCTCGCCGGCCACGCCCGTCGCCCGGAGTAGGGCCCGGGCCCCGGCCATGTTCCTGCCGTGAGTGACCGTACGAGACCTGAGGGCGGGCATGAGGCTTCTCCCATCATCGAAACCGTGGTCTATGAATGGTACGGCCACCGCTCAGCGCGTGAGACGACTGCCCATGCCATGAGACATCGGGTTCGTGACCACAGGTTCCGCGAACACCGCCGCTTCGCGGACACCGTGTGGGAGAGCCGGTGAGGACGGCCGAGGTCAGTTCTCCGGGTAGCGCGCGGGCAGGACCTGCGCGGCGACCTCGTAGATTCTGTCGATCTCGGTGTCGGTGAGTGAGCGCTCCCGCTTGGTGATCCATTTACGGACACGACTGCCGTCGAATACGTCGACCTCGCGGACGTTGAGGACCTTCCAGGGGATGGCCGGGCCGTAGATCGCCAGGGACGGCACGATCGCGATCTCACGGCCGAGCTCCGCACCGATCAGCTCGGCGGCCTGGGACGCCTCCCAGCGCGCCTCGTCGAGACGGGGCTTCTGGTTGAACGGGCCGTGGAACAGCTTGCGGTGCGACTGGACGCGGACGGGCAGGCGCTTGTCCCACTTCTCGGAGTCGACCGCGTAGACACCGGTGGGACCCACGACCAGGTGGTCGATCTGGGCCTCGCTGCCGGGGATCGCGCGGGCGTGCAGGGTGCGGTAGCCCCCGCGCTCCAGCCGTTTCAACTGCATCTCCGTCCGCCGTTCCGCGACCGAGGAGCGCCGCCAGGCGGGCACCGACGAGTTGGAACGGGCGTGAAGCGCCGTGTCGACGATCGCGGCCACCACGGCGGCGGTGAAGCCCAGCTGCCAGCTGGCCAGCAGGATGGCCGCGAGCACGCCCACACCGACCGCGACGAGAACGCGTCGGCGCAGGTGGCGGTACTTGGGGTGATCGAGCAGGCTGCGCAGCGCGGCGCGCTCGACGGGTGCGTACGTAGACGCTGGTGCGGTGGGTCGAGACGTCGGCCGATCCTCGGCCTGTCGGTCACTGACCCAAATCGGTGACGTAGTGTTACCGTCTTCTGGTACCTGACCGGAATCCACGTAACTCACGGTAGCTGACGTCCTCGGGGGGTGCCTAGTATTGCGTATCTCATACTTTTGTGACCGCCGTCACCCGCTTGGCGCTGCTATGAACCGGGTATCTACGGGCTTCCACTCTGGATAACCGCGCGCTCTGCGCCTACTGTGCGGGGCGTGGCTCACATTCACGATCTTAACGCTCTGGAGCAGGCGGCAGCCGTGCGGCGCAGGGAGGTCTCGCCCGTCGAGATCACCGAGCACTACCTCGACCGGATCGCCCGCCTGGACCCCCAGATCGGCGCGTACGTAACGGTGACCCCCGAACTCGCCCTGGAGCAGGCGCACAAGGTCGAGGCGAGGGTGCTCGCCGGAGACGATCCTTCGCCCCTGGCCGGGGTGCCGATCCCGATCAAGGACCTCAACCTCGTCAAGGGCGTGCCGATCCACTTCGGTTCGGCCACCTACGAGGACTTCGTCGCGCCGGTGGACGACAGCGTGGTCGAGCGGCTCAGGGACGCCGGGACGATCATGCTCGGCAAGACCGCGACGCCCGAGTTCGGGCTGCCGTGCTACACCGAGACCGCCGTCTCGGCGCCCAGCCGCACCCCGTGGGATCTCTCCCGGTCGGCCGGCGGGTCCAGCGGCGGCGCGGCGGCGGCGGTCGCCGCGGGCCTGGCCCCCGCCGCGCAGGGCAGCGACGGCGCCGGGTCGATCCGCATCCCCGCCTCGGTCTGCGGGCTGTTCGGTATCAAGCCCTCCCGGGGCAGGATCAGCTTCGCACCGATAGTTCCCGACCTGGCCGGCCTGTCGACCAACGGCCCGATCACCAGAACCGTCGCCGACGCCGCCGCGCTGCTCGACGTGATGGCCCACCACAATCCCGGCGACCTCTATCACGCGCCGCCGCCGGAACTCGGCTCCTTCCACGCGTACGTGGGCCGCGACCCCGGTCGCCTGCGGATCGCCCGCTACGCCGAGCCGCTGGTCCCCGGCGTCGTGGTGGACCCCGAGGTGCTCGCCGCCTACGAGCACGCCTCGGCGGAACTGGCGGCACTCGGACACGAGGTGGTCGACATCGCCCCGCCGTTCGGGCCGGACACGGTGCCGCAGTTCGTGACGCTCTGGTACGCGTTCTCGTGCATGCACCCGGTCGATCTGACCAAGCAGGACAGGCTCCGGCCGCTGACCGCCTGGCTGCGCGAGCGCGGCTTCGCCACCCCGGCCCCCGACTTCCTGCAGGCCCAGTCGGCGCTGCAGCTTGCCACCCGGTTCGGCCTGCTGGCGACCGACCCATTCGACGCGGTGCTCACCCCGACCGTGACGCAACCGCCCAGGCCCGTGGGCTGGTTCGAGGACGTCGAGGGCCCCGAGGAGACCTTCGAGCGGATGAAGCGGTTCGCCGCCTTCCCCGCCGTCTACAACGTCAGCGGCCAGCCCGCGGTCAACCTGCCGCTGCACTGGAGCGCGGACGGCCTCCCGATCGGCGTGATGCTGGCCGGCAGGTTCGGCGGCGAGGGCACCCTGATCTCCGTGTCGTCGCAGATCGAGGCCGCTCGCGGGGGTTTCTGGGGTGAGCGCAGGCCCACCACCTGGTAGTCCTCGACGGGCCGTCGGCCTGGGGTTACTTTTGAGACATGGACAGCGCGATCGAGGTCCTGGGCTTTCTCATCGGGGTCTCCGGTGGCCTGTTCCTGCTCATCGTCCTGCTTGTGACGATGCCCGGCAGGATGCGCGACAGGGCCGCGAGGAGCACATCGGCGGGTGCGGTCTGGCTGGGGGGACCGTTCGGCAGCGAGCGCGGGGTCAGCGATGCCGTCCTGGTGCTGACGGAGCGGCCTCCGAGCCTGCCTGCGGCGCCTGAGGCAGACTGGGTCTCGCTCGCGGAGACCGCCGAGCCGGGGCGGCACACCGGTGGAGCGTCGGCGGCCTGGTGAGGCCCGGCGAGGGCCGGCGAAGGCGAGGTACGGAGATGCTGACCCTGACCTCGACAGAGGGGGACGACGTCCGCGGGGCCCTGCGCACCGCGGAGCGGCTCACCGGACTGCGCTTCGCCGCCTACCTCGGGCCGGCGATCGGCCCGCGCCGTCACTTCTCGGAGCGGCTGCACGCCGCGCTGGGAGAGGAGGCCGACAGGGCGGTGCTCGTCTTCGTGGACCATCGCGGGAGGGCGCTGGAGATCGTCACAGGTCCGCGGGCCAGGGCGTGGCTGCCCGACGCCGAATGCCGCGCGGCCGCGATGTCGATGGCCGCGATCCTCGGCCTGGGCGACCTGGTGGGCGGGGTGGTCACCGGAGTCCTGCTGCTGGCGGACCGGGCGTCGCGGCGCGGATGATCCGTTCGCGCTGAGCGAAGATGATTTTCCCGGATAATCGGCTCGTGCTGAGGATCAGGTGGGACGCGCTGCTGGGTCGCTCTTCCAGGGGGTTCACGGCGGCGCGGGAGCCCGACATGATCATCGGCTACGTGCAGGAGGCATTCGCCGATGTCCGGGCGAGGGTCCGCAGGGAGGATGAGACGGCGGTCATCCTGCTGGTCACGACGGGCGCGGCAGCCGGTGCCGTCGTCGTCGGGCTGCTGAACGGGTACTGGAGGCCCGGCGAGCTGTCCAGCAAGATCGAATGGCTCTGGTGGACCGGCATGTTCTTCTGGCTGATGGGGATCCTCATGCTCGTCGGAGCCCTCTACCGCCGTACCGCGAGGCTGGCGGGCAGGACGCTGGAGAGACGCCGGTTCTATCCCGGGGGGTTCGGCGGCGAGGTACGGCCGGGATCGAGGCCCGGCGACAGGGTCGACCTGCTCGTCCTGGAGATCAGGAGGCTCAGCGCCGTCGGAGACGCCAAGCAGCGCTACATCCGCCGGGGCGTCTGGCTGATGCTGCTCTCCATCGCCTGCTGCGCGCTGTCGGTGTTCGTCAGCCGGTTGCTCTGATCCACCCCGCCATCAGCGTCGGTTCAGGGCCGGTTCAGGGCCGGTTCAGGAATGGAGAAGCCGCACCAGGTGGCTGCTGATGTCCGTCAGCAGCGTCGAGGGCGTCACCGGGGCGCTCGCGACGGCGGAGAACAGGGCCGGCAGCCCCGGCAGGGGGAAGCCGTCGTCACCGGACGCCTCGGCGCCCACCTCGTTCTTGGCCAGGATGGTCCGGCTGCGCTCCCAGGCCTCGATGACCTCCTCGGGAGAGGGCACGCCGAACCCGTGGCCCACCGGAGCGGCGTGACGCAGCCGCACCAGCGGGGTCTCGGCGAAGGCCAGCGCCACACCGGCACGCAGGGCGAGGTCGTCGCGGCGGTCCGCTCGCACCCAGTCCATCGCGGTGCAGGGGTTGCGGCAGTCGGCCACGCAGGTGGCCAGCGCCCCGGCGACCTGGCTGTGCTGGCGGTCGAAGTAGGCGCGCCACCCCTCGGCGGGCTCTCCCGCCACGCGCAGTGTCCGGTTGACCGCCGACTGCTCGGCCTTCGTGTGATCGCACTCGCGGTCGCCGATCACCCCGAACCTGCTGTCCGGCGCGGTCAGGCCCTCCGGCCAGCGCGCGGGATCACCGGCGTTGCCGAGTACCGGCTCGAATGCGAGCAGCGGGAGATACTCGCTGGCGATGTGGATGGCGGCGACCATGGGGCTCAGCTCGCGACGGTGCCACCTGACCGCGATGACCTCCAGCAGCAGCCCGTACGCGGGCCGCAGCGACTCCAGCGCGCCGCGTGGCTGCTCGCGGGGTGTCTGCGGCATCGTGCAGGCCCGAGCCCGCCGCCGCAGGTCACTCGGTACGGCCCGCGCCTCGGCGGCGAAGTCCTCCGCGTCGAGTGAGAGCAGCCGCTGGCCGAACTCGCACGCCGCCTCGATGTCGCCCGCCTTCTCCACGACACCGGAGGCGAGGGCTCCGACATCACCAAAGGCGTACCTCCTGGCCAGGGAGATGAGCAGATCACGTGCCGATTCCACGGGGATGCCCTCTCTTGACTTCGCTTTCCGGGGCCGGAGCCCGGAGTCCTCACCCCCGGCGAGATCTCGATGACCGGACGGAGCCGGACATGGGGTGTTTCTTGCGGTTGACACCTATCTCTACCAGCGTTCGCCCCGAGGTGCTCAGGGCCGCCCGGCCTCAGCGGCCCGTGACGGCGCACCGGACGGACACCCCTCGCCCGTCCTGGTGGGGAGTGTCCGTCCGGTCTCAGCGGCGAGGTCAGCCCGTGGAGGCGTCCTTGGCCTGGGCGCGCAGGGCGCGGCCGATACCGTCGGCGCCCTCGAGCAGCAGGCGCCGCAGGGCGTGCGGCGGCTGGTCGGCCGAGATGAAGTCCTGGGTCCTGGCGACCGTCTCGGGGGAGATGACCAGAGCCGGGTAGCAGCCGTTGGCGAAGTTCTGAGCGCTGTCGGAGGTCCAGGACTTCCAGATCCTGCCGATCTCCTCGAAGTACTTCGCCGCGTACGGCTCCAGCAGCTCCGGGTGGCGTGCGTCCATGAAGCCGAGGATCGTCGAGCGGAGCAGCGCGCCGCTCAGCTTGCCCTCGATGATCGCGGCCCAGGCGTTCGCCTTGCCCTGGACCGTCGGGATCGAGGCACGGGAGAGCGCGGCGGAACGCTCGCCCGTCGCGGTGGCGTCGCGCAGCAGTTCCTGAGCGATGTCCTCCTCGCCGAGCAGGCCGCCGGAGACCAGGGCGCCGGTCAGTGTCCAGCGCAGGTCGGCGTCGACGGTGAGGCCGTCGAGCACGGTCTCACCGTCCAGCAGCCCCTTCAGGAACGCCAGGTCCTCGGTTGAGGTGGCGGTGGCGGCCAGCGCGTTCAGGTAGGCGAGCTGGTAGTCGGAGCCGGGAGCGGCACCGGTGACCAGGGCGCGCAGCGCGGAGGTCAGCCGGGCCATGCCCTGGGCGCGCCAGGCGGGATCGGCGTACTGCTGGAGGGCCAGGCGGGTCTGGCGGAGCACGGTCTGGGCGACCGTGATGTCGGTGATCGACTTGATCCCGGAGACGACCAGGGCGAGATAGTCGCGGGCGGACATCTCGGCGTCCCGGGTCATGTCCCAGGCGGCCGACCAGCACAGCGCACGGGGCAGGGACTCGGTGAACTTGCCGATGCCGCCGTTCACCACGGTCTGCAGCGACCGCTCGTCGAGCCTGACCTTGGCGTAGGTCAGGTCGTCGTCGTTGATCAGGATCAGGTCCGGCTGTACCTCGCCGACCAGCTCGGCCACCGCGGTGCGCGCGCCGACCACGTCCAGCTCGACTCGCCTCACCCGGACCAGCCTGTCGTCCCGCAGGGAGTACAGGCCGATGGCCACGCGGTGCGAGCGCAGCGTCGGGTAGTCGGCGGGGGCCTCCTGGAGCACGTCGAACTCGATGAAACGGCCCTCGGGGTCGGTGGTGAACGACGGGCGCAGCGTGTTGACCCAGGAGGTCTCCAGCCACTCCTTCGACCAGGAGGACAGGTCGCGCCCCGAGGTGCGCTCCAGCGCGCCGAGCAGGTCCGCGAGCGTGGTGTTGCCCCAGGCGTGCTCGCGGAAGTAGTCGCGTACCCCGGCCAGGAAGTTGTCCAGCCCCACGTAGGCGACGAGCTGCTTGAGGACCGAGGCGCCCTTGGCGTACGTGATCCCGTCGAAATTGACCTCGACCGCGTGCATGTCGACGATGTCGGCGGCGATCGGGTGGGTCGAGGGCAGCTGGTCCTGGCGGTAGGCCCAGGACTTCTCGACGTTGGCGAAGGTGGTCCAGGCGCTCTGGCCCCAGCGGGTGGCCTCGGCCTGGCAGAGCACCGAGGCGTAGGTGGCGAACGACTCGTTCAGCCACAGGTCGTCCCACCAGCGCATGGTGACCAGGTCACCGAACCACATGTGCGCCATCTCGTGCAGGAGCGTCTCGGCGCGGCGCTCGATCATCGCGCCGGTGACACGCGAACGGAAGACGTAGTCCTCCAGGAAGGTCACGCAGCCCGCGTTCTCCATCGCCCCGGCGTTGAACTCGGGGACGAAGAGCTGGTCGTACTTCCCGAACGGGTAGCGGACGCCGAAGATCTCGTGGAAGAAGTCGAAGCCCTGCCTGGTCACCTCGAAGAGGTTCTCCGGGTCGAGGTGCTCGGCGAGCGAGGCCCGGCAGTACAGGCCCAGCGGGATGCCGTCGTGCTCGGAGGTCACCTTGTGGTACGGCCCGGCGCACAGCGCGGTGATGTAGGTCGACATCACCGGGGTGGGCGGGAAGTGCCAGCGCTTGGCCGCCTGGAGCGCACCGTGCTTGCCGTGGTGCTCCGCCAGCTCCTCGGCCGAGTCGGGCGCCGCGTTGGAGATGACCTCCCAGTGGGACGGTGCGAGCACGGTCAGCTCGAAGGTGGCCTTCAGGTCGGGCTGGTCGAAGCACGCGTACATCCGGTGCGCGTCGGCCGTCTCGAACTGGCTGTACAGATAGACGCTCTTGTCGACCGGATCGACGAAGCGGTGCAGGCCCTCGCCGGTGCGGGTGTAGGAACAGTCGGCGTCCACGCGCAGCTCGTTGGTCTCGGCCAGACCCGGCAGCGGCAGCCGCCCGGTCTCCAGGTCATAGCCGCTCACGTCCAGCTCGACGCCGTTCAGGACCGCCTTGCGCACTTTCGCGCCGGCCAGGTCGACGAACGTCTCGGCACCCGGGCGGGTGCTGGTGAAGCGGACCGTGGTGACGCTCTCGAAGCGCTCCTCACCCTCGGTCAGGTCGAGCTCCACCGCATAGGACTGCACACTGAGCAGCCGTGCGCGCTCGCGCGCCTCATCACGGGTCAGATTGCCTGCCACTACCGCTCCCTCTTCACAGCTTCCCCCGCTCCGTTGCTAGGGGGTGACTGAATCCTGCCATGTAAGGCCGCGACGCGCGGCGTTGGCACAACCTGTGGGCTGATCATTAAATTTGAGAATAAAGCCACATGTAAAGGTATTAATTCGCCCATGGAATAGGGAACTCGGCTGTCCGGGTTGTCGCTGTCGACGAAGTCTTACGATCAGGAAGCCGAGAAGATGACTGAGCGAGTCCCCGTTGACCTCTGGTTTGACCCCTTCTGCCCGTTCGCGTGGATGACCTCTCGCTGGCTGCTGGAAGTGGAGAAGGTGCGGCCGATCGAGCCGCGCTGGCACATCATGAGCCTCAACGTGCTGAACGAGGACAAGGAGGTCCCCGACAGCTACCGCGAGATGATCGCCAAGGCCATCGGCCCGGTCCGAGTGGTCACCGCGGTGCAGGAGAAGTACGACTCCGAGACGGTGGGCCGCCTCTACACCGAGCTTGGCACCCGCTTTCACAACCAGGGCAGGGTCAAGGAGCTCGACACGCTCCGCGAGACCGTCGAGGAGGCCCTGGAGGCCGCCGGGCTCGACCGCGCGTTCGCCGACGCGATGGACTCGACGGAGTTCGACGAGGCACTGCGCGCCTCGCACAACGACGGCATCGACCGGGTCGGCCAGGAGGTCGGCACCCCGGTGATCTCGGTCGAGGGCGTCGCCTTCTTCGGCCCGGTCATCTCGCCCGCGCCCAAGGGCGAGGACGCGGGCAAGCTCTGGGACGGGGTACGGCTGGTCGCGGCCACCGACGGCTTCTTCGAGCTCAAGCGGTCCAGGGACCGGCGTCCGATCTTCGACTGATCCGCGGCTCCGTCCTTTCCCCAGGCCCGCCGGGCGTGACCGCGGCGGGCCGGGGCCGGGCACGCCCGGCCTCCCCGGAGCCGTGGTCCGCCGGGCCGGTGGAATCGCGGTTATGTCCCCGTACAACGATGATCTCTGTGTGATCGCGGTACCCGCCGCACCCTCGCGAAACAGGGGCACGCGCGCAAAGATGAGGGGCATGCGTCACCTTTATCTGAATGGAGCCTGGCAGCCCTCCGCGTCGGGCGAGAGCATTGACGTGATCAACCCGGCGACCGAGGAGCTGATCGACAGGGTGCCCGCCGGGACGCCCGCCGACGTCGAGGTCGCCGTGGCCGCCGCCCGTGAGGCCTTTCCCTCCTGGTCGGCGACGGCTCCCGCCGAGCGAGGCCGGATCCTCGCCGCCGCCGCCGGGCTGATACGAGAACGCTCCGACCAGATAGCCAGGATCATCGCCACGGACATGGGCGCGCCGTACGGCGTGGCGATGAGGGTGCAGACGCTGATGCCGGCCGGGGTGCTGGCCTCCTACGCCCAGCTGGCCGAGACCTACGACTTCGAGGGCGGACAGGTCGGCAACTCCCGCGTCTTCAGGGAGCCGGTCGGGGTGGTCGCCGCCATCACCCCCTGGAACTACCCCCTTCACCAGGTCGTCTGCAAGGTGGGCGCCGCGCTCGCCGCGGGCTGCACCGTCGTGCTGAAGCCCAGCGAGGTGGCTCCGCTGGCGGCCTTCGCGCTCGCCGGGATCTTCGACGAGGTCGGGTTGCCCGCCGGGGTCTTCAACATGCTCAGCGGTTACGGCCCGGTGGTGGGTGAGGCCCTGGTCACCCACCCGGAGGTGGACATGGTGTCGTTCACCGGTTCCACCGGGGCCGGGCGCCGGGTCGCCTCGCTCGCGGCCGAGACGATCAAGCGGGTGGCCCTGGAGCTCGGTGGCAAGTCCGCCAGCCTGGTCCTGCCGGACGCGGACCTTCCGGCGGCGGCCAAGGCGACGGTGGCCAACGCCTTCCTCAACTCCGGCCAGACCTGCTCCGCCTGGACCCGCATGATCGTCCACCGGGACCAGTACGACGAGGTGGTCCGTCTCGTCGTCGACGCCGCGCGGAAGTACACGGTCGGCGATCCCTTCGACGAGGCGACCCGGCTCGGCCCGCTCGTGTCGGCGGCCCAGCGTGACCGGGTGATCCGCTACATCAACCGAGGCCAGGAGGAAGGTGCCCGGCTGGTCACCGGAGGCACCGACCGGCCGATGGAGCGCGGTTTCTACGTGGAGCCCACGGTGTTCGCCGGGGTGGAGCCGGGGATGGTGATCGAGCAGGAGGAGATCTTCGGCCCGGTCCTCACGATCATTCCCTACACCCGGGGTGAGGACGAGGCCGTCGCCATCGCCAACGGCACCCCGTACGGCCTGGCCGGTGCGGTGTGGGCGGGTGGCGAGCAGCGCGCGGTCGAGGTCGCACGACGGCTGCGCACCGGCCAGGTGGCGATCAACGGCGGTCAGTTCAATCCGCGAGCCCCCTTCGGCGGCTACAAGCAGTCGGGCCTCGGCCGCGAGCTGGGCGAGTTCGGCCTTGAGGAGTATCTGGAGATCAAGGCGATCCAGCTCTGAGGGCGCCGGGCGCGGCTGTCCGCGCCCGGCCGGCCCCGCCGGATCAGGGCGCCTGGAGCAGGACCTTCCTGGCGGCGTCCTTGGCCAGCCGGTCCACGTAGAGCATGCCGTCGAGGTGGTCGGTCTCGTGCTGGAAGCAGCGTGCCAGCAGGCCGCGGGCCCTGAGCCGGATCGGCCGCCCCAGCCGGTCCAGGCCGCTTACCGTCACGCCGGCGGCCCGGGGCGTTCTGGCGTAGAGCGGGGTGCCGGTCTCGCGGCTGGGAACGGACAGGCAGCCCTCCTCGTCGAGGACCTCGGAGTCGTCGTCCACGGTCAGCTCAGGGTTGATCACGTGCCCCTTGCGGTTGCTGCAGTCGTAGACGAAGATCCTTTTCGACACGCCGATCTGCGGGCCCGCCAGGCCGACGCCCTGCGCGGCGTACATCACGTCGAACATCTCGTCGATCATGCGCCGCAGGTCGCGGTCGAACTCGGTGATCGGCTCGGCGGGCGTGCGCAGGACGGGGTCACCGACCACTCGGATGTCACGCATGTGGAGTTCTCTCTTGTAAGGGTTGAGTGAGCATAGGGACTATTACTCTAGCCGGGGCCGGGTAAAGCCGCCCGCGCACACCTGCGAAACTGGGTGGGTGCGCGTCTACATCGGTGCCGACCATGCCGGCTATGAGCTCAAAAACCACATCGTCTCCTGGCTGAAGGAGCACGGCCACGATGTCGTGGACTGCGGTCCCTTCGTCTACGACGCGGAGGACGACTACCCGCCGTTCGTGCTGCGCGCGGCCCAGGGCGTCGTGGACGACCCGGGCAGCCTGGGGGTCGTCATCGGTGGTTCGGGCAACGGCGAGCAGATCGCGGCCAACAAGGTACGCGGCATCCGCGCCGCCCTGGCCTGGAGCGAGGAGACCGCCAGGCTCGCCCGCGAGCACAACAACGCCAACGTCGTCAGCGTCGGCGCGCGGATGCACCCGGAGGAGGAGGCGACCCGGTTCGTCGAGGTCTTCCTCAACACCTCGTACTCCGGGGCCGAGCGCCACAACCGCCGGATCGCACAGCTCACCTCGTACGAGACCATCGGCCAGCTCCCGCCGCTGCCGTAGTCCTCACCGCCTGCGCGTGGGCTCCTTGCGGGGCGCCTCGTCGCGCAGCGGGCGGCGGTCCGCGCTGTCCTGCTGCTCCTGTGTCGGGCGCGAGACATCTCGCGCCCGCATCGCGGTGATCGCGTTGATCTGCAAGCTCTGCAGTGCCATGCCGCAACCATAACCCGCCCGGCCCGTCCGGGCGGGTCCACTCCGGGCCCGGCCCGATCTGCGGGCTGGGCGGCCGTGGTCAGAAGATCATGCCGCCCCAGGGGGCGGGACCCCACGACATCGCGGTGGACAGCTCCCGCAGGGCCCCCGCGCGCGACTCGCGTACCACCCCCGCCGCCAGCAGGGCCGCCAGCGGGCGCCCGCCCAGGTAGGCCGCGCCCAGCACGGAGACCGGCAGTGCCAGGTCGGCCGGATCGTCGCAGGGCACGCAGCGGGCGGCGGAGGTGTCGGCGGTCAGCCGCCAGCGGCGCGCGTTCCATGGGCAGACGTCGTCCTCGACGTCGATCACCACGTCCACGGGCGCGGAGTAGCGGCGGGCCGGAAGGGCCCGCTCGACGTCCACGACGCGGATCCACAGCTCGTCCAGCCAGCGCGCGTGGAGCATCCGAGGTTCGGCCAGCAGGTGGATCAGCGGGTCGTCCGAGGGACGGTTCCTGGCGGTGACGTGCGAGACCAGGTCGCGGTCCAGGACGTGCCGCCAGAGCAGTGCGTAGGCGGCGGGATCGAGACCGAACAGCTCCTTGATCTGCAGTTCGCCGTCGGGGACGTCATCCTCGGTCCAGCTCTGCCTGATCCTGAAGAGCGCGTAGCCCCGCGGACCGGCGTCGTCCTCGACGATCACGGCGCGCAGCGGTCCGGCGCCGCCCTGGTCGGCCTCGTGGTCGCTCAGCGCCGTGTCCCAGCGCCCGGGCGTGCGGGCGTACAGTCCCGGACGCTCGCCGAGCACCGACTCGTAGACCTTCTCGAAGGTGGCCCTGGCGTCCTCGGGCCTGACGACGCGCAGCCGCAGGCCCGGATCGACGGGGGCGTGCCGGGTGAAGGCCGCCTTCGCCGTGGGGATCCGGAAGACCAGGCTGTCCGCGGCCCTGCCGTAGCCGTAACGTCCGTAGATCGCGGCCTCGGAGGCGTAGAGCGCGGCGACCGCCTCACCCCGCTCGTGCAGGTCGGACAGCTGGCGGGTCATCAGCGAGGAGAGGACTCCCCGGCGGCGATGGGAGGGCAGCACGCCGACGGCGGTGATGCCGCCGACCGGGATCGGGCCGCCGGGCACGGTCATGGTGAAACTGCACACCGCCGTGGTGCCCACGAGCAGATCGCCGTCGAACACCCCGAGCGAGCGGTCGAACTCGGTGACACCTCTGTACAGCTCCGCCCGGTGCGGGGGGACGGGAGCGCCGAACGCCTCCTCGTCGACGGTCATCCAACCTGACCACTCGGCTTCGGTGATCGGACGCAGGCTAAGAGTCATTTTTCACACGGTAGATGGGACAAACAGTTCCGGCCAGCTAATATCCACGCTTAGTGATCAAGGCATTGGTCAAGTCGGCTGCCCAAATGGGGGATAGCCAGATACAGTCAGGCGCATCATGAGTTCCCGTCCGGTGCCGCTGCTTCCCCCGGCGCTCCGTGCGTTCCTGGTCCGCATCCCGCTTCTCGTCCCCATCGTGCGTCTGCTGCGCCGGGGCCCTCTGGCGCGCGACAGAAACCTGCTCATCACGCTGATCCTGCTGACCCTGTTGATCGGTGTGCTGGCCGCGAGGGTCTCCATGGAGTGGTTCTCCCCGGCGCTCATGATCCCGATCACCCTGGTGGCCGGGCTTCAACTCCGGCTGAACAGCCTTGTCAAGCTGCTGTGCGCGGTCGCGGCCTCGCTGATCTACGTGGCCGTGGTGCGAGGGGTGGACTACATCGGCCCCGGCCTGCTGGTCACCTTCGGTTTCACCGCCGTGCTGGCCGCGCTGATGGCCCGTACCCGGGGCAAGCTCGGCGTGCAGGGCCTGCGCGGCGACGCGATGCTGCTGGAACTGCGCGACCGTCTCAAGAGCCAGAGCGACCTGCCCTCGCTGCCCAAGGAGTGGGGCTCCAAGGTGGTGCTCAAGCAGGCCGGAGGATCCTCCTTCGGCGGTGACTTCCTGGTCTCCATCCGCGAGGGCGACACGATGGAGCTCGCCCTGGTCGACGTGTCGGGCAAGGGCGTCGACGCGGGCACCCGGGCACTGCTGCTGTCGGGCACCTTCGGCGGGCTGCTCGGCTCGGTCGACGACTTCCTGCCCGCCTGCAACACCTACCTGCACCGCCAGCGCGAGGCCGAGGGTTTCGTCACCGCGGTCCATCTGCGGCTCAACCTCGCGACGGGCGAGTACGTCATCACCTCGGCCGGTCATCCCCCGGTGGTCAAGTACGAGTCGGGCGCGGGAACGTGGCGGGTCTCCACGGCCAAGGGCGTCGTCCTCGGCGTCGTGCCCGACCTGCACTGCGAGGCGGACCAGGGGATGCTCCGCAAGGGCGACGCGCTCATGCTCTACACCGACGGCCTGATCGAGCAGCCGGGGCGCGACATCGACGCGGGCCTCGACCGCCTGCTGGGAGAGGCCGAGCGTCTGGTGCCCTCCGGGTTCCGCGATGGTGCCCGTAACCTGGTCACCTCCATGTCGGCAGGGCACAACGACGACTGCGCCCTCATCCTCATCTGGCGCCCCTGAGGTGTGAGAGGCGTCAGAGCCAACCGGAGTCGGCGGCGATGCGCACGGCGTCGAGACGGTTGCGGGCCTGGGTCTTGCACATGATCCGTGACAGGTGGTTGCGGACCGTTCCCACGGAGAGGAACAGCTGGTCGGCGACCTCGCCGGACCTGGCGCCCCGCGCGACCAGCCGGAGCACGTCGAGCTCCCGGCGGGTCAGGGGGTTGTCCGCCGACCTCAGGGCCGCCACCGCGAGTTCGGAGTCGACCGCGCGGCGGCCGGCCGCGACCCGGCGGACGCCGTCGGCCAGCTGCCCGGGGTCGGCCTCCAGGCTCATGAAACCGAGCGCGTGGGCGGCGAAGGCGCGGCGGACCTGGCCCGGGTTCGGGGCGCGGGAGAGCAGCAGGACACTGCAGCGGGGAGCCTCCTCGTACAGCCGGAGGGCGGTGGTGAAACCGTCGGCCCCCGGCAGGTCGAGGTCGATGACCGCGGCCTCGGGCGCGTGCCGCAGAACGGCGGGGACGACCTCCTCGCCGTCGGCCACGTCGGCCACCACCCGCATGTCGCTCTCGCCCTCCAGCGACGCCACCAGCCCGCGCCGTATCAGGGGTAGGTGTTCGGCAACCAAAATTCCGATCAAAACGCTCCGATCTCTCGTCCTCACCATCATCAAAGAGTGATTGTGTGATCGCTTAATGTCAATGAAATGTGGCCGATCGGCAAAGTGCCCGCACGTGACTCGATGAGGAACGGGACCGTGAAGGCCGGATACTTCGGCTAATCTCTTATGGGGCATTGTCGGTGAAACCGCGATGGGAGTATGAACCTGTGAGCTGGCTCTCCGTGGTCGGAGTCGTTGTGTTCCTGGTGGGACTGATGGTGTCGATCGGGTTGCACGAGATCGGCCACCTGGTGCCGGCCAAGCTGTTCGGCGTCAAGGTCACCCAGTACATGGTCGGTTTCGGTCCGACGATGTGGTCGCGCCGCAAGGGCGAGACCGAGTACGGGATCAAGTGGCTCCCGCTCGGCGGCTACATCCGGATGATCGGCATGCTGCCGCCCCGGCCCACCGACGCCCCGGGCAAGGTGCGCTCGGTCTCCACCGGGCCATGGCAGGGCCTGATCGAGAACGCGCGTGACGTGGCCCTGGAGGACGTGCAGCCGGGCGACGAGAACCGGGTGTTCTACCGCAAGCCCTGGTGGCAGAAGGTCATCATCATGTCCGGCGGTCCGGCGATGAACTTCGTGCTGGCGTTCATCCTGTTCGGCGTCGTGCTCATGGGGTTCGGCATCCCCGTGCAGAAGACCGAGATCGCCTCGATCCCGCAGTGCGTGAAGACCGCGGCCGACTACGCCAAGAACCAGGAGTGCACCGCGGTCGACAGGCCCAGCCCGGCCAGCGTGGCGGGGCTGAGGCCGGGGGACGTCATCGTGGCCGTGGCGGGCAGGCCCGCCGCGAGCTGGGACGCCGCGACGCGGGCCATCCGCGACCACGGCGCGGGGCCGATCGCGATCGGTATCAGGCGCGGGGAGCAGGAGCTGACCGTCAACGCCACCCTCATCGCCCAGGACCGCGAGTCGCTCGACGAGCCCGGAAAGATCGAAAAGGGTGTCGGATACCTCGGGGTCAGCCCGAAGATCGCCATAGAGCAGCAGAGCTTCGGCGCCGTGACCGAGCACATGTGGGACCTCACCTCGGCCACCGCCTCCGCGCTGCTCAGGTTCCCCGAGAAGATGGTGGGCGTCTGGAACGCCGCCTTCTCCGGTGACGAGCGTGACAAGAACGGCCCGATCGGCGTCATCGGCGTCAGCCGCATCGGCGGTGAGATCGCCGCCTCCGCGATCCCGCTGGAGAACAAGATCGTCGTCTTCATCAACCTGCTGGCGGGCTTCAACCTGGCGATCGGCCTGTTCAACCTGATCCCGCTGCTCCCGTTGGACGGCGGCCACGTCGCCGGTGGCCTCTGGGAGGGTCTCAAGCGCGGCTTCGCGCGCGTCGCCCGCCGCCCCACCCCCGGCCACGTCGACATCGCCAAGGCGCTTCCGCTCACGTACGCGATCGCCTTCCTGATGGTCATCATGGCGGGCCTGCTGATGTACGCCGATCTGGTCAACCCGGTCCGCCTGGCCGGCTGACCGTCTTCTGGCGGGGGCGCCCGTCGCCCCCCGCAGGCGTTAGGGTGGCGCCGTGAACGAGGGGACGCCCGGAGCGGTGATCGATGTGGCCCTGTTTCGGCTCCGCCGGATCTGGTCGCGGCCACTGCGCGCGCGCAGGGCCGAAGAGCCGCAGCGGCCGGTGCACATGTCGAACGTCATGGTTGTGCACGCCGTGCACAAGCTGAGCCTGGACGTGCCCGAGGTGACCGTGGGTGCCGTGGCCGAGCAGTTGGACGTCGATCCCTCCACCGCCAGCAGGCTGGTCAACGACGCGATCGGCGCGGGGCTCGTGGAGCGCGAGGAGTCGGCCGTGGACGCCAGGCGGGCCAGGCTCGTGCTGAGCGAGCGGGGCCGCCGCGTGCTGGAGGTGGTGGTCCGCCACCGGCGCACCTACCTGGACGGCCTGATGGCCGACTGGGACGAGCAGGACCGCGAGGTCTTCGCCCGGCTCCTGGCCCGTTTCGCCGATGCCGCCATCGCCCGTCCGGCGAGCCCGGCCAACCTCGACCGGCTGATCGCCGAGACGCTGGCGGAGACCCCCGCCCCCAGCTGAGCCGCCCGCTGCCGGTCCGCCTGGTTTCCGGCAGGCCCTGCCTACTCCCCGGCGACCCCGTCGATCCGCTCGCGGATGATGTCGGCGTGGCCGTTGTGCCGGGCGTACTCCTCGATCATGTGGACGAGGATCCAGCGCAACGACACGTCATGGCCGTGGCGTTGCGTCTTGCCCACGGTGTCGATGGGGAGCCCGGCGGACACCTCGCGAGAGTGGGCGATCTCCTCCCGCCAGCGGGCGAAGGCCTGCTCCGTCGTGGTCGTCTCCAGGGTGTCGAAGTCGCCGTCGGGATCGTCGTCGGAATAGTAGAACGGGCCGATGCCCTCACCGTTGAGGACGTTGCGGAACCAGTTGCGCTCGACCTCGGTCATGTGGCGGACCAGACCCAGCAGGGAGAGCGTGGACGGCTCGGCGGAGCGCAGGCGAAGCTGCTCGTCCGACAGCCCGGCGCATTTCACCGCCAGGGTCTCCCGGTGCCAGTCCAGCCAGGAGTGCAGCATGGTGCGCTCGTCGGCGATGAAGGGGGTGTCAACGCGCGTGTCGGTCATGGGGCCCAATCCTTTCGCCGCAGGTGGCCGTTGTCATGAGTTTTTCGCAGCCCGGCGGGCGCACGCCGGGTCCGCGAAGGTGCCGGCGACGAGTCGTGACGAAGGGGAGGGCTTGTCCCGGATGTAATCGTTTAATCGTAAGGTGACTCCGGTGAAGGCGATCGGGGGATACGAGCTCAGGCGTGAGCTGGGCCGGGGCGGTATGGGCGTGGTGCACCTCGCCACCACCCCGACCGGTGGCCTGGCCGCGGTGAAGGTGATCCACCCGGAGCTGGCCGGTGACCCGGCCTTCCGGCGGCGCTTCGACCGCGAGGTCACGGCGGCGCGCAGCGTGGCCAGGTTCTGCACCGCTCCCGTGCTCGACGCCGGGATCGAGGAAGGTGCCGCCTACCTCGTCACGGAGTACGTGAGGGGACCCGACCTGGCGCAGGCCGTACGCGAGCAGGGGCCGCTGACCGGCGCCAACCTGGAGGCTCTCGCGGTCGGGATCGCCACGGCGCTGCACGCCATCCACGGGGCGGGGGTGATCCATCGCGATCTCAAGCCGTCGAACGTGCTGCTGTCGCCGCTCGGCCCGCGCGTGATCGACTTCGGTATCGCCCAGCTCGTCGACCACCAGAGCCTGACCAGCCAGACGATCATGGGTACGCCCGCCTTCATGGCCCCCGAGCAGGTGCGCGGCGAGCCGCTGACGCCCGCGATCGACGTCTACGCGTGGGGCGGGATGATCGCGTTCGCCGGCACGGGACGGTTGCCGTTCGGCGGCGGTCCGCCGCCGGAGGTCCTCTACCGGATCCTCAACGAGGGGCCGAATCTCGACGGCCTCGACGAACGCATGCGCGCCGTCGTCGAGCGGGCCATGGCCAGGGATCCCGCGCGGCGGCCGAGCGCCCAGCAGTTGCTGGACGAGCTGATCGGCGGCCGGCCGACCCCGGCGGCGGCAAGCCAGGTGGTCGAGCGTGCCTGGGCCGTCACCGGTGCGCCGGGCGCACCCGAGGGACCGGTCACCGCAGAGACACGGCCCGGAAGGGGCACCCGGCGGTGGCCGTGGATCGCGGGCGCCATCGCGCTCGTGGCGCTCCTGGCAGGCGGATGGACCGCCTACGCCGGCCTCGGCACACCGGCGCTGCCCTACCACGCGGACTTCGCCGAATCCTGGGCCGTCGGCGTGTCCGACGGTGGCAGGGCCGAGCAGGACGGTGGGTCCTACCTGCTGACCGCGAACCCCGGCTGGCGGCTGTGGAAGTCGGCGCCCTTCTCCGCCGAGCCCGCCGAGCCCGCCGAGGGCATCGTGGTCAGCTCCAGGATCCGGCTGGAGCGGGGCTCGGGGGAGTTCGGCGTCTGGTGCCACGGCGACGCGAGTACCGGTGACCGCTACGACTTCGCGGTCACCGGTTCGGGCAGCGCCTCGATCGCCAAACGGCACGGCGGGCAGAGCACGGTCCTGCACGGGCCCGTACGGGTGAAGAAGTCAGCCGACAACCGGATCGTCGCCCAGTGCGAGCAGCGGGGGGACCGGGTCGCCCTGAGCATGTGGCTCAACGACGAACTGGTGAGCGAGGCCGCCGACACGCGGAACCCCTACGGCCCGGGGGACACCGGCGTCTACGCGGCGCCGGACACGGCCGAGCCCGTCCAGGTCAGGTTCCGCTCGTTCGAGCTTCGCCCGGCGAAGGGCTGAGCGGTGCGGTTCGGCGTGCTGGGACCGCTGCGGGTCCTTGACGGCGACCGTGACCTCACGCCCGGACCCGCCAAGCACCGGGCGCTGCTGGCCGCGCTGCTGCTGCGGCGAGGGCGGGTGCTGACCGTCGACCGGTTGATCGCCGAGGTGTGGGGCGAGGAGCCGCCGGCTTCGGCCGAGCCGGTGCTGCGGGTGTACGTGAGCGCGCTGCGCAAGGTGGTGGACGGGATCCGGACCGTGCCCGGAGGCTATCTCCTCGACGTCGACCCCGACCAGGTGGACGCGCACAGGTTCGAGCGCCTGGTGAGCGCCGGCAGGCGGGCCAGGGACGCGGGCAGGATCGCCGAGGCGGCCGACGAGCTGCGCGCCGCCCTGGCGCTCTGGCGGGGACCCGCGCTGGCCGGCATCGACTCGGGGCCGCTGCGGCTGGCCTATGCCGTACCACTGGAGGAGTTGCGGCTCACCGCGCTCGAAGAGCGCGTCGAGCTGGACCTGGCGCTCGGCCGCGGTGCGGAGCTGACCGGGGAGCTGCGCGCGCTCGTGGCCGCGTACCCGCTGCGGGAGCGGGCATGGGGGCAGCTCATGCTGGCGCTCAACCAGGCGGGACGCAGGCCGGAGGCGCTGAGCGCCTACCAGGAGGCGCGGCGGCTGCTGGTCGACGAGCTCGGCCTGGAACCCGGCGCCGAGCTGCGGGAGGCGCACGAGCGGGTACTGGCCAAGGACGCGTCTCCGAGAGCCGTGCCGAACGAGATGCCGCCGGACGTCGTCGATTTCGCCGGGCGAGAGCGCGTGCTGGACTGGATCCGCGGGGCGGTGCCCACGGCCGGTAGCGCGCCCGTCCACCTGGTGCTGCACGGCCCGGCGGGAGCGGGCAAGTCCGCGATGGCGATCCACGCGGCCACCGCGCTCGAATTCCCCGACGGACGGCTTTACGCCTCGCTCAGGGCCAGGACGCCGGGCGCGGTGCTGGAGGACCTGCTGCGCTCGCTCGGCTGCCCGCAGGGGGCCGTGCCCATCGAGCCGGCCGAGCGGGCCCGTCTCTACCGCAGCATGGTGAGCGGGCGGCGGCTGCTGGTGGTGCTGGACGACGCGGTCGACGAGGCACAGGTGCGCCCGCTGCTACCCACCGGGCCCGGCTGCCTGACGCTGGTGACCAGCCGCTCGCCGTTGCTCGGCCTGGAGGCGGCGCGCGCCTGCGAGCTAGACGTGTTCGATCCCGGCGAGTCCGTGGCGATGCTGGCCAGGGTGGTGGGCGAGCAGCGCGTGCGGGCCGAGCCGCAGGCGGCGGCGCGGATCGCGGCGCTGTGCGGCGGGCTGCCGCTGGCGCTCAGGATCGCCGGGTCCAGGTTGGCGCGGCGGCCGGACTGGACGCTGAAGCACCTGGCGGGACGACTTGAGGACGAGCGCGGCCGCCTCGACGAGCTCAGCGCGGGCGATCTGGCCGTACGGAGCAGCCTGGCGCTCGGCTACCACGCGCTCTCGGATCGGGAACGCCTGCTGCTGCGCCGCCTCGGTGCGCTGTCCGCGCCCGACTTCGCCCCGTGGGCGGCCTCGGCGATCCTCGGCGCGCCCGCCGACCGGTTGCTGGAGGCGCTGGCCGAGGCGGGCCTGCTGCAGGTGCGCGGGCTCGACGCGACCGGCCAGGAGAGATACGGATGGCACGATCTGACCAGGCTTTATGCCGCCGAGCGCCTGGACGAGGAGGGCGAGCCCGGGCAGGTCCTCGCCGTGGCCGGACGGGAGATCCTTGACCGCACCCGGCGGGCCAGGGCACTGCTCCTGCCCGCGGAGCCGGGCTCGGGCCAGACCCTGGCCCATACGGCGGAGCAGGTCATGGCCCTTGCGACCACGCAGTTCAGGGAGTCGGCCCGCTGGCTGGCCGCCGAGCGGGGGTTCCTGGTCGCGGCGGTCGCCGACTTCCAGCGGGCCGGCCTGGACGAGGCGGCCTGGCGGCTGGCCTTCTACCTGACGCCCTTCTTCGAGCTCGGCGCGCACCACGAGGACTGGCACATGGCCGCGGAGATCGGCCTGCGGGCCGCGAGGCGGATGGGCCACCGCCACGGCGAGGCGCTGCTGTTGCGGTCCACGGCAGATCTGCACCGGGTGCGGGGCCACCTGGTGGCGGCGGCCGAGGCCCTTCAGCGGGCGCTTTCGCTGGCGGAGGCGGGAGAGGTGGCACGTACCCGGCACCGGCTCGGCCTGGTCCACCTTGCCAGGGGGCGGTCGCAGGAGGCGGAGGCGTGTTTTGTGGCCTGCCTGACCGCGTTCTCGGCCGCGGGCGACCAGCGCGGCAGGGCCGATGCGTTGCGCGCCCTCGGCGGGTTGCGGCGTGCGGAGGACCTGCTCGTCAGGAGCCTCGCGGCCTATCGCGAGCTGGGTGATCCGCGCGGCGAGGCGGCCGTCTCGCTCGACCTCGCCGGGCTCCATCTGGACCAGCGGCGCCCCATCGAGGCGCGTGAGCGGGCCGAACGCGGTCTCGGTCTGCTCAGGCGGCTGGGGGATCGGCTGCCCGAGGCCGCGGGGCTGGTGATCCTGGCCAGGGTGGCCATGGCGGAGGGCCGGCCCGACGTCGCCCGCGGGGCCGCGGAGGAGGCGCTCGGTACGTTCCGCGAGCACGCGGACCGCAGGGGTGCCGCGCAGGCGCTACTGACCCTGGCCGCAGCCCTTTTGGACCTTGATGAGATAGATGGTGCAGTTGGTGCGATAACAAGCTCTATGGGAGAGTTTGACGTTCTCGGTGACCGGCATGGCCTCGCCGGGGCAGAAGAACTCGCCGGCGAGGTACGGCGCCGCCGCGGCCTGCGCCTTTAGCGCACTATGCGGATCCTGAAGGTGTCTCGCCTACGGTCGGGTTCGATTCGATCCATGACGGCTACTAGAGGTGGGACGCGTTGAGAAGAGGAATCACGCCGGCGGTGGCCGCGTCCGTGCTGGCGATCGTGCTGGCCGGTTGCGGGGTGCTTCCCGGGCAGCAGCGCGGTGGTGGCGGCGAGGAGAAGCAGGCCACCGGCTCCACCGAGCCCGTCGACTCCGCTGACTCCGCTGACTCCGCTGACTCCGCTGAGCCTTCCGGGTCCGCCGAGCCTTCCGAAGCCGCTGGGGCCGCCGAGCAGAAGGCCGCGCCCGCCGAGCAGGGCGAGGCGATCGCCGATAGGGAGGTCAAAGCCGGTGGTGCCGACCTGACCGTGCAGATCACCGGCCTCAAGCGGCAGGGCCGGCTCTCCACGCTGACCTGGACGGTCACCAACAAGGGCGACGAGCGCTGGCAGATGAGCAGCGACATGGGGGACACCCCCGGTGGCCTCGGCCTGACCGTGGCGGGGATCAGCCTGGTCGACCCGGTCAACGGCAAGCGGTACACCGTCGCGCGCACGGGCAAGTACCCCAGGGCCAAGTGCCTGTGCTCCGACTACGACGTGTTCACCGAGCCGGGTGAGGTGCTGCCGCTGCACGCCACGTTCGCCGCCCCGCCGCCGGACGTCACGAAGATCAATGTGGACCTCAAAGTGCTGGGCGTGTTCACCGATGTCCCGATCTCCTGAGCGTCTCGCGGTCCTCACGCTCGCGTTCACCCTGGTGGCGGGCCCGGCCGCGGTCGCATGGGCGGATCCGGAGGACGCCGTGGCCGGGGTGGAGGACATCCTCGCCCCCGTCGAGGACGTCATCGCCGAGGTGGAGTCGCTCGACGGCGCCGAGAGCGAGTCCAAGCAGGGTGATCAGGTCACCGTGGCGCTCACCAGCGACGTGCTGTTCGCGCTTGACAGGGCCGCGCTGACGCCGCAGGCGCAACAGCGGCTGCGGCGGGTCGCCGAGCGGATCCAGGCCGACTCCGCGGGCGGGGTGGTCAGGATCGAGGGGCACACCGACGACCAGGGGAGCGACGCCTACAACGACGAGCTGTCCCTGCGGCGGGCGCGGGCCGTGCGGCAGGTCCTTGCGCAGCAGCTGTCACGCGTGACCTTTCAGGCCGTGGGCTTCGGCGAGAGACGGCCCAGAGTGCCCAACGCCGTCCAGGGACGGCCGGTGAAGGAGAACCAGGCGAAGAACCGGCGGGTGGAGATCGTCTTCGACGCCAAGCGGTGATCCGAGCCCTGTCCGGCGCATCGGTGCGTCGAGATCCGATCCGTCATAAGCCACGTACCGCCCGGGAAAGGTCACTTGCTGAAACCGGCCGTCAGGCCGCTGAGCAGCTGACGGCGGCCGACCACGTACAGGATCAGGAGGGGGAGCGTGGTCAGCACGACGGAGGCGAGTACGGCGGGCACGTTCACGCTGTACTGTCCCTGGAAGGTCCACAGCGCGAGCGGCAGCGTGCGCTTGTCGGGGCTCTGGGTGAGGATCAGCGGTAGCAGGAATCCGTTCCAGATCGTCAGCGCGTTGTAGATCGTCACCGTCACCACGGCCGGCAGGGTGAGCGGTAGGGCCAGGCGCCAGAGCGTCGTCATCTCGCCCGCGCCGTCCAGCCGCATCGACTCGAACAGCTCTTTGGGCACGTCACGGATGAAGTTGGCCAAGACCAGCACCGACAGCGGGATCGCGAAGGCGATGGACGGGAGGATCAGCGCCGCCAGCGAGTCGTAGAGGCGCAGCCGGATGATGATCAGGTAGATCGGGATGATGGTCGCCTGCAGCGGGATGGCCAGCCCCATGAGAAAGAGCGAGTTCACCCCGCGCAGGAAGCGGTGGGCGCCGCCCCGGACGATCGCGTACGCCGCCATGAACGCGACCGTGACCGCCGGGACGACCGCGCCGACGGTCACGATGAGGCTGTTGAGGAAGTACAGCGGGAAGTCGGACTCGATGACCATCTTGTAGTTGCTGAGGGTCGGCTCGGTAGGCGGCGCCAGCGGGTTGGTGGCGTAGTAGGTGCTCTGTGCCTTGAAGCTGGTGATGAGGATCCAGTAGATCGGCACGATCACGATCGCCAGCCACAGCCAGCCCGCGGCCCCGCCCAGCCAGTTGGGGCGTTCGCCGCCTGGACGCGGTCGGCGCCGGCGCGGTTCCGTTTCGGCCGCCGGGGTCCGCTTGAGCCCGGTCGTGTGGGTCAAGCCCATGGTCAGGCCCCTTCCATCTGGCTGGCTCCTGCGTCGCCGCCGCCGAGCCGGCGCAGGAGCAACGCCAGGGCCAGGCCCACGAGGACGAGGATGACGGCGATGGCACTGGCCGGTCCCATGAGGTTGGCCTGGAACCCGCGCTTGTACATGTCCAGGGCGAGCACCCGGGTGGCGTCGCCAGGACCGCCCGCGGTCAGCACGAAGATCAGGTCGAAGAAGGTCAGGGACCCGACGACCATGAGGGTGGAGGACGTGATGATCGTGTACTTGAGCTGCGGCAGCGTGATGCTGAAGAACTTGCGGACGCGGCCCGCGCCGTCCAGTTCGGCGGCCTCGTACATGGAGCGCGGGATCTGCCGTACGCCGCCCTGGTAGATCAGCGAGTGGAAGGGGATGAACTGCCACGACACCACGAAGATCACGACGCTGAAGGCGAGGAAGGGCTCGCCGAGCCAGTCCTGTGCGAGCAGCCCGATGTGCAGCCCGGCACCGAGCCCGAAGTTCGGATCGAGCAGCGCCTTGTAGGCGATGGCGACGGCGGCCGAGCTGAGCAGCAGTGGGATGAAGTACAGCACGGCCAGCAGCGCGCGATAGCGCTGGTGCCCGGCCAGGAACACCCCGATCAGGATGCTGATCGGCGTCTGAACCGCCCAGGAGGCGGCCATCACCAGCAACGTCACCCACAGCGCGTGCAGGAGGCCGGGGTCGCTGAGCACGGCCCACCAGCTGGTGAGCCCGGACATCTGGATGTCGCCGAGCCCGTCCCAGGACGTGAAGCTGAGGAACAGGACCCCGACCAGTGGAATTACCCCGAAGGCGACGAACACCGCCAGAGCCGGCACGGCCAGCCACGGGAGGACGCCGCCTCGGGCCTCTCGCGTGGCGGCCGGCGGCGTCCCCCTCCGCACGGGGGTGGCGAACGCGCTCAACTGCCGATGACCGCGTTCATGTTGGACACGAACTGCTGCGGCGTGATCGACAGCTGGAACAGCTTGGCGATGTTGTCCAGCAGCACCTCGGCTGCGGTGGGGCTGAGCGCCTGGTCCCAGGACTGGGCGAACGACTTGGCGTTGCTGGCGATGCCGTAGACGAACTTCAGGAAGTCCGCGTCCTTGGCGGTGGCGAACGCGCTGTCGGCGCCGTTGACGATCGGCACCGCGCCCGTGCTGGCCCACTCCTTGACCTCCTCGTCACTGAGCACGGCGGTGGCGAAGAACTTCTTGGCGATCTCCTTCTGCTCGGCGGTCGCGTTGGACGAGATCGACAGGTATTGGCCCGGGTTGCCGACGGTGTTGCTGGGGTCGCCCTTGCCGCCCTCGACCGGCGGGAAGTTCATGTAGCCGAGGTGGCCGCCGGAGACGAAGTCACCGCCGTCGGTCGACATGCTGCCGTACGTCCAGCCGCCGTGCAGCATCATCGCGGCCTTGCCGGTGTACAGCAGGGCCTGGTCGGCGTTGGAGTCGGCCGTGATCGAGGAGAAGCCCTTGATGAACCCGTCCGCCTTGACGAGGTCCTGCAGCTTGGTCAGGGCGTCGAGGGCGGCGGGGTGGGACCAGGCGTCCTTCTTGCCGTCGAACACGGCCTGGAACACCTCGGGGCCGCCGATGCGGTCGAAGAGGAACTCCAGCCACATCATGTTCGTCCAGCGGGACTGGCCTCCAAGGGAGAACGGGGCGATGCCGGCGGCGTTGAACTTGGGGACCAGGGCCATGATGTCGCCCCACGACTCCGGCGGCTGCACGCCGACCTGGTCGAAGATTTTCTTGTTGTAGTACAGGACGATGGGCTGCATGGTCTCGCACGGCATCGCGTAGATCTTGCCGTCGATCGTGGCCGCCCCGAAGGAGGAGGGGAACAGCCGGTCCTTCACGGCGGCGTTCTGGTCGAACCACGAGGTGAGGTCCTCCACCTGGCCGGCCTGCACGTACGTGCGCAGGGTCCCGCCGCCCCAACCCCAGATGATGGTGGGGGCCTGGCCCGCCCCGATCGCCGTCTTGATCTTCGTCTTGTACGCGTCGTTCTGGAGGATCGTCCCGGTGATCTGCCCGTTGGGGTTGGCCTTGTTGAACCGCTCCACGGCCCGGGTGCGCACGCCCTCCTGCGGCTGGACCGCCAAGTACCAGTAAGTGGCCTTGGTCCCACCGCCTCCGCCTCCGCCCGCCGCTGTGGGGCCGGAAGTGCCACAGGCCGCCAGCGCGGCTCCCAGGGGGATGCCCATGGAGAGGGTGAGGAAGGTGCGGCGAGATGGTGTCGTTGACTCCACGCTGATCTCCGTATGTCGAATGCCGAGCTGGGCGCGGCTCCATGTGAAACATCAGTGGCGGTGGTCGTCGGTCGTGGATCAGCACCTCCGCTGCCAGGCATCCGCTCTTCTTGAGCCCAGCATGTCGAAACATTTCCGAAACAGGCCGCGTGGCACGCAAATTTAGATTTCCGCTACTTGCCTGTCAAGGGGTGGCCTCATATCGGCATGAGCTTCGTATGTAAGGTATGTAATGTACTCTCATCTGGGACTTTTCCTGGTCATCTCAGGTGCGCCAGGATTCGAGCAGGGCTACCGCAACACGCCGAAAAGTTTCGGAAAGTTGTCCGGGTGAGTTTTTCTTGAGGAGAGAGCAGATGACGGCGCTAGATGGGGCCTCCGCGGCGGGCCGGATCCTCCGTCCGTGGCAGGACCCGGCACTCCCCGTGGCCGACCGGGTCGACGCCCTCCTTGAGGAGATGACCCTGGAGGAGAAGATCGGCCAGCTCGGCAGCCGGTGGCTCGGCAACGACATGCAGGCCGACCAGGGCGGGGAGCCCGAGGGGGAGGCCGAAGGCCCGGCGAACGTGGCCCCGATGCAGGACGTCTTCGCGGCCTCGGGGAGGGTGCCCTTCGAGGAGGCGATCCGCCACGGGCTCGGCCACCTGACGCGGGTGTTCGGCAGTGCTCCGGTGACCGCGGCGGAGGGCGCCGCGGAGGTGGTACGGCTGCAGTCCGAGGTGGTGAAGCATTCCCGGCTCGGCATCCCGGCGCTGGTCCACGAGGAGTGCCTGACCGGTTTCACCACTTACGGCGCGACCGTCTACCCGGCGGCCATCGCCTGGGGCGCGACGTTCGACCCGGACCTGGTAGAGCGGATGGCCGCCGCCATCGGGCGGGACATGCGCGCCGTGGGCGTCCACCAGGGCCTGTCGCCGGTGCTGGACGTGGTGCGCGACTACCGCTGGGGCCGGGTCGAGGAGACCATGGGTGAAGACCCGTACCTCGTCGCGATGCTCGGCGCGGCCTACGTGCGCGGCCTCGAGAGCGCCGGGATCATCGCCACGCTCAAGCACTTCGCCGGCTACTCCGCCTCCCGGGCGGCCCGCAACCACGGCCCGGTGCCGATGGGCCGGCGCGAGCTGATGGACATGATCCTGCCGACGTTCGAGACCGCCATCGTCGAGGGCGGCGCGCGTTCGGTCATGAACTCGTACTCCGACGTGGACGGCGTTCCCGCCGCGGCCGACTCGTGGCTGCTGACCGACCTGCTGCGCGACGAGTGGGGGTTCACCGGGACGGTGGTGTCGGACTACTGGGCGATCCCGTTCCTCGCGACGACGCACCAGATCGCCGCGGACACCGACGAGGCCGGGGTGCAGGCGCTGACCGCGGGCATCGACGTCGAGCTGCCCGACACGCTCGGCTTCGGCCAGCACCTCGCCGGGCGGGTGCGGCGGGGCGAGCTGCCGGAGTCCCTGGTCGACCGGGCCGCCCGGCGCCTGCTCACGCAGAAGGTGCAGCTCGGACTGCTGGACCCGGACTGGACGCCGGAGAAGTCGGTGGCCGGGGCACGGGCCGTGGACCTGGACTCGCCGGCCAACCGGGCACTGGCCCGGGAACTGGCCGAGCGGTCGATCGTGCTGCTCGACGCGGGCACCGCGCTGCCGTTGCTCGGCGAGGGGCGTCCGGGGCCGCGCCGGGTGGCCGTGGTCGGCCCCTGCGCCGACGACCCGCACACGTTCATGGGCTGCTACGCCTTCCCCAACCACGTGCTGCCCCGTCATCCGGGGCTCGGGCTCGGCGTGGCCGCACCCAGCCTGCTCGACGCGCTGCGGGCCGAGCTGCCCGATGCCGAGCTGATCCACGAGCCAGGCTGCGACGTGCGGGGCGACGACCGCTCCGGCTTCGTCGCCGCGCTCCAGGCGGCCCGTGAGTCCGACGTGTGCGTGGCCGTCGTCGGCGACCTGGCGGGGATGTTCGGGCTGGGTACGTCGGGCGAAGGCTGCGACGCCGAAGACCTGCGGCTGCCCGGCGTGCAGGAGGACCTGCTGGCCGAGCTGGTCGCCACCGGCACGCCGGTCGTGGTGGTCGTCGTCTCGGGCCGTCCATACGCGCTGGGCCGGGTGTCCGGGACGGCCGCCGCGCTCGTCCAGGCGTTCATGCCCGGCGAGGAGGGCGGGGCGGCCGTCGCCGGGGTCCTGTCCGGCAGGGTGCAGCCCAGCGGAAAGCTGCCGGTGCAGATCCCACGCGGCCCGGGCGGGCAGCCGGGCACCTACCTGCAGCCGCCGCTGGGCTCCAACAGCCACGGCATCAGCAATCTCGACCCGACCCCGCTGTTCCCGTTCGGGCACGGCGCCTCGTACACCACCTTCGAGATCGACGATCTGCGGATCAGCGACGCCGAGGTGCCCACCGACGGCGAGTTCACCGTGTCGGTGCGGGTACGCAACACCGGGGGCCGGGCGGGCGAGGAGGTCGTCCAGCTCTTCCTGTACGATGTGGTCGCCCAGGTCACCCGACCGGTGCGGCAGCTCACCGGGTTCGCCCGGGTTCGGCTGGAGCCCGGCGCGAGCGCCCTGGCGACCTTCACCGTGCCCGCCGACCGGACCGCGTTCACCGGGCGCGACCTGCGGCGTATCGTCGAACCGGGGGACCTTGAGGTGCTCGTGGGCACGTCGGCGTCCGACCTGCCCTGCCGGGGCCACATACGATTGACCGGCCCGCTGCGTCACGTCGGCCTGGGCCGCCGACTGGTCACCCGCGTGGATGTGGAACCGACACCGGGCTCTTCCGCCACACAGCAGGGAGGAACAGATGCCGGCCAGTCCTAAACGGGCCACGCTGGCCACGGTCGCGGCCTCGGCGGGCGTGTCGGTCGCGACCGTGTCGAAGGTGCTCAACGGCCGAGGTGACGTCTCCCCGGTGACCCGCTCCCTCGTGGAGTCGTTGCTGGAGCAGCACGACTACGTCGCGCCGCCGCAGCGCCGCCGGGGCGACGCGGCCGTGCTGGACACGATCGAAGTGGAGCTGGACGCCGATCTCAACGCGTACTCGACCGAGATCGTCCAGGGCGCTGTGCAGGCCGGGGCCGAGGTCGACGCGGCGATCGTGGTGAGCATCCGGACGAACGCCGACCGCGCCGGAGCCTGGGCGCGCGGCCTGGTCACGGCCGGACGGCGGGCCCTGATCGCCATCACCAGCGAGTTGACCGCCGGGCAGCTCGCCGCCCTGTCCCGCGTGCGGTTGCCACTGGTCGTGATCGACCCGCTGAACCTGCCGCAGACCAGGGGGGTCACCAGCGTCGGCTCGACGAACTTCGCCGGGGGCCTGGCCGCGACGCAGCACCTGCTCACGCTCGGACATCGGCGCATCGCCTACCTCGGCGGCCCGGCCACCGCCGCCTGCAACCAGGCCCGGCTACACGGCTACCGCGCCGCCATGGAGGCCGCAGGCGCTTCGGTTCCTCCGGGTTACGTACGGGCGGGGCACTTCCGCTACCAGGAGGGTGTGACGGGCGGCGCGGCCCTGTTCGACCTGCCTGAGGTCCCCACTGCCATCTTCACCGGCTGCGACGACATCGCGCTCGGCGTGCTGGAGGCGGCCAGGGCGCGAGGGTTGCGCGTGCCCGAGGATCTCAGCATCGTCGGCTTCGACGACACCCAGGTCGCCTGCATGGCCTCGCCCCCGCTGACCACCGTACGCCAGCCGCTGCGAGAGATGGGCGGCGTCGCCGTACGCACGGCCCTGCGCCTGGCGGCAGGCGAACGAGTCGACTCCCACCACGTCGAACTCGCCACCGAACTGGTGGTACGCGGTTCCACCGCCCCCGCCCCACCCGAGGGCCCCACCGGCCGAAACTGACCCGCTTACGACCGCCCACCGGAGGGTGGCGCGTGCCCGTCTCGCCGTCCTTATGGACGTGAAGATGCCGGACATGGGCGGCATCGAGGCGACACGGCGTATCTGTGCCGACCCGGCCGGCGCCGACATCCGCGTACTGATCCTCACCACGTTCGATCAGGACGAATACGTCTACGCGTCGCTACGGGCAGGTGCGAGCGGCTTCCTCCTCAAGCACGCCACGGCGACCGAGCTCCTGGCCGCCATCAAAGTCGTCGCCGCCGGCGAAGCGCTGCTCGCGCCCACCGTCACCCGTCGGCTCATCGCCGAATTCCTGCGACGCCCCCACCCCGCCCCGGCCGCGCGAGACCTCGACGACATCACCCAGCGCGAGCGCGAGGTGCTCGCCCTCATCGGCAGGGGAATGTCCAACTCCGAGATCGCCGAGCACCTGCACCTCACCGTCGGCACGGTCAAGACCCATATCGGCCGACTCCTGGCCAAACTGCACGCCCGGGACCGGGCTCAGCTCGTCATCGCCGCCTACGAAGGCAGGCTCGTCAACCCGTCGCCGCAATGATCACCAAGCTCGCCGGCCCCAGCCGCGGTCAGGCCTTCCCAAACCGTCGGCCTGCCTCTGCGTGATCACCTACCGACACGAACATCATTTCAGCTCGTGTATGCATCTCTTCTAGTACATCGAGATCTGATCCGTCATGATGACTGACCTGCGGCGATCTTTTAGAAGGCGTTCTGATCTGGGCTTTTGGCTTTCGCTGGTTCTCGTCGTTTCGCGCCGCTTCTCGTGCCCATGTGCCCTGGGTGTGCCCTGTGCTTCCCGGTCTGGAGGGCCGCACCGCCGGGTCCGGCCATGCGAAAACTGCTCGATCATGAGACTGAGCGATGGCTACGCTGGCGAGCATCTCGCATTACCTGTCGCTGTCTTCGGTGCTCTTACGGAGCAGGGACGAAACAAGGCAGGAGGCCGGTTCCGTGGCGATTCCTAAGAAGGGCTCAAGGCTGATCAGCGTCGACGGCACCGCCTATCGCTGGCGGATCCGCCACAAGCCCACATACTCCCAGGCAAACAGCTGGGGATCACTGACCTACGCGGTGGAGCTGGCTGAGGGACAGGGGCGGGTTCTCCTGGTGGAGCTCCCCTGTTCTCGACCGGACGCCTGGTTCGGGGAGCGAACGATGACTATACGGCCGGCTCTCGTGGCGGCGACCATACGGAGGGCTCTTGACTGCGGCTGGGACCCCTCACAGGCAGGCAGCGCCTTCACTCTCAATCTTACCGAAGGTGAGCTGAGCGATGTGATGAACGGTCATCCACCCCCTCACGGAATCCCCTTTAGGCCCGTCTGGTCGACTTAAAAGACACCTGCTTTAGGAGAGCGACGCTCCTGTGGTCCGGTGTGCTGGGTGACCTGCGGGATGCTAAGCATCGATAGATGCCGTACCTTGATCATCTCGCGCATGTCCCACACCTGGAGGTTATCGGGAGGGACGGCCCAAGCTTGTGCTGTACGTGCAGCAGCCACTCGAAACGGGATATCTTCTCGCGATGAGTGCCCAGTACGCATGGTCTGAACGCTTCCCTGCAAGGCATCCGATGACCGAGGGTTCTGATCACCCGGCGGTCAGTCCACTCGGCGATCTGTATCCCCCGGCTACCGAAGCAGAGGTCCGCGAGCTTGAAGAGCGGCTGGGTGTGGGGCTGCCGCCGAGTTACCGGCAGTTTCTCCTGTTCGCCAACGGGTGGGGCAGCGACGATGACTGCTGCCTGCTGCGTGTCGAGGAAGTCGGCTGGCTCCGTGATGTCGATCCCTCGATCGCCGAGAGCTGGTCAGCACCCAAGCAGGAGAACTCATGGAGCGTGCCAGACGAGCTCTACTTCGTCTACGGACTGGAGCAGGACTCCATTCATTACAGAGGGGAGTATGTGCCCGACACCTTTCTGGCCGGGTATTGGGATGATGGAGTGGCTCTCCTCAATCCCCACGTCAGCACCGCTGAAGGTGAGTGGGAAGCCTGGTATCTCGCGCCATGGCTGGCTGGCGCTAACCGTTACAGGTCCTTCTGGGACCTCGCAATGGACGAGCTGAGAATGCGATACCCGAGTTGATGTCCCTTTCGTCGTTGAGCTTCGCCGTCTCGGGTCCTTCGTGGCGGTGGTCATGCGCGTGGGCGGCGCTGGCCGCGACCGGCCGGAGAGCCGCAGCGCGGCCAGCGACCGCCCCGACGCGCGCCGACCGCCGCAGGCGGGCAGCCTTGACGACTTAGCCTCATCGGAGGTCTCATCCGTTTCCAAGTGCTACCTGTCAGGTCTCATGATCTGCGCGACAGATCGTGCTCAGGACCTGTGTGACACTTCGCTGAGTGCTGGCGGAGCTGAGCATGGTCGAGCAGCGGTACCAAGCCGTGCTGCAGGTGTCATCCGGGGCGAGCGTCACCGAGGTCGCCCAGCGATTCGAATCCCTTCGGGCGCGCATCTCCCCAGGTGAGCCGAGTCTCGGCTCCAAGATCAAGCCCATCCTTTTCGGTGGACCTCGTGCCGTGCCCGTGCGTCCATGCCCGCTGCGTCGTCGTGAACCAGGCGACCCCGGCACGCGCCAGGCGGTCGCGCACCCGCACCCACTCCGGCGGACCCGCGCCCTCCTCGCCGTACCGTGCGTCGTGCTCCGTCACTGGATCAGCCATGCCGACCGACCCTGGTGATGAGTTGTCGCGCCCGCACCCGTCACACCTACGACGGGACACGACGAGGCGGAAGGATGACGTGATGAGTGCGGATACGCGGCTGGAGGAGCTGGGCGTGAGCGGTCTGGACGAGGTCGACGAGCCGGCGTTCTCGGGACTGGCGGAGCGGCACCGGCGAGAGCTGCACGTGCACTGCTACCGGATGCTCGGGTCGTTCGAGGACGCCGAGGACACCGTGCAGGAGACGTTTCTCCGTGCCTGGCGGCGGCGGGAGACCTTCGAGGGGCGGTCGACGTTCCGGGCCTGGCTGTACCGGATCGCCACCAACGCCTGCCTGGACCTGCTCGCCAAGTGCCGCCCGGAGCCTGCGACCGGCGGCGAGGTGCTGTGGCTGCAGCCCTACCCGGACCGGCTGCTCGACGAGCTGCCCGCGGGCGACGCGGACGAGCCGGAGACCGTCGCCGTCGCGCGGGAGACGATCGAGCTGGCGTACCTGGTCGCAGTCCAGCACCTCGCGCCGCGCCCGCGGGCCGTGCTGATCCTGCGGGACGTGCTCGGCTGGCCGGCGAAGGACGTCGCGGAGCTCCTCGGGGACTCCGTCAACTCCGTGAACAGCGCGCTGCAGCGGGCCCGCGCCGGCATGCGGGAGCACCTGCCCGCCGAGCGGCAGGACTGGACCGGCGGCGAGGAGGACGCCGGGACGCGCGAGCTGGTGCGCCGCTATACCGACGCCAGCGTGGCCACGGACGTCGACGGGCTCGCCGCACTGCTGCGGGACGACGTCCGCTGCTCGATGCCGCCCACGCCGGGCCTGTACGTCGGCCGCGACACGGTGGTGAACGACTGGGTCGAGAGCGGCTTCGAGGGCATGAAGCACCTGCGCGCCGTCCTCACCTCCGTGAACCGGCAGCCCGCCGTCGCCTTCTATCTCTGGCGGAAGCAGGAGGGTGCGTACCTGCCGCTGACGATCGACGTCCTACGCGTCACCGGCGGGGCGATCACCGAGATCGTCACGTTCCACGACGACCAGTTCCCGCGGCTCGGGCTGCCGGAGCGCCTGCCGGCGGACGGCACGGAGTAGTCCCGTGTGGACGCTTGCGCTGCGAGGTGGCGCGCGTGTCGCGGTGGTCGCGGCGGAGTGGTGCGACGCGTTCGGCGTCGTCACCCGCGGGCGGGTGCAGCTGGAGCTGCGCGACGGCGAGCCCGGGCCGGTCCTCGGACGCGACGCCGGGTTCTGGCTCCGCGGCACCGGCGTCCGCGCCCTGCGGAACCCCGGCCGTCGCACGGCGAGGGTGCGCATCGTCACGCCCAGGGCCAGGACCGTCACATGCCAGTCAACACACCCTGTACGCCAGTTACCGAATGACGGAGGAACGACATGAACAGCATGAATGACACCGGGGTCGTCGCAGGCCCGGCATCGGGCCAGACCAGCCACACCCACCGACTCCGCGGGCTCGCCATCACCGGCTTCATTGCCACGCTCGCAGCGATGGTGGCCACCACCCTCGCCGCTGCGCTTGCCCAGGCCGTCGGCGTCGACTTCGAGATCCCCGATGGTGGCGAGACGATCCCGTTGCCCGGGTTCGCCGTGGTGACCGGCTTCTTCTCGGTCGTGGGCGTCGTCATTGCCGCCGCTCTTCTTCGTTGGAGCGCTCACCCCACCAAGCGATTCGTGTGGACGGCAGTGTCGCTGACCGCGATCTCACTGGTCCCGCCCTTCCTCGTCGGGGCAAACACCGCCACCATCATCGCCCTCCTCGGGCTACACCTCGTCCCTGCGGCGGTGATGATCCCCGCCCTGGCGCGGAGCCTCCGCACCCGGACCGATTGACGATCCCGCAACGGGACAACGCGCGGCGCAAGGGCGTGCGCGAGCGCACTAACGTGGCCCCCGGCGCTGCCACCCTCCATTCCAGGTTCCTTTTTTGGTCAATTCGAAAGCTGAGTCGCGTGTGCGAAGAAGCACAGGCCACCTTGCGGGATGAAGACCAAACGCCATCCGCTTCGGTCGGGGCGCACCGGGTACCCCGGTCGCGTTCACCCTGACCGACCCCGCTGTCACGCGCTTCCCACGTGGATTCCGCTCCTGCGCGGCGGCTTGAGCCGGAATCTGCCCCTCTCTCGGGTCGACGTCAGGCTCAAGCCGCGCCAGGACGCGGTCGAAGCTGAGCCCTGACACCTACGCGTTCCGGAGGCTGCCACGCCGTAGCCGGCGGGGCAGGGAGCGCTGTTTGTGACGTGGAAGGCTGGAAAAGGCTCAGTGATCATCCAGGCATGTTCGGCAAAACCGAACTCACCTAGACCAACTCATCCGTCACGCCCATGTCTGCACCCACATGATCCGAACGATGGAAGCCTCCGTGACCGACAGCTCCGCCAACACCGTCGGCGAGCAGTGGGAGCCAACCAAGAGCCCCGGTTAGCAAGGGTGTTAGCAAGAAGCTCCGACGATCAAGAACCGAAGAAGGCCCCTGACGGCGTAACGCCTGTTCAGGGGCCTTCTTGCATGTGTGCGGCCGGAGGTACTCGAAACCCCAACCTTCTGATCCGTAGGGAAGGGCGGCATGCACGTCACGCGACTCGTGTCCTGGTCAGGCGGCAGATGCAGGCCGGTGGTGTGTGATCGCGTAAGACGGTGTTGCTGTACGGCGCTGCTGTACCGACCTCGCCCCACCCAGATTCCTCGTGCCACCATGCCAGGGTGCGAACCGTGGAAGAACTCGTCGCCGTTGACGATCCGGCGTGGCCGGCGCTCCTGGAGGAAGTCGCCACCAGCGACGTGACCACAAGGATGCTGCCATCGGGGGAGGTCGGGCGGGGCCGTACGTGCCTGCATGAACTGCAGGTGTCGGCGCGGTCATGGCTGGGGGCCATGGCCCTGCACTCCGGTGGCCTGCTGATCGACCGCGGGTGGGTGCGCGTGCTGGGAGGCTCTTCGGGCTTGCCCGGCATGCCTGACCTGCTGCGGGCGAACACCCTGCCTGAGACCACTTCCGCGTACACGGCGCCGTCTCTGCTGATCGTCGCCTATGACGTGCTCGGTGGTGTCTTCGCGATCAAAGGCGGTGTCGCCGCTGCCGGTTCGCTGCCGGGTGAGCCCGGTCATGTACTCTATTTCGCTCCGGACTGCCTGGAGTGGGAATCCTTGGAGCTGGGTTATGGAAGCTGGCTCTGTTGGCTGCTGTCCGGCCGGCTGACTGGCTTCTATGAGAGTTTCCGCTGGTCAGGCTGGCAGGAGGAGACGGCTTCCCTCCCTCTCGATCAGGGCGTTTCGTTCGCGCCGCCCCTGTGGTCGGCCGAAGCCCAGCACGACATCGATGCCACCGATCGGCGTCCTGTTCCCTTGACGGAGCTGCTCGATCTGCATCGGGAGGTCTCCCGGCAGTCCGGCCTTTCCAACTCTGGTCCCGCTTGACCTGCGCCCCCCTCATTACGAGTTAGATCACGACCGTCCAGGACCGTCCACCGCCGTCTTCCGGGCCCGGTGAGGCAGGCTCTTTGGGGTTCCTCAGTCCATGGTTGTCCAGGGCTGTCCAGACTCGTTGTTAGCATCCGCGTTAGCAAGACCTGCGGCTCGCACCGCCTCACCCTGGCCAAGTGCTCGCTGCCGGGTCAGCAGGGTGTGGAGTTCATGGGAGGCGTTGGCGACGAACTGACGCTGGGTGCCTGTCGGTAGGCCATGGTTTAGTTCGGAAGTGGCTTCAAACGAGACCCTGTCCTACGCCTCGGTCAGTATTACCCCTCGTCCGCCGCGAGTCATCATCGTGGTCGAAGGTGGCAAGCACTGGAGCTACTGGGTGCGCCGCGCGCTCTATCGGGCGGGAAAAGTCTGGGGCGGTGCTGGCTTCGCGGTTGTCCCGCACCAGGGCGGGCAGGTGAACGCGGTGCTTCTACGGGCGTGTGAGGCATACGACCCCGACTTCGTCGTGACATACAGCCCGACAGTCGCGGATGTCGAGCACTTCCATCCCGGTTTCATCTCCCTTAGAGGAGAGGACGACCAGCCTCTCGAAGGGGCCGACCGCGAGCGATCGCTCGCCATGGTGCGTGCCGACGATGTACCGAGCGCAGAGGACGAGGCGGCCCGGAAACAGGTCATCGCCGCATGTTCGTCCTACCGGTCCCGGCTCACAGGTGATGAGTGGCATGAGCACGTCATGTCACTGGGCGAGGAGTCGAGTGGTCACTTCGCGAACGTCCTCGACATGCCTGGTGCATGGCACGCATCTGTTCTTGCCTGCCCGACAGACTGGGGTGGCGTACTCGGTGCCGCGGTAGCCTCTTATGCCGGGGTTGCCGCCCCGCCGTCACGCGACGCGGAGGAACCTGAGCTTGATGATGATGCCCGGAAAACGCTAACGTCCTGGCTCTTAGGCCAGCCGGACGGCTTGGTGCCCAACGAGCTGGTGTGGCATCCGGGCCTGGCTTTCGGGGTGGACAGACGGACAACGCCGACCGCGCATGAGCGCACCAAGGCACATCTGGTCGAGATCGTCACCGGCCTCGGTTTCCACCGTACGGGGCTCTTGGTGGTGGGCGACAGCGCGGAGGATTTCGCGCTGTCCCACCTTTGGCAACTGACATACGGCAACACCTACTGGCTGCCGTCCATGCTGGGCGCGAATGAGAACACCGTATCGTGGCCCATTGGATACGGCGTGGCGAGGATCGCACGGGACCTCGCTCGGAGCGGCAATCGCCTCGTGATCACGTCGATGTCGCGGTCGAAAGATGATCTAGAGCTTTGGCGTGAACGCCTTCTGGCGGCGTACCCGACGAGAAGCCCGCAGAACGACAACGCCATCCCCGTCATCCTGGGCCCGGAACTGCCGTGGCGGCAGGGTGCGACAGTGGGCCTGGCCGTGCAGGATCAGTGGGACAGCCAGGTCACCGTGCCGATATCCGTGGCGGAAGACGGCACGAGCCACATGGCCGCTCCCTTGCCGGCGCCGGTGCTGGTCAACGGGGAACTGGCCGCGCATGCGGATCTGGAATGGCAAGTCGACGTTCATTGGCAGCCGGGCCACACCGTACGCCGACGTGGGTTGGACAGTCAGGAGATCTTCACCGACCAGCCGCCGTTCATGCCGACATGGGCACGCAGCAGTCGCCATGGCGTGACATATGGATCACGACGGTATGGCCTCGTCCTGACAGGGACCCGACCGGAAAACGCCCTCGCACGTGTCGCACTCCGACACCTCAGCCTCGCCGCCTGGGTCCGAGCGAAAGCAGCCGAGCACGACCTCTCCGCGTTGCCCAGCGACGCCGGACGGCGCACCTCGCTACTGGCCAGCATGCTCGGCGGGCGTCGGCGATACGTCGATCTCTTTGGTGGCCCGTTGCTGCCGGCTCTCCGCGCCATGCTGGCGACTAGCGCCAAAACCAATGAGGCGTACCCCGATGGGGAGGGTGTCTCGCTCTCATCGACCGAAGGTGTACTGGCGTTCGCCGGCATCTGCGCGCGAGTGGCTAATCTGGAATTGTCCGACGTCCGCGAACATGCCGATGCCGCACTCCGCGCCGGAATACTGCGCCGGGGAATGGTACTCAGGTGCGCGACCTGCGAGCAGAAGCAGTTCCAGACGGTCGACAAACTCGGCCAGCGCTGGAGCTGTGTCCGCTGCGACGCGTTGAACGACCTTGATCGGCACGCGTGGAAGCTTCCCGCAGACGAACCGACATGGTTCTACGACCTGCACCCAGTGGGCCGTCATGTGCTGAGCGAACACGGCGAGGTGCCCGCCCTGCTGTCGGCGTACCTGCGGAAGCAGCGCAAGGAACAGCGTGGGATGTTCGACGACCTGGAGGAGGTCGCGTTTCTGCGGGGGAACCGACCGCAAGTTGAGGTGGACCTGGTGGCGTACACCGACGATGTTCTGACCGTGGCAGAGTGCAAGACGCCCGGCGAGCTAACCGGCAAGGAGGGCAGGCGGGAGGTCCTCAAGAAGTGCCGTGCGGCCGCTTGGCTACGCGCCGACCGGTTGCTGTTTGCAACCACAGCAGAGGAATGGACACAGGCCACTCGTGCCCTGGTCAAGAACGCAGTAGCCAGCTTCAGCGACTGGGGCCCTCTCGGCTCACCTCAAGTCGAGTTCGTAGCGCGTCTTGGCAGGGCGGACACCGAAGTCTAAAGGGTGGAGACCTGCCCTAGAGCCTGTACGGAGTTCGGATCTCTAGGCTGGCCGGAGGCTTCGGACCCATAGGACGGCCCCGCGTACACTCCGCCACCTGGAGGCTGGGGACACGTTCGTGAGCGGAGGGCCAACCAGGAAGGGGGGCGACGGGCTACCGCCGCCTTCCTGCGGTCACGTCCAGCGAAGTGGTGTACGAGTTGATCTCCGCGTGATCCTGTTTCTGCAGGTTAAGCCGTAAGTGTCTGCGGGATGGGTTTCTGCTGCGATGTGTCGCTCGTGATGACCCGCATCCGGGTCTTGGCCAGGACATCCAGTCCCATGTAGCGGCGGGCCTCGATCCACTCGTCGGTCTGCTCGGCCAAAACCGCACCGACAAGACGGACGATCGAGCCCCGGTCAGGGAAGATCCCGACCACGTCGGTGCGGCGGCGGATCTCCTTGTTCAACCGTTCCTGAGGGTTGTTCGACCAGATCTGCTTCCAGATCTCCCGGGGGAAGGCGGCGAAGGCCAGCAGTTCCTCTTGGGCGCTGTCCAGGTGCTCGCACGCGGCCGGATACTTGGCCTCCAACGCCTCGATCACCCACGCGTGCTGGGTGCGCACCTGCTCGGCGGTGGGCTGGTCGAAGATGGTGCGCACCAGGGTCGCCACCCACGGCTGCGCCGACTTCGGGACTGTGGTGAGCAGGTTGCGCAGGTAGTGGGTGCGACAGCGCTGCCAGCAGGCCCCCGGCAACGTCGCGCCGATCGCCCCGACCAGACCGGTGTGGGCATCGGAGATGACCAGCTGCACACCGCCCAGCCCGCGGGCGACCAGGCCGCGCAGGAACGCCAGCCAGCCGGCGCCGTCCTCGGCCGAGGTGACCTCCAGCCCGAGGATCTCCCGGTTGCCGTTGGAGCTGACCGCGGTGGCCACCAGCACGTGCACGTTGATGATCCGCCCGCCCTCGCGGACCTTCTGCGTCAACGCGTCCAGCCAGACGAACGCATACGGGCCGGCGTCCAACGCCCGGGTGCGGAAGGCCTCCACCTGGGCGTCCAGGACCTTCGCCATCTCGCTGACCTGGCTTTTGGAGATGTGTTTGATGCCGAGCTGTTCGACCGGTTTGTCCACCCGCCGGGTGGAGACCCCGAGCAGGTAGCTGGTGGCCACCACGCTGATCAGGGCTTGTTCGGCCCGGCGCCTGCGTTCCAGCAGCCAGTCGGGGAAGTAGGAGCCCGAGCGTAGTTTCGGGATGGCGAGCTCGACGGTGCCGGCTCGGGTGTCCCAGTCGCGGCTTCGGTAGCCGTTGCGCCGGTTGGTGCGCTCGTCGCTGCGGGTGCCGTACTCGGCGCCGCACACACTGTCGGCCTCGGCCGACATCAACGTCTCGGCCATGGTCTTCACCATGGATCGCAACAGATCCGGGTCGTGGTGCTCGATCCGCTCCGCCAACCACGAGGCGGGGTCCACACTGTTGTTCACGGCCATCGCTTTCTTCTCCTTCGATCTTGTTACTTCGTACTCGAAGGATCACGCGATGGCCGTCCTTATTTCACGACGCCACGCCCGCTACCTGGGGAAACTCGTACACCACCTCCGTGGACGCAACCCTTCCTGCAGCGGGAACCCTGTCCGGAAGCGGTCACGGCCGAAGGGTGATTTCCCGTGCGTAATCGTCTCTTATGGAGACAAGGCGGCGCACCGCCACCTACCGCTCCAGTTCGAGAGGACCCCCATGGACATCCCGGCCCGAGCCACCCTGATCAACAAGAAGTCCGGGCTCGCCCTCGACATCAAGGAATGCGACATGTCCGACGGTGGCTGGGTGATCCAGTGGACCCCCCACGGCCGGACCAACCAGATCTTCCACCTGGAACCCGCCGATGGCGGCTACAAGTTCATCGCCGAACACTCCGGCAAGGCCCTGGACGTCAGCGTGGCGAACCAGAACTCCGACTTCGCGATGCAGTGGGGCATCAATGGCAGCCCCAGCCAGATCTGGTACCTCAAGGAGCACGAGGCGGGCGTCTACCGGCTCATCGCCAAGCACTCAGGCAAGGTGCTGGCAGTCGCAAACGCCTCCACCGACCCGGGCGCGCGCGTGGTGCAGTTCGAACCAGGTCATGACGAGAACGAACTCTGGCTGCTCAAGGCCGTTCCCTAGCTAGGGGCTGTTTGAAGTTCGGATCATCATGTGGTTGAGGTGAGGAGTCTTAACGACATGATCGAGCCCCGGAGGTAGAGTCCGGCCTCGTAGCTCTCCGGGGCTTTGTCGTAGCGGGTCGCCAGGCCACGCCAGGTCTTGATCTTCTGGAAGCAGCGTTCGACAGTGTTGCGCTGCCGGTAGCGTTCCGGATCGAACGTGACGGGCCGCCCACCGGCCGCCCCCTTCTTCTTCCGGTTGGCTTGCTGGTCACTCTTCTCCGGGATGACCGCGCTGATCCCACGGCGACGCAGATAGGCCCGGTTGGCCTTGGAGGAGTAGGCCTTGTCCGCGGCCACCGCTGCAGGGCGAGTCCGGGGCCGGCCCACCGGCCCGGTCACGCGGATCTCGTCCAGGACGGTGGTGAACTGCGGGCAGTCAGCGGCCTGCCCAGGCGTGAGCACGAAAACCAGCGGCAACCCCGCGCTATCGGCCACGGCATGGATCTTGCTGCTCAGTCCGCCTTGGGATCGGCCGAGCGCGGCCGCCTCCGCCCGAGCTTCACGGCGTCGCCGGATGGCGGCGCGATCGTCCGCCTGTGGCGCGTCGGCATCGGGTGGGGCCTGCGGCGCGTCACCCGCAGCACCGGCGGCTGCTCGGGAAGCGGAGCCCCCTTTTCCTCGGTCAGCGCCTGCTCCAGCGCGTCCAGGGTTTCCCCGGCGACCGCCAGCCCGGCCGAGTCCTGATGCGCCCGCACGATCGTGGAGTCCACGCTGACCAGTTCCAGCCCGACCTGTCCTCGCGATGCGGCCTCGGCGATCAGCGCGTCCATCAGGCCCTGGAACACGCCGCCTTTGGCCCAGGAGTTGAACCGGGAGTAGACGGTGGACCAAGACCCGTAGCGTTCCGGGACGTCACGCCAGCTGGACCCGGTGCGAAACCGCCACAAGATCCCGTTGAACTGGTCGCGCACCCGCCGTGGCAGCGGCCCGGTCGCCGCCAGCGGCAGCTGCGGCTCGATCAAAGCCCACTCGGCATCGGTCACATCAAAGCGTGCCACATCCGAGTTCTACCAGTCACGGCAGCTAACCACCGATCCTCATCTAGATCCGAACTTCAAACAGCTCCTAGTACATCGAGATGTGCGGGTGGTCGTAGTGGTTGGCGGTGATGCCGCCGCGGTTGGACATGGTTCTCCAGCCGGAGCCGTGGTTGATGCGCTGGCGCCAGATCACGTACTTCACTCCGAGCTTGGACTTGTTCTTGATGGCCCAGGCGGCGATCTCGTCGCCGAGCCGGAGGTTGGCGGCTGAGGGCATCGTGCCGCCGGTGCTCATCATGAAGTCGCAGGCGCGGCCGAGGGGGTGCTCGCCGCCGTCGTTCGCGGACCGGTAGCAACCGACGGCGTACGGAAGGTTGAAGCGTCTCTTGACGGCCTCACGCATGATCCGGGTCCGGTCGGTGATGTTGTCGGCGCCGGTGGGGAGTTGCGGGGCCCAGCTGCCGTCGGCGCGGCGCCCGGAGCCGACGGGGGCGAGCTGGTCGAGCCTGTTCTTGATGTCCTTGATCAGATCTTCGACCTCGTCACGCTGGGTCTGCATCTCCTTGGCCTCCTCACCGATTTCGTCGGTGAGCCTGGCGGCCGTCTCGGTCGCCCTCTTCCTACGTTCGAAGCTCTCGGCGAAGCCCTGTAGGTGCGCGCTCTGCTGGGCGGTGAGCTGCTCCATCACCGCTGCTCCACCCATGTCGTCGGCGAACAGCAGCGCGGGCAGCCCTCCGATGCTGCTCTGGTAGCGGAGCTGGACTATGGAGTCGACCTGCTTTTCCGCCCTGGCGTAGAGGTCGGAGGCCCTGGCCAGGTTCTGCTTGGCGACGGCCTCGGCCTTCTGTGCCTTCTTGAGGGACTCGCGCTTGGCCGCGTATGCCTCGATCAGCCCGTCGACCTTCTTGCCGAGCTTGGCCAGCTCGGCGCGGAGTTTGGCCTCGGTCGGCTTGGGCTCCGCGCTTCCCGCGGTGGGGGCACCGAGGGTGAACGTGGCGACCAGGCTCAAACAAAGGGCCAGAGCCGCATGCCGACGGAACGTGGGGGACGGGGCCGCCACGAACTCTCCTCTCCTTCCGCCTACCGGGTTAGCTGACGGGTTCGGGCTGGAGAACGCCCTTCCACCGAAGTGGTTTCACCCCAGGTGCGGTGGTTCCCCGGCTCCCGGGCGATGCGCCTGGGATTAGGCATATCGGCTGTTGCAGCCGATGTGGGAAGGATAGTAGTGGTAAACACAGGGTCACGCGACTTCAAGACGAGACCAATTGGTGATTAGTTCGTGACAACAGAGCGCAGAAGGTGTGCTGCCTCCTCGGGCAGCACGTCGTTCACGAAGGCACCCATGGCCGACTCGGAGCCGGCGAGATATTTCAGCTTGTTCGGTGCGCGGCGGATGCTGAACAGCTCCATGTGCGCGTACGACAGGTCGCGACCGGTGTTGACCGGCGCCTGGTGCCAGGCCGCGATGTAGGGCATCGGCACGCCGAACAGCCCGTCGAGGCGGCGGAGCACGTCGGTGTAGAGCGGTCCGAACGCCGCGCGCTCCGCGGGCTCCAGTCCGACCAGGTCGGGGACCTGCCGGTGGGGGTAGAGGTGAACCTCCACCGGCCAGCGCGCCGCGGCCGGGACGAACGCCGTCCAGTGCTCGTTCGAGGCCACCACCCGGACCCCGGCCTCCCGCTCCGCGGCGAGCACGTCGGCGAACAGGTTGCCGCCGGTCCGCTCCCGGTGGCGCCCGGCCGCCCCGAGGGTCAGCTTGGTGCGCGGGGTCACGTAGGGGTACGCGTAGATCTGGCCGTGCGGGTGGGCCAGAGTGATGCCGATCTCGGCTCCCCGGTTCTCGAAACAGAACACCTGCTCCACGCCCGGCATCGCCGACAACTCCGCCGTACGGTCGATCCAGGCCTCCATGACCAGCTCCACCTGCTCGGGGGGGAGCATCGCGAATGAGGAGTCGTGCTCGGCGGTGAAACAGACCACCTCACAGCGGCCGACCCCGGGGCGGACCTCACTCAACCCGCCGACCTGCTGATAGTCGCCCAGATAGGTGGAGAACGAGGGGAACCTGTTCTCGAAGACCGCCACGTCGTAGGCCGCGGAGGGGATCTCGGTGAGGTTGCCGGAGGTGGAAGGGCAGAGCGGGCACTCGCTGGCCGGGGGCAGAAAGGTGCGGCCCTGGCGGTGTCCGGCCACCGCGATCCACTCCTCGGTCAGCGGGTCGTAACGCAACTCGGAGGCGGCGGGGCGGGGCGGCAGGTCGCGGCTGTCGACCGCTCCGCGGTCGGCGTCGTCGCGGCGGTCGAAGTAGAACAGCTCCCGGCCGTCGGCCAGGTGGGTGATCGTACGCTTCATCGGCCGACGCTCTCGCTCTCCTGCTGTGGCTCTGTGATGATCAGCTCTCCCACCGAGGCGGCGAGCTCCTCGCGGGCCTCCTCGGCCAGGCCGGAGTCGGTGACCACGATGTGGGCCTGGGCCAGCTCGGCGATCGTGCTGATGCCGACCGTGCCCCACTTGGTGTGGTCGGCGAGCACCACCAGGCGGTGCGCGGAGGCGACCAGCTCGCGGTTGGTCTCGGCCTCCAGCAGGTTGGGTGTGGTGAACCCGGCTCGGGCGCTCATCCCGTGCACGCCGAGGAAGAGGGTGTCGACGTGGAGTCCCCGGATCGCCGTGACCGCGACCGGGCCGACCAGCGCGTCGGAGGGGGTGCGGACCCCGCCGGTGAGCACGACCGTGCGATCGGCCCTGGGGGAGCGGTGGAAGACGTCGGCGATCCGGATCGAGTTGGTGATCACGGTCAGCTCGGGCACGTCGGTCACGTGGTGGGCGAGCGTCCAGGTCGTGGTTCCCGCGGAGAGTGCGATGGCGGTGGCGGGCCGGACGAGCCGGGCGGCCTGCTGGGCGATCGTCTCCTTCTCCGCCTGCTGGCGCGCCGACTTGGCGGCGAAGCCCGGTTCCTCGGTCGAGCCGGACCCGGTGGCGGTGGCGCCACCGTGGACCTTCTCCACCAGCCCGCGCTCGGAGAGCACCTCAAGGTCGCGCCGGATCGTCATGTCGGACACGCCGAGCTCCCGGACGAGATCGGCGACCCTGACCCCGCCCCTGCTCCGCACCCTCTCCAGGATCGCCTGCTGCCGCTGCTGGGCGAGCATTGACTCACTCCCTTTAATTCACCAGATTCCACCAAAATACCACGGCGGGTACCGGGAAATACTGTTGAATTATGGTGGTCACCTGCTCACAGCCGCTCAAGCTCCGCCATGATGTTCGCCCGCGCCGGCTCCTCCAGATCGGCGATGTGGAAGATCGCCGTAAGGTCGAGCAGTGAGCGCAGCACCGCGGCCCTGCCGGACCTGAAAGCGTCGTCGGGCACGAAGGCGTACTCCTCGCGCACGGCGGTCGCGTAGGCGGCGTAGACCTCCGGCGACGCGCCCAGGATCGCCAGGTCCGCGTCGGACAGCACGGCCCCGTCCGCGTCGCCCGGTGCGGGGGCGTGCGTGACGGTCAGCCTGACCAGCCGGGCGACCGTGGCCACCGCCTCGGGGGAGAGCCCCATCTCCGGCAGCGCGCGCTCGGCCAGGATGGCGCTCCGCTCCTCGTTGTCGCCGCGCCGCGGGTCGTAGACGGCGTCGTGGAACCAGGCCGCCAGCCGTACCAGGTCCGGGTGCTCGGCATGAGAGGCCAGGGTGTCGATGTGGGCGAGCACGGCCTCCAGGTGGGTGGTGGTGTGATACCTGCGGTGCGGCTCGTCGTACCGGGTGATCAGTTCACGGCCGAGGGGTTCGGCCTCGGGGCCGGACAGGGACAGCCAGCGGGCCATCAGCTTCTCGCGCATGAGGGCGAGCCTAGAACCTGGCCGGAGGGGAGGATCCTCAGGTGCGGGAGGCGCTGATCGTCAAGGTTGGGGCAACGCACCCACCGGAGCGGGGCGGATCGCGGTTCGGGCCTTGTGCGCCGGGCGTCGCAGGAGGAACGTGAAGGTCTGAACCGGTGGCATCGAGTCCCGTACGGGTCCGGAATCACGGGTCCGGAATCACGGAGGCCGGCACTCGCGGGACCTGGAAGGACCTCAGGGAAGGGGTGGTCGGCATGGCCAGAAGATCGCGTAAGGGCAAGGCCCGCAAGAAGCACAAGGCCAACCACGGCAAGCGGCCGACCGCTCGCTAGCCGTACTGATCACAGAGGCCGAGTCCACGGGGACGGGCGGTCACGCGCGGCGGCCCCAGGAGGCCAGCAGCCGGGTCTGCGCGTCGGTGTCGGAGGGCACCTTCCGGTGCTCTCCGGCCTGGTGCTCCCCGACGGCCGCGGTCTGCCGGTAGCCGGGTTCCGCGTCGGCGAACCAGGTGGCGCAGGCCGCGACCAACTCCGGGTCGAGCCGCTCGTCGGCGCCGATGGCGCGGGCCAGGTCCCAGGTGTGGATGAGGGCGTCGGCGAACAGTTCGGTGATGTACTCCCGGCCGGGCACGTCGCCGAAGGGCAGGTGGACGACGCGGTCGAGGACCCGGTGATCGATCGCCGCCTGGATGGCGGGCACGGCCGAGGTGTCGAACGCCTTGATGGGGTCGTCGCCGAGCAGGTCGCCCTCGAAGGCGTCGCCGATCTCCGCGTGGGCCCGCCCGGCCAGCAACTCGGGAGCCCACAGGTTCTCGCCGACCACGTGGTTGACGAGGGAGCGCACGTCCCAGTCGACGCACGGCGTCGGATTCTCCCACTGGTCGGGGCCGATCCGGTGGACGAGAGCGCCGAAGTCGTCCAGCGCGCGACGGTAAGCCTCGGGTACGTCGATGGTCATCATGCCCTCCCGATGCCCTCCCGGGTTCTCTCCCGGCCCTCATCTTGACCGTAACCCCTGGCCCGCCAGTAGTCATCGCGTCAATGGACATGACCGGCACGTCCGGGAGCGCATCCGACCGGACGGCTTCATCTCCCGGTCATCTCGGCGTCAGGGAAGAGTCACGGTATGTCGTGAGGATCTCTCCTATGCGCACCACGACCTTCACCCGAGCGGCCGTCGCCGCGGCCACCGGCCTGATCCTGCTGCCCGCGGCCGTGGCCCCTGCCGCCGCCGAATCCGGCCCCCGAGGCATCGAACTGACCTTCCTCGGCCGCTACACCACCGGCACCGTCGCCGCCGGTGCCTCGGAGATCACCGCGTACGACGCCAAGACCCGCCGGGTGTTCGTCGTGAACGCGCAGGCCGGCACCGTTGACGTGCTCGACATCCGCGACCCGCGCAAGCCTCGCAAGGTCGCCACCCTGGCCACCCCCGGGGCCAACAGCGTCGCGGTACGCGACGGTCTGGTCGCCGTCGCCCAGCAGGCCGCGGTCAAGACCGACCCGGGCACCGTCGCCTTCTTCGACGCCCGGAGCGGGAAGAAGCTCAAGCAGGTGACCGTCGGCGCGCTGCCCGACATGGTGACCTTCACCCCCGACGGGCACCGGGTGGTCGTGGCCAACGAGGGCGAGCCGTCCTCCTACTGCGAGGGGGAGAAGGTCGACCCCGAGGGCTCGGTGAGCGTCGTCGATCTGAAGCGCTGGACGGTGCGGACCGCGGGGTTCCAGAAGTTCGACGCCGAGCGGCTGCGGGCCAAGGGGGTGCGGATCACCGGTCCCGGGGCCACCGCCGCCCAGGACCTGGAACCCGAGTACGTCACGGTCGACGGTGACACCGCCTACGTCACCCTCCAGGAGAACAACGCGCTCGCGATCGTCGACCTGCAGCGGGTGGAGGTCCGCGACGTCGTCCCGCTGGGCCTGAAGGACTGGTCGAAGAGCGGTTTCGACGCCTCGGACAGGGACGGGAAGATCGACATCAGGCCCAGGCCGGTGAAGGGCCTCTACCAGCCCGACGGGATCGCGCACTTCCGCGACCGCGGGCGCACCTACCTGGTCACCGCGAACGAGGGTGACGGGCGTGACTGGGGCTGCCACGCCGACGAGGTCAGGGTGAAGTCGCTGAACCTCGCGATGCCCGACGCGGAGAACCTCAAGAAGGACGGCGAGCTCGGCCGGCTGAACGTGGCCGTCGACTCGCCCAGGGACGCGAGCGGCGCCTACACCGAGCTGCACGCGTTCGGCGCCCGTTCGATCTCGATCAGGTCCGCCTCCGGAGCGCTCGTCTGGGACTCCGGCGACGAGCTGGAGCGGCTCGTCGCCAAGGAGTTGCCCGAGGCGTTCAACGCCGACAACGAGGCGAACGACTCCTTCGACAGCCGCAGTGACAACAAGGGCCCCGAGCCCGAGGGGGTCGCGGTCGGTGAGGTGCGCGGCCGCACCTACGCCTTCGCCGGGCTGGAGCGGGTCGGCGGGATCGTCGCCTACGACATCGACAATCCCCGGGCGCCGAGCCTGGCCGGATACCTCAACACCCGCGACTTCGCCGGCTCGGTCGCGGACGGCACCGCCGGGGACGTAGGCCCCGAGGGCGTGCTGTTCATCTCCGCCTCCGACAGCCCGACCCGCCACGCGCTCCTGGTGGTGGGCAACGAGGTCAGCGGCACCACCGCGATCTACCAGGTGCGCTGAGCCGCACGGCCGCGAAGACACGCCGCACACCAACCGGCCTGTTCCCACGCCGAGCACGTCAACGGCGCGGGAACAGGCCGGTGACGTTGCCGGTCTGACCGGACGACCGTGGGGCGCGGGCAGGACCGGGAGTGATCCCGGCACCGTGCGGCGAAGCGGCGATCCACCCGAAGCCGCACACGCGGCAGGGCGGAGAGGATGTTAACGCAGCCGCTGCTCGATCCAGACGATCTTTCCTTTCGGGGTGAGGCGGGAGCCCCAGCGGTGGGCGAGCCAGTTGATGAGGTGCAGGCCGCGACCGGTGTCGCTGGTGGTGGACGCCTCCCGCATCACCGGCTCGGACGCGGAGCTGTCGGACACCTCGCAGACCAGCGTGGGCCCGCGCAGCAGGCGTAGCTCGACCTCGCCCTGGCCGTGCTCGACCGCGTTGGCGACCAGCTCGCTGACCATCAGCTCGGTGTTGTCGCACAGGGAGTCGAGTCCCCAGCCTCCGAGTGTGGCCCGGACGAAGCGGCGGGCCTGTGCGGCGGAGCGGCGGTCGGCGGGCAGCGACGTCTCGACGAACTCCTTCTCCGTCAGCTCGGACACCCTGGCCAGCAGCAGGGCGATGTCGTCGCGCTCGTGCCCCGGCCGCTGGGCGCCGATCGTGAGGTCGCAGACCTCCTCCAGGTCCTGGTCCTGGCCGGAGAGCAGGCCGCGCAGCGCGCTGATGCCCTCCTCGATGTCCCGGTCGCGGCTCTCCACCAGGCCGTCGGTGTAGAAGGCGAGCACGCTGCCGTCGGGAAGCGTGAACTCCCGCATCTCGGCGGGCTCGTTGCCGATGCCCAGGGGCAGTCCCGGCGGCAGCTCCAGCAGCTCGGTCTCGCCGCCAGGGCGCACCAGAATCGGCGGAACGTGACCCGCGCAGGCTATCGCGCACCGCCGCGTGACCGGATCGTAGGTGGCGTACACGCACGTGGCGATCTGGCTGGCGTCCAGGTCCTGGCTCATCAGGTTGAGCCGGAACAGCACGTCGGCCGGGCTCAGGTCCAGGCTGGCCAGCGTGCGGGCGGCCGTGCGGAGCTGGCCCATGGTGGCGGCGGCCCTGATGCCGTGCCCCATCACGTCGCCGACGACGAGGGCGACCCGGCAGCCGGGCAGCGGGATCACGTCGTACCAGTCGCCGCCCACCCCGACCAGATCGCTGGCGGGCAGGTAGCGGGAGGCGATCGTCAGGCCCAGCGGCTGGGTGAGGTCGACGGGCAGCAGGCTGCTCTGCAGGGTCAGCGCGGTACGGCGCTCACGGTTGTAGAGCCTGGAGTTGTCGAGGCACACCCCGGTCCTGGCCGCCAGTTCCTCGGCCAGGTTGACGTCCTGCTCGTCGAAGGGCTGGCTGGTGGGACGGCGGGTGAAGATGACGAAACCGAGTACCCGGCCGCGCGCCTTCAGCGGCACCACCAGGAACGAGCTGTCCTCCAGCACCTTCGACACCGAGTCGCGCTTCCAGAACCGCCCGATCTCCTCGGCGGTCCGGCGCCCCAGGCGGGGGTAGAGGATCGGGTTGCCGGTGGCCATGCACCGGGCGTAGGGGGTCCACGACTCGTAGACGGCCACCTCGTCCACCGGGAACGCGGCGGCGTACACGCCGGGGGCGGGATCGGCCACGCCGACCGCGATCCGCCGCACCAGCGCCGAGCCGTCGGTGGTCTGCTGGGGGAACTCCCCCTCGGTCACCAACCGGTCCTGTACCAGGATGCCGGCCGCGTCCGCGAAGCGCGGCACGGCGACGTCCATGAGTTCCCTGCCGGTCTCGAACATGTCCAGTGTGCTGCCGATGCGTTTGCTGGCCGCGTTGAGCAGGGACAGCTGCTCGTGCATGGATGCGGGACTGCCCATCCTGAACCCTGGCGTCGCTGGATCTTTGGTGACGAAACGGGACTTCACTCGCTCCACCGGGGTGCGGGAACCGGCGTCCACCAGGTTGCCAGTTCGAGATCTTCTGCGATGGCGTTGGCGCCGTTGTATCCGGGGGCCGCGGAGACCGAGCCGCCGGGGTGGCTGCTGGCGCCACAGAGATAGAGGCCGTCGATGGGGGTGCGGTATCGGCCCATCTCGGGGACCGGCCGGTTGCCGCCCAGCTGGGACGGCTCGTAGGCCCCCACGTGGTGGCTGCCTCGCACCATGTTGACGCAGTGTCGCTCGATGTCGAGCGGTGAGAAGACCCGCCTGCCGAGGACGGCGCCTCCCGCGAGGTTGGGGGCGTACTCGGCCCACTCGGCGAGCAGCCGCTCACCGACCTCCTCGCGCCGACGGTCCCAGTTCGCCGCGTCGCCACCGAGGTCGTACGGGGCCCATGGCCACCAGAAGGCCACGTGTTTACCGTCCGGCGCGTACGAGGGGTCGAACAGCGAGGGGCATGCGCCGTTGCCGGCCAGCCGGTCGGGCAGCTGTCCCTGATGGATCTGGTCGAAGGTGCGGCCGAGCTGCTCGCTGTCGTCGGCGCCGAGCACGACGAGGAAGGCCCGGTCCACGTCGGGCTCGAACTCGGCGGCCCGGTAGCGCGGCGCCTCGTCGAGTGCCAGGTGGAGGGTGACGAGGCTGTGCCCGGCCCACTTGTAGTCCTCGACCTTGGCCGCGATCTCCGGGCCGAAGTTCTCCGGGCCCGCCAGCCGGACGGTCTGCGGGGCGTCCACCGCGCTGGCCACGAACCGGCGGGCGGTGAGAACGTCGCCGCCTGCCAGCTCCACCCCGGTGGCCCGCCCGTCATCGACGAGGATCCGCTCGACATGGGCGCCGGTCACCACGGTGCCGCCGTGCTCCTCGATGACGGCGCGCAGCGCGCTCGCGACGTTCCCCGCACCGCCCACGGGCACGCCGAGCCGGGCGATGCGCGACAGCAGCCGGGGGAAGAATCCGCCGGTGCCCGGCACGTCCTCGATGGAGATGGCGTGCAGGAAGGATTTGAACAGGACCCTGACCTGGTCGCTCTCGAAGTTCCTGTCGACGGCCTCGTACAGCGAGAGCGGCATGTAGCTCATCAGGTCGCGGCCCAGGTCGCCCTTGAGCCGCTCGGCGAGCACAGGGGGCGGTAGCGGGCTGGAGTACAGGAACCCGTTCATCAGCTCCCTGGCCGCCTCGGCGTAGCGCTCGTGCAGCTCCAGCCAGCGCTCGGCGTCGGCCTTGGAGAACCGGGCGAAGGAGTCGGCGGTGCGTTTGGGGTCGGTGTAGACGGTGATCGCCCGGCCGTCCCGGAAGATCGTGGCGTGCTGGGTCTCGGGATAGACGTAGCTCAGGCCGTACCGCTGGAGTTCCAGGTCGGCGGGGACCGGGCCCTCCTCCAGGAAGTGGTAGCTGCTGTGGGTGTTGTGCCGAAACCCCGGGAGGGTGAGCTCCTGGGTGCTGCAACCACCGCCGGCGACGTCGTTGCGCTCGACGACCGCGACCGACAACCCCGCCTTCGCGAGGTAGGCGGCACACGTGAGGCCGTTGTGGCCCCCGCCCACGATGACGCCGTCGAACTCCGACACGTTCCCTCCAGGGCACTCTGACTGCTGGTATGGAGGATTGTAAAGAATGATCTATATGCGAACCCTGTGTTTAACAGAGATTCGTAGATATTTCCACATGGACTAGGACTTAGTGGCGCTTAGCCGACGAAGTGGCCGCACCAGGCCGCACCGGGAACTCCCTGAGTTCCCGGTGCGTGCCGGGCTACAGGGAGGGCAGCCCGGCCAGGGCCGTGTCGATCCGGTCCTGCGGCAGCGAGAGATCCTCAAGCCGCCCCGACAGGTAGCGGTCGTAGCCGTCCAGGTCGAAGTGCCCGTGCCCGCACACCGCGGTCAGCAGGACCTTCTCCTCACCCGTCTCCCTGCACCGCAGTGCCTCGGCGACGACCTCGGCCAGCGCGTGGGCCGCCTCGGGGGCGGGGACGACCCCCTCGGACCTGGCGAAGCGCAGCCCCGCCTCGAAGCAGTCGTTCTGGCCCATGGCCACCGCCTCGAACATCCCCAGTTCGTACAGGTGCGACAGCAGCGGGGACATGCCGTGGTAGCGCAGCCCACCCGCGTGGATGGGATCGGGGACGAAGCCGTGGCCCAGGGTGTGCATCTTCAGCAGCGGGGTCAGCCCCGCGGCGTCGCCGAAGTCGTAGGCGTAGACGCCCCTGGTGAGGGACGGGCAGGCCGCCGGCTCGACCGCCCGGATCACCGGGGCCATCCGCCCGGCCAGCTTCTCCCGCAGGAACGGAAAGGCCAGCCCGGAGAAGTTGGAACCGCCTCCGGTGCACCCCACGACCATGTCCGGTGCCTCGCCGAACGCGGCCATCTGCTCGATCGCCTCCTCGCCGATCACCGTCTGGTGCAGCAGCACATGGTTCAGCAGGCTGCCCAGCGCGTACCGGGTGCCCGGTTCGGCCCCCGCGGCCTCGACGGCCTCGCTGATCGCGATGCCGAGGCTGCCCGGCGAGTCGGGGTCGTGGGCCAGCGCCTCGGCGCCGTACGCCGTCAGTGGGGACGGGCTCGGGTGCACGGTCGCGCCGTAGGCCCGCATCAGGCTCCTGCGGCCGGGTTTCCCGTCGTACGAAACGCGGACCATCCACACCTCGCACTCCAGGCCGTACTGCGCGCAGGCGAACGCCAGTGCCGAGCCCCACTGGCCCGCCCCGGTCTCCGTGACCAGCTTCCCGACCCCCTGGCGCGCGTTGTAGTAGGCCTGCGGGACGGCGGTGTTCGGCTTGTGCGAGCCGGCGGGTGAGCCGCCCTCGTACTTGTAGTAGATCCTCGCGGGGGTGCCGAGGGCACGTTCGAGCCTGCGGGCCCGGATCAGCGGGGTGGGCCGCCAGAGCCGGTAGACGTCGCGGACGCTCGCCGGGATCGGGACGAACCGTTCGGCGCTCGCCTCCTGGTCGATCAGCTCCACCGGGAACAGCGGCATGAGATCGTCCGGCTCGACGGGCCGCGAGGTGGCCGGATGCAGGATCGGTGGCGGCGGGACCGGGAGGTCGGCCACGATGTTGTACCAGTTGTGGGGGATACGGGACTCGTCGAGCAGGATTCGGGTGGCTTCGGTCATCGGGTGCCTCCACGTGTCGGATCCACTCAGTGCCGTTCTCATCACCCACCGTAGTTCAGCTCGCGCGCGACGTCCCGGTTCCTCGCGACACCCGCGCCACCGAGGCCACGACGGCCCGATCGGTTTCCGGCAAGAGAATCCGCGCCCCTGAACACGCCCGCCACGCGGAGAAACCATCATTCATATAACGACTCTGAAAGCGGGAAAAAGCCCCGGGAAAGCAGTAGGGCCAGCTCGCCCACTAGGGGTCTGAGCTGGCCCTAAGCCATTCGGAGCGGACGACGGGAATCGAACCCGCGTAGCCAGTTTGGAAGACTGGGGCTCTACCATTGAGCTACGTCCGCGCGAAGCGGCTTCAGTCTGGTCTAGACTTCATCCGTTCGTCAGGGCGTAAGCGTACCGGAGTTCCGGAGCGTGCGCGCACTCGACCTACCGGGGTGTGGCGCAGTTTGGTAGCGCACCTGCTTTGGGAGCAGGGGGCCGCAGGTTCAAATCCTGTCACCCCGACGCATGCCGGGCATCGGTTCCGACCGGTGCCCGGTTTCTCGTTGTACGGGGGGCGAGTTCTCGGCCAGGCGAGACAGGCAGGGCACATGGATGACGCATGTCTGGAAGATCGCCTCGCGGCGCGGGAGCGCGGTGCGGAACGTCAGCGGTGGGCGCTGAAGAGGGCCCAGACGGCCTTGCCGCCGCAGTTGAGGTAGTCCCAGCCCCAGCCCTGACTGTAGGTCTCCACGATGTAGAGGCCCCGGCCGTTCTCCGAGATGAAGTCCGGCTCCTTGGGGGTCGGAACCTCGTTGCTGGGGTCCATCACGGCCAGGAGCACGTGGGGCGAGAGACGCAGCAGGACGAGCGTGATCGGGGTGATTCCCGGCTGGCCGGGCGGACACAGCGCGTAACGGACCGCGTTGGTGACGAGTTCCGAAACCACTAGCGCTGCGTCATCGCTGAGCTCCGCCAGTCCCCAGTCGCGGAGCGTCGAGCGTGTCACGTCCCGGGCGGTCTTCACCGAGTCGGCCTGGCTGGGCAGAGGGCATGCGGTGGCGTCGGACTGGTTGGCCTCGAGCAGCTCGTCAAAGCTCGCCTCGCGGGTCGCCTGCAGGTAGTCGGCAGCCGATTTTGGCTCCTCCACCATCCTGCCGGTACCTCCCGCTGTCATCGTGAGTCTCCGTACCACGTGAGAGTTTTCAGAGCTTGTGCACCATAAGCCCAATATGCACTAAGCCATCATGGGTCACTGGAACGTCTGCTGCAAGACCCAAATGCACGTGCAGTTGCAATGTGCAGCAGCATGGACGGTTAGGTCGGCGACTTGGCGAATTGGGCAGTGACTTGAGACCTTGTCATAGCGGCCGGAAGTAGTGACACTGTGTGCGCTGGCCCAAGTAGAGAGGGAGGCGAAGTGGCGCAGGTTCAACCGGGATCAGGTCCCACAGCTCTGCGTATCCTCTTAGGCTCCCAACTGCGTCGTCTGCGCGAGGCCAAGGGGCTCTCGCGAGAGGAGGCAGGCCATCTGATCCGCGGATCCGAATCCAAGATCAGTAGGATGGAGCTCGGCCGGGTTGGCCTGAGAGAGCGCGATGTGGCGGATCTGCTCACCTTCTACGGGGTGGAGGACGATCGCGCCCGGTCGGCGATCATGGATCTGCTGCTCAGAGCCAACGAACCCGGCTGGTGGCACCGGTTCAACGACCTGCTGCCCTCATGGTTCCAGACGTACGTCGGCCTGGAGGAGGCAGCCTCCCGGATCCGTACGTACGAGGTGCAGTTCGTGCCGGGCCTGCTGCAGACGAAGGAGTACGCCAGGGCGGTCATCACCGCGGGGAGCGCCGGCATAGCGCCCGACGAGATCACCCGCCGGGTCGACCTGCGGATGGAGCGCCAGCAGGTGCTCAGGCGGCCCGACGGCCCGTTCTTCTGGGCCGTCATCGACGAGGCCGCGCTGCGGCGTCCCATCGGTGGTGCGGACGTCATGCGGGCACAGCTGGAGCACCTGCTCGACCTCATGCGGCAGCCGAACATCACAATCCAGGTGATGCCCTTCAGCTTCGGCGGTCACAGCGCGGAGGGCGGTGCCTTCAGCGTGCTCCGCTTCAACGACAGCGAGCTCCCGGACGTGGTCTACGTCGAGCAGCTGGCCAGCGCCCTCTACCTGGACAAGCGTGAGGATGTCGACCGCTACAGCGAGGTCATGGAACGGCTGTGCGCGGTCAGCACCACCCCCGGTGAGACGAACGACATCCTGAGGCGGATCATCAAGGAGGACTGAGCGGCCATTGGTCGCTCCAAGGTGCCGCTCTGCCCTAGACTGGCCTGCGGCGCTGAACACCCGCCGCAGTGGAGCGTGCCCTAATCTCGCGCGTCTCGATGGCTGTGCCAGGTGCCACTCATGTGGGCGCGGCGCGAGAGCTTGCCGCGATAGCCGCTACGACTTGGCGCGCCCGCGATCACTCGAAGTTTGATCAAGGAGACGACCCCGTGAAGACCGCTGTGGAGGAGCTCAGCCCGACCCGGGTAAGGCTTACCGTCGAGGTGCCGTTCGAGGAGCTCGGTGAGAGCCTGCAGGCGGCGTACAAGAAGGTCGCGCAGCAGGTGCGCGTCCCCGGGTTCCGCCCCGGCAAGGTTCCGGCCCGCATCATCGAGCAGCGGTTCGGCCGCGCGGTGGTGCTGGAGGAGACCCTCAATGACGCGGTGCCCAAGCTGTACGGCCAGGCCGTCGACGAGAGCGAGATCTTCCCGGTCAGCCAGCCGGAGATCGAGGTCACCAAGATCGAGGACGGTCAGCAGGTCGAGTTCACCGCCGAGGTGGACATCCGTCCCGAGTTCGACGTCCCCGACTACCAGGGCATCGAGGTGACCGTCCCGGTCTCCGAGGTCTCCGACTCCGACATCGACACCCAGCTGGACGGCCTGCGCCAGCGTTTCGCCACGCTGACCGGCGTCGAGCGCGCCGCCGCCGCAGGCGACTTCGTCGTCATGGACCTGGCCGCCTCGATCGACGGTGTCAACATCGAGGAGCAGCAGGCCAACGACGTCTCCTACGAGGTCGGCGCCGGCTCGGTGCTGCAGGGCCTGGACGACGCCCTGGTCGGCCTGTCCGCCGGTGAGACCAAGGAGTTCACCACCAACCTGGTCGGCGGCGAGAACGCCGGCGAGGAGGCCGTGGTCACCATCACCGTCAAGAGCGTCAAGGAGAAGGTCCTCCCCGAGCTCGACGACGAGTTCGCCCAGCTCGCCAGCGAGTTCGACACCCTTGACGAGCTCAAGGCGAGCATCAGCGAGCAGGCCCGCCGCAACAAGCTGATCGACCAGGTCGTCCAGGCCCGTGAGAACGCGCTCGACGCCCTGCTCGGCAAGATCGACATTCCGCTGCCGGAGAGCGCGCTCAAGGTCGAGGTCGACAACCGCAAGCACAACCTCGAGCACCAGATCGCCGACAGTGGCCTGAGCAAGGAGGCGTTCTTCCGCCTCTACCAGACCACCGAGGAGGAGCGCCTCGCCGAGTTCGACGAGAGCGCCGCGAAGGCGCTCAAGACGGGCTTCGTCCTCGACAAGATCGTCAAGAGCGAGGAGCTCGGCGTCAGCGAGCAGGAGCTGACCAACTTCGTGGTGCGCCGCGCCATGCAGATGAACGTCGCGCCCAACACGCTGGCCCAGCACCTGGCCGACAACGACCAGCTCACGCTGGCCATGGTCGAGATCGTCCGTGACAAGGCCAAGAGTGTCATCGGCGATGCCGCGAAGGTGACCGACGAGGCGGGCAACGAGGTCGACCTCAAGGCCATCTACACCGAGATCAACGGTGAGGAGTCCGCCGAGACCGAGGAGGCCACCGAGGCTCCCGAGGCTGACGCCGCGAAGTAGTCCCAGGCCGAAGCGAGGGGGTGCCGTCGAGTGCCCCGGACGCCCCCGCCGCGCTCAGCGTGACGGGGGCGTCCGCGCTCTCCCGGTCCCGGTCAGGGCCTTCGGCCGCTCCTCCGAGGCCGAGCCGAGGGCGATGTGGGGGTGAGCGCGCCGCAGAGCGCTGCCCTGGCGCTCTCCTGGACTCCTCCGGTTCCTCCCCGGCTTCCAAGGGGTTCGCAGGCTCCTGGGCCCTCTGAGAGCCGCGATCCCCCTCTCTTTTCGCGCCGGAAGTCCTCTCAGCGGTCCTTCGCGATCCGCTTCCGGCGTCCGCACACGTATCCCGCGAGCTCCGACACGCCGTACGGGCTCAGGTTTCCGAGCCTTTACCGAGGCGCGCGGCGGGAGGTTCCAGGCACGGTGCGGAGGCGGCGGGCAGCATGCGCCGTCAGCGAACAGTGCGTTGAGGGGGCATGTCCGGTAGGCCACGCGCGTTAAGGTCACAAGCAAAGCCAATCGATTACGACGCATCGGAAGGTGACGCTGTGACCAGCCCGCCGACCTTCTACCAGCCGACCGGCTCCGGGCCCGAGTCGATGAGCCAGCCGAATGGCTCGTTCAGGCTCGAAGACCAGCTCTACCAGCGGCTGCTGCGTGAGCGCATCATCGTGCTGGGCACCCAGGTCAACGACGAGATCGCCAACCGAATCTGCGCAGAGCTGCTGCTGCTCGCCGCGGACGACTCAGAGCGCGACATCTGGCTCTACATCAACTCGCCAGGCGGTTCCGTGACCGCTGGGATGGCGATTTACGACATGATGGAATACGTGCCTAACAATGTGTGCACGGTCGCGATGGGTCTGGCCGCTTCCATGGGCCAGTTCCTGCTCTGCGCCGGCGAGCGGGGCAAGCGTTACGCCCTGCCGCACGCTCGCATCATGATGCACCAGCCGTCCGGCGGCATCGGCGGCACCGCAGCCGACATCGCCATCCAGGCTGAGCAGATGCTATATGTCAAGAAGACCCTCGCCGAGCGCATCGCGTTCCACACCGGTCAGAATCTGGAGCAGATCGAGGCCGACTCCGACCGTGACCGCTGGTTCACGGCCGAGGAGGCCAAGGACTACGGCTTCATCGACCAGGTCGTGCGCAGCGCTCGACAGGTGCCCTCCACGGGCGCCGTCTCCTGAAGGGGCACAAGGTGAGTGAGTTGATCCGGCCGGGAGACATCAACGGCCGTTACGTTCTTCCGTCCTTCAGTGAGCGCACGTCCTACGGCGTGCGGGAGATGAACCCGTACGCCAAGCTCTTCGAGGACCGCATCATCTTCCTCGGCGTGCAGGTGGACGACGCGTCGGCCAATGACGTCATGGCGCAGTTGCTGACCCTGGAGTCGCTCGACCCCGACCGTGACATCAGCATCTACATCAACTCGCCGGGCGGTTCCTTCACCGCCATGACGGCGATCTACGACACGATGCAGTTCGTCCGGCCGGAGATCCAGACGGTCTGTCTGGGCCAGGCGGCCTCGGCGGCGGCGGTCCTGCTGGCCGGCGGCACGCCCGGCAAGCGCTTCGCCCTGCCGAACGCCCGCATGCTGATCCACCAGCCCTCCACCGAGGGGGGTGGCCAGGGAAGCGACATTGAGATCCAGGCGCGTGAGATCCTCAGGATGCGCGCGCAGATGGAGAGCATCATCGCTCAGCACTCGGGCAGGGCGCCGGAGGCGGTCCGCAAGGACATCGAGCGGGACAAGATCCTTGACGCCGTGGAGGCCAAGGAGTACGGGCTGATCGACGACATCATCCCGTCCCGCAAGAAGCTCGCGAAGGCCGTAGCCTCCTAACGAGGCATATCGCACCGGAACCGTGCCGAATCGGGCACGTTCCGGTGCGACTCGCCGCTAGGGGGCTCACTGAGGGCTCAGAAGACGGTAACGTCGAAACCTAAGCGGGATGACTTTTCGATCGGGTATCGGGCCGGTCGGAAGAAACGGACCGCGGCAGCCAGGGCGGTCCCACGCAAAGGAGTATCTGGGGTGGCACGCATCGGCGACGGGGGAGACCTGCTGAAGTGCTCTTTCTGTGGAAAGAGCCAGAAGCAAGTCAAAAAGCTCATCGCCGGACCCGGCGTATACATCTGCGATGAGTGCATTGACCTCTGCAACGAGATCATCGAGGAGGAGCTCAGCGAGTCCTCTGAGCTCAAGTGGGACAGCCTTCCCAAGCCGAGGGAGATCTACGAATTCCTCGACGCCTATGTCATCGGTCAGGACCAGGCGAAGAAGGCTCTCTCCGTAGCGGTCTACAACCACTACAAGCGGGTGCAGTCCGGCGAGCGCGGGCGTGACGACGGCATCGAACTGGCCAAGTCCAACATCCTGCTCCTGGGCCCGACCGGTTCCGGTAAGACGCTGCTCGCCCAGACGTTGGCGAAGATGCTGAACGTTCCGTTCGCCATCGCCGACGCCACAGCCCTGACAGAGGCGGGCTACGTGGGCGAGGACGTCGAGAACATACTGCTCAAGCTGATCCAGGCCGCCGACTACGACGTCAAGAAGGCCGAGACCGGCATCATCTACATCGACGAGGTCGACAAGATCGCTCGTAAGAGCGAGAACCCGTCGATCACCAGGGACGTCTCCGGTGAGGGCGTGCAGCAGGCCCTGCTGAAGATCCTGGAGGGCACGACCGCGAGTGTGCCGCCGCAGGGCGGCCGTAAGCACCCGCACCAGGAGTTCATCCAGATCGACACCACCAACGTGCTGTTCATCTGCGGTGGGGCCTTCGCCGGTCTCGAAAAGATCATCGAGTCCCGGATCGGCCGCAAGGGCATCGGTTTCAACGCGATCATCCGTTCCAAGGAAGACATCGACAGCTCCGACATCTTCGGGGACGTCATGCCCGAGGACCTGCTGAAGTTCGGCATGATCCCCGAGTTCGTCGGCCGGCTTCCGGTCATCACGAGCGTTCACAACCTTGACCGTGAGGCGCTCATCCAGATCCTCACCGAGCCGCGCAACGCCCTGGTCAAGCAGTACCGGCGCCTGTTCGAGCTGGACAATGTCGAACTCGAGTTCACAGACGACGCACTTGAGGCGATCGCGGACCAGGCGATCCTGCGCGGTACCGGCGCCCGTGGCCTGCGAGCGATCCTGGAGGAGGTTCTCCTCTCGGTGATGTACGAGGTGCCGTCGCGGCAGGATGTGGCGCGCGTCGTCATCACCCGCGAGTCGGTTCTCGAACACGTCAACCCCACGCTCGTGCCGCGTGACCAGCTCAACAAGCAGCAGCGGCCGCCACGCGAGAAGTCCGCGTGATCCAGCCTGGACAAACCGGTTTTCACGGCTGACGCCCCCGCAGGGAGATCCTGCGGGGGCGTCGCCGTTTCCGGCGGTTTCCGCCGGGCCGGCCGGTGGCGCATTCGCCGGACGATTTCCGCAGCCGGTCCGCGGGGCCGATGGCATGGCGGGGCTCGCGAGATGGGGGAACATGTCGCAACTCTTCGGCTGGGGAACATCGAGTGCGCGGACATCCCTAGACTTGGGCATCGTGACGACGCCAGAGCTGCCCACCCAGTACACACCTGCCGACGTGGAGACCCGGAGCTACGAGCGCTGGGTATCGGAGGGATACTTCACCGCTGATCCGAGCGGCGAGCGCGAGCCTTACAGCATCGTCCTGCCTCCGCCGAACGTGACCGGTGTCCTGCACATCGGCCACGCGCTCGACCACTCGATCCAGGATGCGCTGACCAGGCGCGCTCGCATGCGCGGCCAGGAGACGCTCTGGCTGCCAGGCATGGACCACGCCGGCATCGCCACCCAGAACGTCGTCGAACGCGAACTCGCCAAGGAGAGCCTGTCCCGGCACGACCTCGGCCGAGAGGCGTTCGTCGAACGGGTCTGGCAGTGGAAGGAGGAGTCCGGTGGCCGGATCCTCGGCCAGATGAAGAAACTCGGCGATGGCGTCGACTGGTCACGCGAGCGCTTCACCATGGACCCCGGACTCTCCCGCGCCGTTCAGACGATCTTCAAGAGGCTCTTCGACGACGGGCTCATCTACCGCGCCGAGCGCATCATCAACTGGTGCCCGCGCTGCCTGACCGCGCTCTCGGACATCGAGGTCGAGCACAGCGAGGACGAGGGCGAGCTCGTCTCGATCCGCTACGGCGACGGCGACGACTCCATCGTGGTCGCCACGACCCGGGCCGAGACGATGCTCGGTGACACCGCCGTGGCCGTGCACCCCTCCGACGAGCGCTACGCGCACCTGATCGGAAGGGAAGTGGAGCTACCGCTCACCGGGCGTCTCATCCCGATCGTCGCCGACGAGCACGTCGACCCGGCCTTCGGCACCGGAGCGGTCAAGGTCACCCCGGCGCACGACCCGAACGACTTCGAGATCGGACGCCGCCACTCGCTGCCGTCCCTGACGATCATGGACGAGCGCGGTGTGGTCACGGCCCACGGCCCGTTCCAGGGGCTCGACCGCTTCGAGGCCAGGCCCGCAGTGGTGGCCGCACTACGCGCCGAGGGCCGGATCGTGGCGGAGAAGCGCCCCTACCTGCACTCCGTCGGGCACTGCTCGCGCTGCAAGACCGTGGTCGAGCCGCGGCTCTCACTCCAGTGGTTCGTCAACGTCTCGCCCCTGGCGAAGGCGGCGGGCGACGCGGTCCGTGACGGCCGGACGAAGATCCACCCGCCGGAGCTGGCCAAGCGTTACTTCGACTGGGTCGACGACATGCACGACTGGTGCATCTCCCGGCAGCTGTGGTGGGGGCACCGTATCCCGGTCTGGTACGGCCCCGACGGTGAGGTCGTCTGCGTCGGCCCCGACGAGCAGGCACCCGATGGCTACGTCCAGGACCCCGATGTCCTCGACACCTGGTTCTCCTCCGGGTTGTGGCCGTTCTCCACTCTCGGCTGGCCGGACAGGACACCTGAACTGGCGAAGTTCTACCCGACCTCCGTCCTGGTGACCGGCTACGACATCCTGTTCTTCTGGGTCGCCCGGATGATGATGTTCGGCATCTACGCGATGGACGGCGAGCCGCCGTTCCGGACCGTGGCTCTGCACGGCATGGTCCGGGACCAGTACGGCAAGAAGATGTCGAAGTCGTTCGGCAACGTCGTCGACCCGCTCGACTGGATCGAGCGCTTCGGCGCCGACGCCACCCGTTTCACGCTGCTACGCGGAGCCAACCCCGGCTCCGACGTGGCGATCAGCGAGGAATGGGCAGGAGGGTCGCGCAACTTCTGTAACAAGATCTGGAACGCCACTCGCTTCGCGCTGATGAACGGTGCCGTGACGGGTGAACTTCCGGTTGAGGAACTGACTGCCGCCGACAGGTGGATCCTGTCCAGACTCCAGGAGATCGTCGCGTCGGTGGACGCCGCGTTCGAGGACTTCGAGTTCGCCAAGATCTCCGACCTGCTCTACCACTTCGCGTGGGATGAGGTCTGCGACTGGTACGTGGAACTCGCCAAGATCCAGATCGCCTCCGGGCAGGAGCACACCCGGCTCGTGCTGGGCCATGTCTTCGACTCGTTGCTCCGTCTGCTCCACCCGCTGGTTCCGTTCGTCACCGAGGAACTGTGGCGAGCGGTCACCGGGCACGAGTCGATCGTGGTCGCGCCATGGCCGACGGTCCAGGAGTCATTGCGTGATCCCTCGGCGGAGGAGGAGATCATCGCGGTGCAGGGGCTGATCACCGAGGTGCGCAGGTTCCGTTCCGATCAGGGCCTCAAGCCAGGGCAGCGGGTCGCCGCGCGGCTCTCGCTCGCCGGTACGGCTCTGGCCTCTCACGAAGGGGCGATCCGGTCGTTGCTCCGGCTCGACCAGCCGTCCGATTCGTTCGCCGCGACCGCTCGTCTCGATGTGAGCGGGGTTGTCGTGGAGATCGACACGGCGGGGACGATCGATGTGGCCGCCGAGCGTAAGCGCTTGGAGAAGGATCTCGCGGTGGCGCGTAAGGAGGCGGCCCAGGTCGCGGCCAAGCTCGGCAATGAGCAGTTCATGGCCAAGGCGCCGGACGATGTGGTGACCAAGGTGCGGTCCCGTGCCGCACAGGCCGACCAGGACATCGCGCGGTTGCTCGCTCAGCTGGCGGCGTTGCCGGCGAGCTGACTGGCCGATGGCCTGAGTTCGAGAGCAGTACGAGAGTCCTGACCCGGAGTTCCAGCCGGTGGCTGGGAGGGGAACAGCCCAGGTCAGGAAGTTGGGGCGAGCCGAGAACCCGGAGTCTTTTGACTCCGGGTTCTCGTGTTTGAGAGCTTGAGTCTCAGGGAAGACCTAGTTGTTACCAGGAAGTTGGTCATGGTGGCCCTAGGAGGCTGCTAGAGTTCTTCAGGCAGGGCAAAGTCCTGCAGCCCCCTCTGAAAATCTGGCAAATCGGGCGTGTCTGCACAAGTTGGACACCGACCGGATGTTGGAGTAAGTTAGAGGGGTTGCCCTGGAAACAGGGTGGTCGCAATCCTAGCGGGTTCGGCGGGTCTGAGTCGATGGTCGGGAAGCCGACAAGTTGACACAAACCCGGCAGATCTGATAAGATGGTGACACGGAATGGAACGCCCCGAAGTCCGGGACACCGCGAACGCGGGTCTGCGGACGACGGTGTACGCGTCCGTTTCTTGAGAACTCAACAGTGTGTTAAAAGCCAGTGCATGAAGCACAACCCTGTCCAACCTGCCCTTTCATCGGGGTGGGGGACGGATTCCTTTGGTTGAACATCCATCAGTGAGATGGGTGCTTTCAGCCGGGAGCAACTGTTCAGACATTGTTTGGAGAG
>NZ_JBSFWD010000015.1:0-174224 GCF_053592655.1 Streptosporangium sp. NPDC002607
CGGCTTCACGGTGCTCCTCAGTCCAGTCGCCGGCGCGGCCTCACGGGTAGTTCCTTGGGATGGGGCGTTTGGCCTGTCCCTTGCACGGCAGCCCACCCAGCGCCCCTACGGCCTTCCGTTCCGCTGGTCGTCGCGACGTCCCGGTTGAGGAGATGCGATGGACTTCGACATTCGAAAGGACCGGGCCTCAGAGCTGTCGCGTACGGGACATCGGGCCCGCGGATTTGTCGGTGGTGCTCTGTAGCGTCGGAGGCCGCCGAACGAAGGGATCGCCATGGCCACGGTGACGTCACGCGACGGCACGCGGATCGGGTTCGAGCAGGCGGGAACAGGGCCGACGCTCGTGCTGGTCGACGCGGCAGGCGGGTTCCGCCGATTCGGGCCCATGCGCTCCCTCGCCGAACACCTTGCCGGCAGGTTCACCGTCGTGACCTACGACAGGCGCGGACGCGGCGAGAGTGGCGACACCCCGCCGTACGCGGTGGAACGGGAGGTGGAGGACCTCGCGGCCGTGATCGAGGCGGGCGGAGGACCGGCGTTCGTCCACGGGTTCTCCTCCGGCGCGGTCCTGGCCTTGCTTGGGGCGGCGGCCGGGCTGCCGATCTCGATGCTCTCGCTCCTCGAACCACCGATCGTCCTCGACCGGCCGCGGGAGGACGACCTCGCAGCCGAGATCGACGAGCTCGTCGCCGCAGATCGCCGGGCCGATGCGGTCGAGCACTTCCATACCGGCATCGGTGTCCCCGCCGAGATAACCGCGGAGATGCGCCAAGCCCCCTTTTTCCCGCTGCTGGAAGGCATCGCGCACACGCTCGCCTACGACAGCCGGATAACCACGGCCGTCTCCCACGACACCCTCCGGTCCGTCACCGTGCCGGCCTTGGTCGTCAACAGCGAGTCCAGCGACGACCGCCTGCGTGGCTGGGCCGCGGACGCGGCGACTGCCCTTCCCCAAGGCCGTCACCTGACCCTCAAGGGCGAGTGGCACGGCGTGTCCGACGACGTGCTGGCCCCCGCGCTGGGCGATTTCTTCCGCGGAGCCATCTGACAAGACGCGTGCGCTTCCGCTGGGGATCAGGTGGACACTCCCCCGAGTTCGTGACCGTCGGCGGAACCGGCCCGCGTCCTGCCGGTACGACCCGCCACCGCACGGTCGCCGACCGGCTGAGCAGGAACACGCTCGTCAGCCAGGCCATGACCGCCGCCGCATTCCCTCAGCTGGGGTGTTGCGACGATCACTAGAACGGAAGACCGGGAAGAGGGTCTCTGAACTGCGGAGGCTCGGGGATTTGAACCCCGGATGGGCGGTAAACCCAAACCGCATTGGCAGCTCGGGCCCTGGCCGTTCGGATCGGTTCAACCTGGACCGACACGCTTGGCCGGTCCATCTGGAACGGCATGGTACGGCGGTGAACTGCAACCCGGGCCAGGTCATCACCTGCGCAGACGCGCGTAGCCCACCCGCCTACTCATTTCGTCTGCCGTCGCCCTGCCCACAGGGAGCGGGGTAGGGCCGGGTCAAGGTAGGGCGCCCCGCTGGAGGCCGACTGCCGGTTCCGCTACATCTGGGCTTGGACGTTCGACACCTTCCGTGTGACTTCGGTGTTCGCCCATCGGTCGTGAAGCGTCCGGCCTTCAGGGTCGAGAAGCGCCCACACCCCATCCACGATGAGAACGATCGGCCCGGCGACCGGTACGAAGACCAGGAGCGGGAAGATCAGCGTGCGGAGGGCCGTCCTTCCCACCGTCGGCCGTACTGTCGTCCGCGCGGAGATGAGGCGGATGCGCAGCAGACGCTTGCCGAGCGTCTGTCCCCGCAGACTGTGCTGCGCCCAGAAGTACAGAAACACAACGAACAGGACGAGTAACCGTTCGGGATCTGCGTTATCCAGCGAGAGCGCCGCCCCGTTCAAGAGCCCGTAGCCCAGGTGGATGGAGGGGAAGAACTCGTCGACGCCGGTCAGCAACAGGATGGGTTGGACGACGAAGGTAAGGACCACGATGACGATCGCGTAGTCGACCAGTAGCGCCACCGGCCGGCGCCAGGTCACACCGGTCGACGAGGCGACCTCCGGCCGTTTCGAGGTGGCACCGCTCATCATCCGGGTGACGAGCAGGACGAGCGCGGCGGCGCCCAGGAGGCAGAGCTGGGTGCTTCCCCAACTGCTCATCACCGTGGCGAACCATTCGGTACTGAGGATGGGGATCGGGCCGCCGCACTCCTCCGCCGAGGCGTAGAGGGGGGTGGCCGGTTTGATGACCGCGATCAGAACGAGAACACCTGCCGTTCGCCGGCCCACGCTCCGTGGATTCCTGTGGCCTAGGCAGGCGAGGAATCCTCCCAGGACCAGCAGCGCGGGGATAGCCCATGCCTCCACGTTCTGCATGATCCCGTCGAGATCGCCTCGCAGGGTGTCCAGCGGCGATGTCTCCAACCACCCGGAACCCATGCATGCGTACATCTCGACCGGACCGGGGTGAAGCCGAAAGCGCCACTCCTCCCATGTCGGGAAGGCTGCGACGGCCGCAGCCACCAGCCAGGTCAGTAATGCCGGTCTCGACAACGGGGGGGAGTTCGACAAGGTGGTCCTTTCACAGACTGGGGCACACCTTAGCGATCTTGGAGCAACATGCGCCGATGACCGACCAGGATCGGTGGAGAGGTGTTTTGACTGGTGGAACCCAGGAGGTTCAAACTCCTGACATCCTGCTTGCAAAAACGCATTCCGATCTTGCTTGACCGGCGAAAACCCAACTCAGCGCCCTGATCGCGTTCCCCGTGACTCCCCGTTGTTCCACCTTGTTCTCCACCTCATCGGGCACGCGACGGGCACGGCGTTCGGGAGGGGCATCTTCCTTATCAGTGCGATCTTTCCGGTCAGCGGACCGGTCTAGCCTCGCTCGGAGCCATGGTTAGCGGCGAAGATCACGTGCTGACATTCGAGGGTATTATCGTCAACGTTGCCGTCACTGCTCTGCCTTTGAAGGCCGCGCGATGAGGATGGACCATTCGGCACCAAGTGGCGCCTCTACTGCGATGCGGCTGACTTCTATCCTGTTGGGAATCGTGCTGGTTCGTATGTCACCGGGACCGGTCGAACACCGTCGAGGAAACTGAGATTTCCCGACTCGTACCATCATTATTCCATCTGCACCGACGCAGTCGGTAGCGAGTCGAAAAGACGTTCCTACCTTTATATCCGTGCTCCAAGTAGAGGCCTGCCCCTGCTTTTCCACATGGTGCAGTAGAATCTTGGTCTTGACGCCTTGCGAAATATCGGCGAGGGTCTGGCGCGCACCGGGAATCGTCGTCTTGGTGACGTGCTTTGCCTCAGGTATGTTGCTGACGCTGGGAGTACAGGCGGCTAGGAGTGCCGTAGCTGCAATAACCGTGACCAGTATGCGCACTTCACACCTTTCGGGGATCAAGACGCACCTAGATTATTGGAGCGGCGCCGCAGGCTCCACCGGTCCTGCCTGATCTTCCCGCCCGCCTCGTCCCCCCTCGGAGGGCAACAACTAGGGGACGGTGGCGCCACTGCCATCCTCACTGTGTACATCAGCCGGTAGACGTTCCCCGGTCATGGGATGCCAGCGGTCACAGACGGTCTTGATCCGGAGGGGGCGGGATGTTGGGCTTGTCTGGGGCGTGATCCGGCCCGCCTCAGCCATCTATGGTCCTGGTGTTGGAACGTCGATCATCCCGGAGCCGAAGTGCCCCCGCCGGAGGCATTTCTTGGAATGAAAGCAGGAAGGCTACATAATCGCTGCATGTCTCAGATGCTCAAGCTGGTCAAGTTAGCGCTAGCGGTGATGACGCTGGCATTGGTGGTCAGGGTCCTTAAGTGGATAGCTGGGACCTACAACGTGCGCGAGCCACTCGACTGGGTGTTCATTGCTATCGCGGCTCTCGGCGTGGCTGTGGCTTTGGGGGCTGCTGTGTGGGGTTTGTTCAGAGCAGACTTGGAGCGGAAGCATAGGGCGGCGTCCTCAGGGGAGGCCCCCGAGAAGCCGGTAAAGTACGCGGTCCTGTCCGTGGGCATGTTGACGTGCGCGGTGATGGGACTCGCCTCGATCTTTATGACCTTTAGCTCAACGGATGGTGGAGATCCGTACTCGGTCAGGCCGATCGGCTGGGCGGGATACATCTCCATGGCTCTTGGCATGCTGATGCTGGCTGGTATGGCCGTCTGGGCCACTGTCAAGGCAAGCAGGGAGCGGTAACGGAACGGCCTGCGCCAATGCGAAGCACCCGAAGGGGTTGGGACCGGTAGCCAGAGCGGCCTTCTAAGCGGCGGTCGGCCCACGTGTGGTGGGCAACCACTGGGTGCGGTGCGGCGGGTGGCCCGAGTGCGGCCCCGGCCATGTCCGGCCCCAGGCAGCATGCGTGGCCGGGGTCCGCGACGCTGGGCTGTGCCGGCGGCGCGCCACGCCGCTGCCTTGACCAGCACCGTGCTCAAGATTCATCGCATCCTGTCGCGGGCGCTGACCATCGCGGTGCGCCGCAACAAGTTCACGCGGAACGTCGCGCCCCTCGTCGAGGCTCCCTCGGCAGCTTCCACCAAAATCGAACCACTGAGCCGTGAGGAGGCCCGCAACATCCTCGACGTGGCCGGCACCCGACGGAACAGGGCACGCTGATCGGTCGCTCTGGCCCTCGGCATCCGCCAGGGCGAAGCGCTCGGGCTCCGCTGGCAGTACGTCGACCTGGAGGCCGGAGTGATCAGGGCATGGTTCCAGATTCAGCGCACCGAGTGGCAACGCGGGTGCGCCGATCCACAAATGCGGTGAGAGGTGGCACCGCTGGCCCTGCAAAAAGTCACGGGCATAACCCCGGCTGCAAGGAGAACTACAAAAAAGCAGGGGCACACCTGCTTCAAGAGGACCTGTCTCAAGGACTGTACGAGCCATGCCGACAGGTGCCCGAAACGCACGGGCGGGGGCATCGTCTTCCGCCAGCGAAAGGGCAAGAGCAAGCTCACCCTTCAATGCCCTCCCGAGTTGCTCGCGCTTCTCAAGGCACACCGCAAGATCCAGGCTGCGGAGCGTCTCAAGGTGGGGTGGCTATGAAAGTGTGAGCGAGAGCCAGGTGTTGATGAGCTTGAGGGCCAGCCGCTGATCAACGAGCTTGAAATGTTGATGACTTTGGGAGCCAACCTAAACGGCCTGAACCGCCCAAGGAGCATCACTATGAGTGAGTCTTTCCAGCCGCTACCTACCGGGGATGACCTAGCGGTGGGGGATGCAGGACCATACTGGAACACTGCAGCGGCAGGATGGGCAGCACCATCTGAGCGTGTGGCCTGGACATCGTTACGCTGAAACACATGGGACATACGGAACAGGAATCGTCTGACGACTCCTGCCGATTCTTCGATGAGCAGGCGTTGTTCGACGCGCTCGACCACGGCGCACCGCCACTCCCGACGACTCTCCCGCCCGGCTCGGCCACGATCGCTGCGGCAGGCCTGTGGGGCCGCTATGGATCGATGATCGTACTGTTCCGCAGCGGAGAAGACGGAGAGCTCTACAACGACACTTACCTGCTGGCGCGCTCACCGGCCGGGCAGTGGCAGTATCCGCTCACCTCCTCGGGAGGCGGCATGCCGGAGTGGGTGCTGAACCGGCCGGATGAGCCGCTGTCCGACTGGCACGGCAACGACCTGGTGAACCTGTCGGCCCAGCTTGCACATCCCGGCACGGAATGGGTGGCTGAGTTGACGATGATGGCGACGCGAAGGATAGCCACCGTGCAGGTGCGCTACGCCGGAGACGTCATCGACGTTCCCGTTCCGGCCAGCGGACTGATCACCGTGCCGCACGCGATCCGCCACGTCGACGACAGGGCCGAATTCCGGGGCTTCGACGGCTCCGGTGAACTCATCGCCGTCACGCACTACCAGCCGTTGACTGACGATGACCGCAGGTACGAGTGGCCGGATACCTTGCTGTGGGCCGACTGATTCCTGAGCACGTCATCATGCGCATTGATCCACGAACTCGAGTACTACGAACAGATCGCACGACAGACCGAGGCCGCCAACCCGCCAGGCCTCGCCGACGACTTCGTCGCATGGATCCGTGATCAGTAGGAATTCGGACACTTGGAATATCCGACGTCACCAGAGCATGTGTCCACACCGCTCATGCGCGATAACGGGGAACGCCTGGCCTCGGCGCTCTGGGGGAGTCCTGAACCCCCGTTGCAACTAAGACTGCAATGACGCCCTTAGAGATCTAAAAGGCCCTCTCCCTGAATCTCGGGAGAGGGCCTCTGAACTGCGGAGGCTCGGGGATTTGAACCCCGGATGGGCGGTAAACCCAAACCGCATTAGCAGCTCTGATCTTGCCTGTTCAGATCAGTTCCACCTGGATCAACGGGCACGGCCGGTCCCTCCAGAACGGGGTTGAACGGGGCTGGATTGCAGCTAGACATGATCGCGATGATGCGTGCCGTGCCGGTGTCCGAGCTACGGGGGGAACCTCAGGGTCCGATCGAACTGAACGCGGCGAGCATGGTGGCTGCGATGCACCCCGCGGCCTGGTCAGCCGCGGCACGGCCGGCATTGATCTCATCCGCGACATGATGCATGACGCTGTGCATCACACCGACCAACCAATCGGTAGGGAGGTTGGTCTGGGAGACCCCCTCATTCCGACCACGCTCGACGAGCTTTTGAACGCGCTCGCCGGACCTGCGTGCAGGGTGCGAATCCGCTTGGGGGAAGGACGTTCTGTACGGCCGGCAGCAGCACCCCAGACCGATCGACCAGTTGCCAGCTCGAGTCGATCAGCCTGGTGAGAGCGCACAAGGGTCACCTGTGAGATCGACGTCATCAAGGCTGCAGGGGAACGAGGGATGGGCGAGGATGATCCGCAGCTCGGGGAAACGGCGACATCGTCGACCAGCGTCGGGTTGAAGTACTTCAGCCGATCCTCCATCTGCCGGCCGAGCATCTCCCCCGGACTGGCCAGCCGTCCGGGCCGAGCAGGTCTTCCACGCCCGCGCCGAAGAGTATGGGCGCCCTGCCCGGAAGGCCGCCGACGGCGTCCTGAACGAACTTCACCCCATGCCGCAGGCGGTGCCGTTGAGCGCGAACCCGGACGGCGCCGAGTTCGCGCCGCTGTAGGTGCCCTGGAACCCGAAGCTGGTCCGGGCCTGGGGAGCGATGGTGGCGTTGTAGGAGACGTTGCGCGCGCTGACCTGGAAACCCGACTGAGCGACGGTGGCGTTCCAGGCACTGGTGACCCTCTGGTTGCCCGGCCACGTCCAGGTCACGGTCCAGCCGTTGACGGGGGTCGTGCCGGTGTTCGCGACGGTGACATCGGCGGTGAAGCCGTTGTTCCAGGTGTTGGACAGGTAGGTGACCCTGCACCCGACACCGGGGCTCGGCGACGGTGAAGGACTCGGTCCGTTGGTGAGGCCGAAGAACTGGATCGCGGTGGCCATCCCGCTCATGGGGAGGCTGTGGCCGGCGCCCTGGATGTTGTACGCCTCGCCCCGGACCGTGCCGGAACCGTCGGCGTAGCGGCGTCGGTTCCAGTTCGGTTGCGGCGTGTCTGTACCGGTGAGCGTCTGGCTCAGGCCGCACACGTTGGTCCACTGGTCGATCGCCTGCTGGTGGGTGGCGTAGTAGACGAGGTTGGCCGTGGTGCCATGCCAGAGCTGAACTCGGGGCCGGGGTCGCTGTATCCGGGGTAGGCGGCACGAACCAGGTCTCCCCATCGCTGGGGCGTCTTGCTGATGCGCCCGGAGGCGCAGTTGCTCGCGCCGGGCGAGGGAATGTAGTCCGCCTCACTCGCGAAGCAGCCGAACGGCCCCCCATGAACGCCGCCCCGGCCTTGAAGACGTCGGGATAGTTGCCGAGCATGATGTTGGTCTCCATGCCGCCGGCGGAGGTGCCAGTGACGTAGACGCGGTTCGCGTCGCCGTTGTGGCGCTGCCGCGTGTAAATGACCATCGACCGTTCTCTCGACGGCATCGAAGAGGGCACGCTCGCGGACGTCGACGACACCACACGCGCCACGCTGATGGAGGGCCTCACTGCCTGCACGCGAGCCTTGCACCCGTTAGGCGTACCAGACACGCGCTCCTCCCTGGTCTGGGGAGATTCTCGGTGATCACCCCAGACCAGGTGGTGCTTGTCCTTCTTCCAGCGGACATGCCGTGCTGGCGGGAGTCCTCTCCCGATCGCGCAGTAGGGCCGCTGAGCGCGATTCTCAGGCGTTGCCGCCCCAGTTCCATCTCTGGTTGGTGCCACCGTGGCAGGAGTAGAGCTGGAGGCGGGTACCGTTGCCCGCCCCGGCCGCATCCAGGCACAACCCCGACTGGACGCCGACGATCGAGCCGTCGGAGTTGACGCGCCACTTCTGGTTGGCCCCGCCCCAGCAGGAGTAGAGCTGGATCCTGGCCCCGTTGCCCGTCCCGGCCGCGTCCAGGCATTTGTTGCCGAGGACCCGCAACTCCTGCGCGGAGGTGAGCGTCCACCTCTGGCTGGTGCCGCCGTGGCAGTCCCAGAGCTGGAGCTGCGTGCCGTCAGTGGTGCTGGAGTTCGGCACGTCCACGCAGCGCCCGGACGCGACGCCCCTGATCTGCCCGTTACCACCTGGGATGGGGGTCAGTGTGGGGGTGGGCGTCGGAGTGGGGGTGTCGCTGTTGAGGCCGAAGAATCGGATGGCGTGGATGGCCATCCCGGAGTGCGGCAGATTGTGCCCCGCCCCGTTGATCGTGTACGCCTCGACCTGGCCGGACCCATAGACCCGCCGCGTCCAGCCCGATTGCGGGCTGGACATCGAGGTGGGCGTCTGGCTCACCCCGTGCACGTTGGTCCACTGGTCGACCTCCTTCTGCAACATGCTGAAGTTCAGCACGTCGTCCGCAGTACCGTGCCAGGCCATCAGCCGGGGCCGGGGACCGGTGTAGCCCGGGTAGGCGTTGCGGACCACGTCGCCCCACTGCTGCGGTGTCCGGTCGTTGCAACCGGGCGGGCCGAGGCAGCCGAAGGGCACGCCGGCGAAGGGAGCACCCGCCTTGAACACATCGGGGTAGGTGGCGAGCAGGTTGATCGTCTCCATCGCGCCAGAGGAGAAGCCGGTGGCGAACACCCGCGAGGGATCGCCGTTATGCCGCTGCACGACGTAGCTCACCATCGACACGATCGAGACGGGGTCGCTGCCGCCCCCGTGCCGGAGCGCTTCGTTCGACCACACGTCGAAGCAGTTCGACAGGCCGTTGGCGCTCTTGTTGGCCTGCGGGTAGATGACGATGAAGCCATACCGGTCGGCCAGGGTCCTGAACTCCGTCTGCTGGTGGAAGTCGGTCGCCCGGCCGTTGCAGCCGTGCATCGCCACCAGGATTCCGGGGCGTGGAGCCACGTTGTCAGGCACGTAGAGGTGCATCTGAATGTTGCCGGGGTTCGCCCCGAAGTTGCCGATCTGAGTCAACGTGGCCGCCCTCGCTGTGGGCGTTTGAGCCAGAAGCCCGGCCAGGACGGCGATCACGGCAGCGACCACCGCCCCGATCCCGGTCGGCACCGACAGGTGCCGTCTCACGATCCGCTCCGGGTCCACTTCTGGTTGTTGCCGCCCCAGCAGGAGTAGCTCTGGAGCAGAGTCCCGTTGCCGGTGCCGGAGTTGGCGGCGTCGAGGCACAGACCCGACTGGACGTTCACGATCGAGCCGTCCGAGTTGATACGCCACTTCTGGTTGTCGCCGCCCCAACAGGAGTAGATCTGCACCTTGGCACCGTTACCGGTGCCCGCGGCGTCCAGGCACTTGCTGCCGAGAACGCGGAACTCCTGGGCGGACGTGTAGGTCCACTGCTGGTTGGAGCTGGAGTGGCAGTCCCACAACTGGAGCTGGGTGCCGTCGGTGGTCGTGGAGTTCGGGACGTCCACACAACGACCAGATGCCACGCCCCGGATCTGTCCCGCGCCACCTGGGGGCGGCGTCGGGCTGGGCGAGGTGGTCGGGCTCGGCGAGGGTGAAGGGTTGGGGGTCGCGTTGTTGAGCGCGTTCAGGACGGAGTTGTAGGCGGCCTTCTTGTTGCCGTTGCCGTCGAAGAGCAGCGGGCTGGTGTTCGCGCCCAGCCAGGAGTCGCTGTCCCGGACCCCCCACACCGTGATGCCAGTGCAGCGCGGCACGGCCAGGCAGTCGTTGACCACGTTGGCGTAAGTGGTGGCCGAGCCGCCCTGGATGTCCAGCTCGGTGATCTGCACGTCGACTCCCAGCGCCGCGAAGCTCTGGATGGTCGTGCGGTAGTTGCTGTTGTACGGGCTGTTGCTGTTGAAGTGCGACTGCAGGCCGACGCAGTCGATCGGCACGCCGCGCTGCTTGAAGTCGCGGACCATGTTGTAGACGCCCTGCGTCTTGGCCCAGCTCCAGTTGTCGATGTTGTAGTCGTTGTAGCAGAGCTTCGCGGACGGGTCGGCGGCCCGTGCGGTGCGGAAGGCCACCTCGATCCAGTCGTTCCCGGTTCGCTGGAGGTTGGAGTCACGCCGGCCACCGGAGTTGCCGTCGGCGTAGGCCTCGTTGACGACGTCCCAGGCGTAGATCTTGCCTCGATAGTGGCCCATCACGCCGTTGATGTGGTCGATCATCGCCTGGCGGAGGCTGCTACCGGACAGGGACTGCATCCAGCCCGGCTGCTGGGAGTGCCAGGCCAGCGTGTGGCCCCGTACCCGCTTGCCGTTCTGCACCGCCCAGTTGTAGATGCGGTCACCGTTGCTGAAGCTGAACTGCCCACGGTTGGGTTCCGTGGCGTCGATCTTCATCTCGTTCTCGGCGGTGATCATGTCGAACTCGCGGTTCGCGATCGTGGTGTACGTCTGGTCGCCCAGTTTGCCCGCGGCGATAGCGGTGCCGAAGTAGCGACCGCTCTGCTGGGCAGCGACGGCCAGCGTGCTGGCGGCCGCATCCGCGGGAACCGACACCATTAGCGCCGCACCTACGACACCCACGGCGCCGGCACTGATGACCCTGCTGAGGGCACCGAAACCTCGGCGCGCAGATAAGGGGGAAGCCTTCATACCCATGCCTGACTCCATACTGAAATCACGGAAAGAGGGATACACGGGAACCCGGCGAACGACGCCGCACCCCGGACCGGGGGCACACCACGATGGCGTCATGACCGGCGGCCCTCACTCGATCACCACATCAGGCAGGGCCGACCGCTTCGGAGACTCATTGTGGAAACCTATCCGAAACATGTCAATGCTTGAGCGAAATTTTCGGCCCCATCCTTTCAACGTCAATGCCCTTACCATGAGCTCAATACAGCTATGGCGAGACCATCTCCGCAGAGCAAAGAGGAGAAATTAGCTGGCGACCACGCCTTGAAAATTTCACCTCAGATCCGCAAGTTGCGGACCTGGGGGCGGGGATCCACAGGCAGCGGCGCCTTCTCGGCAACGCCGAGCACGGAGGACCCCTACCTCTTGACGACATCCGGTCCTGCTGTATTTACTCACCGCCATCACCACCCGAGATGCCGGGATGTCGAAGGGAGGTCGCACCGCAATTTGGTAGCGCTAACATGGCGCCTCTCCCATGAGATGCGCGATGTGGTCAGACCTGGGTGACACCACACTCCCAGGTCACGCTGTGTCCGCCGCTCTGCCTTCGCGCGTGAGGCAGAGCGGCCGACCAACCTCGAAGAAAGGCGCTATGGAGAAGGGTCGAATCCCTACCGGGATAAACCTCTATGGGTGCGGCTCTTCCTGAGGGAGTGAGGCGTTCAGGTCGGGCTGTCCGGCTGAACGCTCCCTGCCCCGGGCAGGCGTGTCGGGATTGCTCACAGGTAGTCGCGCCAGAACGGCACGGTGGCTTGTAGCGCCCGGCTTTCGGGGTGCTCGGGTCGGGGTTCCTCGAACTCCTGGTTGATGTAGTCGAGCAAGTCGACGCCGTAGTAGATGATGTCTGAGCCCCACATCGACAAGACCGGATGGCCGAAGCCGCCGCGGCCTTCGGGCAAGAACCTGTGCCCGTAAACCGGAACCATCCTGGGAACTCCGGCCAGATGCGACTGCGCACGTTCGGCGGCCGCCTCGGGTGAGTCCGGCCGGTCGCCCCAGGCGGTTGGCCAGTGTCCCCGCTGGATGTCCCGAAGCAGGAAGTCCGTCGGCCAGGTGAGGTGCCGGCGGAGTTCGCTCGGCTCGCCGTTTCGCCAGTCGGGCCATGGTCGTTCCCACGCGTAGCTGGTGCCGGGCTCGTCTTCCCGCGGTTCGCAGACCGGTAGTCCGGCGGCGAGGAAGGCCCGGTGGTCGTCGGCGAACGCGAAACCGTATTCGTGCTCGATGCGCGCGAACTCTGCGTTGGTCAGGCCGGGCTCGATCACGCAGCAGTCCAACTGGGCCAGGCGCTCCGCTGCCTGCCTTCCGAGCAGAGCTCCCTCGTCGCTGATCATGCTCGAACCGTATCGCGGAGGCCTGGGCCTAACGATTCCTGAGGGAAAATCACAGGTCAGGCTGGGACGTTGTAGGTGTGTTGGTGTTCTTGCCGGAGGTGGTACTTCCAGTAGTCCCGGAAGTCGCCGCAGGCGATCAAGGCGCGCAGTTGCAAGATGGCCTCCGCGCCGGCCAGGCCCCACCGGGCGCCGGTGATGTCGAGGCGGTCGCCGATCAGGTGACGGCACGCGCCTTCGATGACCCCGGTGGCGATCGGCCACCCGTTCTCTAATGCCTGGTCATAGCGGAGAAACTCGGCGTGGCCGGCCAGATAGCGGATGCAGGTGTCGATGCCACGGCGGCGCCCGGCAGGCAACACCGCGGCCTGCGCGGTGAGCCCATCGGTGACCTGCCCGGCGTTGCCCGCCAGTACCGCCAGCGCGCACCCGGCGACCCAGTCCTCGGCGGCCGGGTCCGCAGCGGGATGCAGACTCCAAGCCGCCGCCCACAGGTACTCCAGGACATGCACGAAGTCGATGACGATGCCGACGCTCACGTTCCGACGGGCGGCCTCGGCGCGGATCAGATCGAGCTGGTGCCGGGCGCCGTCGACCAGCACGACCCACGGGCGGGCGTGTGCGGGGTCGCGGGCCTCGGCGTGGTCGAAGACCTTCTCGATCACCGTGGCGGGATCATCGATCACCGAGCCGCACAACCACTTGCCCCGCGCGTGCGGCCCGGCCCGGGGCGGCCGCCGTCCGCGTCGCCCGCCGGGAACGGCGATCACATCGTGCGGACGCCGCGGCGCGGGGTCTGCGTCGTAGACCACGCCAAGGGTGGCCATCCGCTTGCGGCACGGTTTCTCCCCGGCCGCCAGACGGGTGCGAAACGTCGGCGTGTGGCCGGCGGCCGCCTTGCGGGTGGCGGGCCGCAACGCCTCGGACCGCATCACGATTCCCTTACCGTCCACGCTGAGTACCAGCAACGTGCCCGCGGTGCACGGCACCGGGATCTTCTGCCGGTAGAAGGCCCCGATATCGGCCGCGGCCGCCTGCACCAACTGCTCGAGTTGCCGTTTACCGAGCACCGGACCACACCGCGCCTCGATCGCGGCCTTGGCACCGTCAAAGGAGCCGCGCACCGCCTCGGTCACCGCCAGCCGGGTCAGTCCATGCGAGTGCCGCCCGCCCGGCAGCGATAACGCGGCATCGGCCGGATACACGTTGCGTACGCCCCGAGCCCGGAAGGCGCACCGCCGCACCGACACCGTCCCGAAGACGGTGGCCAGCAGCCGATGATGACCGGACTCCACACAGCGGCGCAGCACACCGTCGGCACCGGCCACCCCGCAGCGGCCGGCCGCACCGGCGTCCTGCGGGCCAGGGCCTGTTCCTCCCGCGCCGCCCGCAAATCCAGATGATCCTGCAGCAACTGCCGCAACAGCAGGCGGCCCCGCACCTCGATCATCTCCTCCAGCCGGGCGTGGGACAGCTCCGCCGACCCGGGACCGGCGAGCTCACCCAGCAGATACTCAAAGGTCTCCGTCGACGCTGCAAACACGTCAGTCACCGGGACCGTGTCATACGGTTCCATCGGGTTCCTCTTCCTCGGGTCCGACATGGGTCGCACCTTCGAACCTGGGGAAGAAGAGCCCTCCTTACAACCACCGCGGCGGTGACGCCGCAGTGACACCCCCGGCCTGCCGCGGCTTATCAGGGCTTATCGGGTGATCTGTTCCCTGACTCGCTCGTTCACCCCGAACAATCCCGGGCCGTCCTCGCTCAGCCAGCCCCGCTCCGCCATCCGCTTCAACTTCGCGCGCAGACCCTCGACCTTGGCCGCCTCGGCCGGCGACCCCAGCGCCGTCACGATCTTCCCGGCCCGCATCGCGCCACCGGCATCGACCAGCACCTCCAGCACATCCTGGTAGGTCTGCGGTAACACCGAGGCATCCATCCCCGGACGCCATCGCGGCACCGTGGTCACCCCGATCGGCGACCCGCCCGTCTGTGCGACCACCCCGCCGGCATCGCTCTGGTCGCCCGCCTCGGCAGGCGACCGCTCTGCCGGCCGGGCCGTCTCGCCCAGGATCTCCTCGACCGTCTCCCGAGTGATCATCAGCCGGGACAACGCCTCTTCCTCGGCCGCCAACTGCTCACGCAACCGCTCGACCCGTTCCCGGGCCACGGCCTCCCGCCGCGCCAACTCCTCCAGCAACGAGCCCACCGCGATCGCCTCCACCTCGCACGGTAGAAGACGAGCCCGCCTCTTGCGAGCAGACTCTCAAAACCCCACGTCAACCAGTCCCTGAAACCGAGCTACACCCAACTCCATTTGGGTGCCTTTGAGAGGCCATTGGGTGGTGTCGCGGGGCAGCAGAAGGACGTCGACAAAGCCGCCGATTGGGAGGTCGACATCCACGCCGATGCCTATCGCGCCGGGGTGGGGAACCCAGACGACGGTGCCGCTGAGTCGTTGGGCGAGTTGCAGCCGGGTCCGCAACTGGTCCCAGACGTCTTGACTGGCCGGAAGGTAGAGGAAGCGCCCGTCTACGTGTCGCCATGGCCGCATGATGCAGCAGGATAGCGGCCCGCTATCCCGTCGCTGGCGGCCCGTGCCCTGCTCGGCTTGTCCCGGGTCGAGGGCAGACGGGATGATCAGGCCCCTACCCCAGCCACCGGCAGGTCGGCGGTGATGAGCGCGTCCTTGGTGGTCATCCCGGAGCCGGAGTGCCCACGCCGGAGGTAAATGCCACGCAGGGTCGTAGGGCCCGAAGGGTGGCGTGGCTGTCGGATCTGATCGTTACCGTGGCGGCACATCCGGAACAGCAGGGAGCGCACACATGGAGATCAGTTGTGCCGATGTTGCCTGGCTCGCCAGTGATTACGGATTGGGCGACCTGTGGTGCCTCACTTTTATTCGTGGGCTCGATGAGGCTGAGGCGCTTCGGCGTGTGGGTGCCGAGGAAAGGAGCATCAGGCCACTCACCTACGAGGAGCTGATTGACGAGGGGTTGTTCCCCAACACGCTCCTGGCGGGCCGTCTGGGTGATTGGGCCGTGCTCATCGAGGAGTCTGGTTGGGATGCGCTCGACGCCGTGGAAACGCTGTCGGTCGGGTCGGAGGCCGTGTCGGTTCTGCGGCATGATTACGCGACCAATCGCTTCGCGTACGCGGTTGATGGGGAGGTGGTGACCTCGTTCGACCCGATGATTCCCGCATGGCGGTATGGGAGCGATCCTGATCGGCTGGTGGGCCTGATGAGGGATGTGGGTTTTGACCCTGCGTATGTGCCGGGAGATGGGGCCGACGAGGACAACGGGGAGAGGGCCGTCGAACATCCGATAGTGGACGGGGCTCTGATGCTCGTGGCGCGGTTGACCGGTGTCATGTTGACTCAGGAGGTCTTGAACGGGCCGCTGCGGGGAGGCGATGTCGGGGCTCGTCGGGCTCAGGACTGATGCGGCGGTGTGCCAGTGGTCGGTGAGTTCGTTGGGTACGGCGGGGCCGGCGGGCGGCCCGAGTGCTGTCCCGGCCGTGACCGGCCCCCAGGCCGCTTGCGCGGCCGAGGGCCGCGACGCTGGGCCGGGGCGCGGCGGCGCGCCGCCGCCTTGGCAATGCCGCAGCCGGGAAGATCTCCACCGCGATGGTTCGGCAGGGGCGGGCCGACCTGCTCGGTAACGGGGTCTCGGTCAGCGTGGCGGCCAAGGCGTATCGCCTGTTGCGGGCCGTGCTGATGACGGCGGTCGAAGAGGATCACATCATCTCGTGCAACCCGTGCCGGATTCGCGGGGTCGGCGACGAGCACGCCCAGGAGCGCCCGGTGCTCACCGTGGCCCAGGTCTTCGAGTTGGCCGACCTCGTGGGTCGTCGTCCGGTCGGCAACGTCCGCAAGCTCAAGGACAACGCCTACCGGTTGCGCTTCCAAAGGCGCGGCGAGATGCGGACCCATCCCGAGGTCTTCATCGGTCGTGCCGACGCCGAAAGGGCGCTGTGGAAGATGGGGACGGGCGGGCCGACCGCACTCATGATCGGCGCTTCCGCGCCCTGGTGCTCCTGGCCACCTTCGCGAGTCTGCGATGGGGTGAGGTGAGCGCGCTCCGTTGTACGGACGTCGATCTCGACGCGAGAACGGTGCGTATCCGGGCGGCCTATGTCGAGCACTCGACCGGCGGTCTGGTCCTCGGTCCACCTAAGTCCAAGGCGGGCCGGCGCGTGGTCGGCATTCCCGAGGACATCGTTTCGGCGCTGCGTGAGCACATCGCCACCTACGTTCAGGACGAGCCGGGCGCGCTGCTGTTTCCCGGTGCGAAAGGCGGGCCACTGCGGCGGAGTGGCTTCAACACCCGCACACGCTGGGTGGACGTGGTCAAGGAGATGGGCATGCCGGGCCTGCACTTCCATGATCTCCGGCACACGGGCAACATGCTCGCCGCCGAGTCGGGTGTCGGCCTCAAGGACCTGATGGCCCGGATGGGTCACGACAATGTGCGCGCCGCGATGATCTACCAGCACGCCGTACGAGGTGCCGACCGGGCGATCACGGACGCGATCGACAGGAAATTGGAAAAGCGGGACGACGGCGACGCCGATGAGCTGCCCGCAGGATGATCACGGAGCTAATGGCCCGAGAAGATCGAACAGTCCTGGAAACGACTAAGGCCCGGGTCGGGAATCCATCCCTGACCTGGGCCTTGAAGCGTGGAGCGGGTGACGGGAATCGAACCCGCGCTGTCAGCTTGGGAAGTCTCTAACGCTCTTGGCCGCTGGGCTGGCGAAACGCTGACCTGCGGGGGAGCGCTTCGGTTGCCCGTGATTCCCCGTGAGTTCCCCTTGCTCCCTCTACTGACGGGCACGCAACGGGCACGGCCTGAGAACCCCGTGCGGACGCACATACCCCACCCGCCGGATCTTTCCGTCTGCCTCGTCCCGCCCGGGGGCGACAGCCTGGAGATGGAGGGTCAAGGCGGTTTTCGCCTCCATTTCCACAGCCGGGGTCTGGGGCGGAGCTCCCTCCCCCTTTCCCAGTGAGTCATCTTGGTATGGGACGTCTGTCATCCGAATGCGCCTCCCAGGCGGTAGTCATCGCCGGGGACAACGAAACGGAGATGATGGATGGACGACGGGTTCGCCGAGTATGTGGCGCACCGGCATTTACGGCTGTGCCGGATGGCGTATCTCCTCACCCAGGACTGGGGTACGGCCGAGGATTTAGTGCAGACCGCACTGTCGAAGGCATGGCTTGCCTGGCGGCGGGTCGAGGGCAACCCTGACCCATACGTCTATCGGATCATCGTGAACACCCACGCCTCTTGGTGGCGCAGGCACTGGCGCGGGGAGGTGCCGGCCGCGAGTTTCCCTGAGACGGCCGATCCGCGCGACGCGGCCGCCGAGGTAGACGATCAGGCCGCGCTGTGGAACGCGATCGGCACACTTTCCCCGCGCCAACGTGCGGTGATCGTTCTGCACTACTTCGAGGGACGAACGCTCACCCAGGTCGCGGACATTGTTGGTTGCTCACTGGGAGCGGTGAAAAGTCAGCTCAGCCGGGCCCTCGCCCGTCTTCGAGTCGATCCGGACATGCAGACCATGAACTTGGAGAGGGTTTAGCGATGAGGCACACCGAGAGTGATCTGCGAAAGCTCCTGACCGAGTATGGCCAGGAACGGGCCCACTACGGACCGTCCGCCCATCTCGACGCGATCGTAAAGCGGGGGCGCCGCATGCGCCGTATTCGGCGGGCGGTGACGGCCGGGACAGCGGTGGCCTTCGCCGTCACCGCCGCCGGACTGGTGAACGGCCTGCTGACCGGGCCATCCGGGGTGGACGAGACGATGGTCGCCCGACGTCCTATGGACTCGGCCCGGGTGGATTCCGGACCAAAGCTCCCCGAAAGGTTTCCCGTGGTGTTGGGAGCCGAGAAATTTGATCTTCCCCTCATTCATTCCCAGCGGTTCGAGACGGTGGGCGTCGCCCGGACGGTGACCTTCACGCCGACCAGTTTCTTCACCGGGTACAAGGTGGTCTGCGACGATCCCCGGGCTTGGGTTGTCACCACGCAGCAGCTCAAGGGTGGCGAACCGGGCGGTACGGCAGGACGGTGCGGGGGTTCGGTGGGCGGACACCACGACCGGCTTTCGGCGCCCTCCGACTGGCTGAAGCGTCCGCAGTCCCTGCAGGTCTGGGTCTTTCCAGCGGACGCCCCGGTCAAGGAGGTGGCGAAAGCCGTCACGGGCTGCCGGCCGACCCTGAAGTCGAAAGAGTGTGACGAGACGGCCCAGTCCCTCGCGCTGATGCGCCCCAAAGTGCGCGAACGCCTGTTGGCCGAGGTTGGCGAACAACCAGGCGGGTGGGCCGTCGGGATCTACGACCGCCCCGCCATAGCCAAGTCCGTACCGAACGGCGAACCTTCGACAGACGCTGAACCTCCAACGGAAATCGCGTCCACGCCGGTCGGCTAGTAAGGAGAGCTTCACGCGACAAGCACGCCCTTGATCTGCTGGTTCATGATCTCCGGCACACGGGCAACACTCCTGGCGGCGATGACCGGGGCCTCGCACAAGGAACTGATGGTGAGGATGGGCCACTCCGGCACGGAGGCCGCGATGATCTATCTACACGCGGTCAAGGACCGGGATCGGGCCATCGCCGACGCACTGGGGGAGATCGTCAAGGGAGGGCTCAAGCCCAAGGATGACGACGGTGATGATCCGCCCCTCGCCGAGGTCAAGATCAACTGATCTGGCGCGCGAGTGAGAGTCGGCTCCGAAAACGACTAAGGCCCTGGTCCGGATTCATATCCTGACCTGGGCCTTCATGAGTGGAGCGGGTGACGGGAATCGAACCCGCGCTGTCAGCTTGGGAAGTGCATCGAGTACGGCAGGTGGGGCGGCTGAGCTGGGCGTTCGGCCGGTCGTGAGTGACTGTGGTTGACCTCTCGTCATCCTGGTTAATGGCCCGCTAATGGCCCGGCGGCCGCCCCGGCCCTACCTTGCAACATGGGACCCTCGGCACATGCCCACGATCATGAACAGCCTTCCCGTCCCCCTGCCCAAGTTCTTTGACTGCGGCTGCGTGGACATCTACTACTGCCCGCGGTCCAGGGAGGTCGAATGCCCCCGGCACAGTGGCTTCGATGTCTGCTGCGACGCACTTGATCAGCACATCCTGCTCCATGCGTGACCACCAGTTTGGAAGATCTCGGTACGCGACTCTCTGAACTGCTGCGAGCCAGGTCAGAGGCAATGTTGATCTGCCCGTGAGTCTCCGTGATTCCCCTCTGTTCCCTGGCCCTACTGGCACGCGAGTGGCACGGTCTGAGAACCCCGTGCGGATGAACGACCTTGCCCCCATGACCCTGGTCTGCCCGGCTTGCTCCACGTCGATGACATACGGGATGATCAGGCTTATGTCCATATATATGGACATGGAGGTCAAGATTAGGGAACATCGCGAAGCCAGCGCGCCCTGCCAGAGGCATGTGTCTGGCAATATTTCTCCATGGCCGTTGGGGATTGGGTTCAATCTATTATTGGATCACTCGCTTTAGCTGCAACAGCAGTTGTCGCATGGATGGTTTACCGTTTGCAGAAAAAAGACGCTAAGAGGGCCGAGCAGGAGAAGAGAAAAGAATTTAAAATAACGCGCGAAAGAGAAATGGAGGTAGAGGCCGAGAAAGAGCGGCGGACTTTGCGCAGAGAGCGGCACCGCGAAGATTATCAGGCTGCAATAAATGCGCTTAATGTTCTCGATAAAGTTTGCACGAAAATCATAGTATACTCGCACTGCTATAGCAGGGACGAGCTTATCGAGACTGGATATCCGGAGGCAATTGACCAACTTCGAGACATATGTAAGCGGATCCCGGCGTTCACTGTAGGAATTGCGTCGATCTCTGCCGCCAGCGTTGCTGGCCCTTATTTTCCATCAAAGATTACACTAAAGCATGCACTCTCTAGTTCTGAGAGTGATGCAGATCGTCTTTATGGATTTATTCATGAAGCATGCAAGGGTGCTATTTATCAGAGATTCGCTGCTGAAAAACTGCAGATAGCTATCCATGACATGCGTGAAGATATCTCGGCTGAGTGGGGCGCGTAGTTATCCCGGCACGCGGCCCGAGGCATCCTGTTCGCAATCGATGACAGGCTTGCAGGCCAACGCCAGAGTGCACCGATGCCGCCTCTAAAGGGCGCACGCGATTTCCGTCGGACCCGCATGCCAGGATTCTCATGATCTAGCCTCAGAGAGAGCAGGGTTCCCGTGAGCGTCTACAGATGGCTTGATGACACTGCGTTCTGCGCAACGCTCGTCCGCGGCCTCACCCCGCACGAGGCATTGGCCCGCCTCGGCATCGAGGTGTTCGACGGTGACGACGAGGAAGGCGAGATCGAGGAGGGCCTCGTATGTGCCCATCCGGCCGAGGGCGGCACCATTTTGAGCGAGTGGAACGGCTTCGCCGGCACGCTGGACGAGGTACTGCGGCCCTTGTCGGCAGGAACGGTCACGGCAAGCGTCTTTGTCAATATAAACACGGCCGCGTCCTTCGACCACTACGCGGACGGCCGCGAAATCCTGTCTTTCGACCCGCTGATCTCCCATGACGCGGACGACGCCACGCAGGACTACCTGGCCGACCGGATCGAGTTCGGCCTGGTCCATGGCAAGTCGGAGGGCGGGCTTGCCGCAGCGCTGCAGTTGGCCGAGCGCCTCCAGCCACATCGCGGCCGCCCACGGCTTCCTTGAATACTGAGCCTTTTCAGGATCACGTGCCAGACGTCGTGAGTGCAGTCGACCTGGGACAGCTCGGACTGAGCCGGGTCACCCGGTGACTTGCCTAACAGTGCATCGTTCCTTGCCCTGACCACCAATGAGCTGCGGCACCAGGATGAAAAGGCTCACTGGTCAACCACGTTCCTCGGTGAGTCAGGGTGAGGAACGAACCCTGGATCTTCGATCGCCCCCGACCACAACGAATCTTAGCCAAGACGTGGCGATCGTCGGGCTGCATCTGGGCGGCGGCGTGACCAGAGCCGGTGAAGAAAATAGATGCGGCGCGGCGTGCGTGCGGCGACGGCCCGGAGTCCTGCCCGCGCGCCGGGACCGGCCCCCAGGCCGCATGCCTGGCGTGCGCCGCAGGCACAGGGCCGGGCGACGGCGCGCAGCGCCGCCGCCCCTTGATACCCCATGAGAACAATTCGGCAGTGATCTGTGACAGGCTGCGCTCAACGTATGGGTGACTGGTAGAACGCTGGGTGTGGAGGATCGTCGGGAGCGGCTTCGGGCGTTGGGTGAGTTGCTGCGCCGGTTACGTAGGGATGCTGGGTTGACTGGTAAGGGCCTGGCGGTGCGGGCTGGGGTGACTCAGTCGACGGTCTCTCAGATTGAGACGGGGAAGCTGCTTCCGGTGCCGGAGACGGTTGATCGCCTCGTTGGGGCGCTGGGCCTGGATGAGGTGGGGCGGGCGGAGCTGGATGCTCTGCTGGCGCGGTTGCGTGATGAGGTCTCTCGGTTGAAGGACGGGCTTGCCGGGCGGGAGTCGGCGAATGTTGCTCGGATGCGTTCGGCTCGGCGGCTTGCGGTGTTTTCTTCGGCAATGATTCCGGCGTTGTTGCAGACGGCAGAGTATGCGCGGCTGGCTGTGGCTCTGGGGCGGGAGGTGGATGAGGGCGATGCGGCCAAGGTGGCGGCCGTGCGGGTCGAGGCGCAGGCTGTGTTGTTCGAGCCGGGCCGGACGTTCGTCTTTGTGTTGACGGAGGGAGCGGTTCGTACGTGGCCGGGGTCTCCGTCGTTGATGTTGGCTCAGCTTGACCGGCTGGCTCAGGTGTCGACGTTGCCGCATGTGCGGCTTGGTGTGGTGCCATGGTCGGCGGGAGTGCCGGCTTTCCCGCTGCACGGGTTCACCATCCTTGATGGGTCGGTGAGCGTGGTCGAGAGTTTCACGGGTGAGATCACGCTGAGCGAGGCAGAGGAGGTCGCGGTGCATGAGAGGGCTTTCAAGACGTTCGCGGCTGCCGCGGTGCATGGCGATGACCTGCGGAATCTTTTGGGGCGAATCGGTGCCGACTATCAGGAGTTGGCGACCCATCTCCAGTAGGCGACTTATTTATAAGTCGAATAACTTGAGGATCACCTAGTTTCGCTCATACGTTGGCGGCATGGATGTATAGCCCCCTAGACATCGGAGTTCGCCGTGTCGCCCTCCTGCGTATCCCGTACCTTTCTCGGCTCCCCCGCGTCGATCGTCGAAGCGCGCCGGTTCGTCACCATGATCTTGAGTGGCCGACCGGAAGCCGATGACGCCGAACTGATCGTCAGCGAGCTGGCCACCAACGCCATCCGGCACTCCGAGAGTGGCTGGTTTGGTGGCCGGTTCACGGTGTCCGTCCGGGTACAGGGCAAGCGGCTCTGGCTCGGCGTCCTGGACGAGGGCGGTCCCCATTCCCCGCATCCGCTTCTCGCTCAGTCCGACGAGGAGGGAGGGCGCGGCCTGGCGCTGGTCGCCGGGTTGGCGACGAACTGGGGTGTGACCGGAGATGAAACGGGCCGCATCGTGTGGGCCGTCCTGGATCTGCTTTCCCAGCCGGCGGTATGGCAGTGAGCTGTCTGGCTGCTCACGTTCCGATCCCCCAAGTCGATCATGCTCGGCTTACCTGGATGGACCCGCGACTTGGTGAGCGGTGCCGGGTGATCGCCTGGACCTGTCACTGCCGCTCGGTCGTCTACGAGCTGTGCGCCTCGGGCGGTCAGGTCTTCCTTCGTCGGACCGTGCAGGGAACACCTCGCACCGTCCAGGAGACTGGCCGGACGCGCATGGCCGAAGGTCAAGAGCTGTGGGCGGCGATGCTGACGGGTCGCGCTCGATGACCAGGGGTGTGCCAAAGCGTCGTTCGGCGATCCGGGCAGTAAGCCTGAAAACAGGCGAAACCCTTAAATCCGTACTGTCAAGGGGGATAGACGGCATTTCGTCTAGGGGTCTAGACTCGGCGGAGCACCACCGAAAGGGAACCACCGTGCCACCGAGTGACCTTGAGCGGATCGCCGCCATCGACGACCCGTACCTGCTGATCCGGACCGCGACCGAACGGCTGAGCGCCGCTCAACAGGAGGTCACCGAGCTGGCCCGGCTACGACGTCGGGTGATTCAAGAGCTGCACGCCCAAGGTGTCTCCTACGCGCAGATCGCCGAACAAGCCGGGCTCTCACGCGGACGCATTCACCAGATCAAACACACCGGACCAGCCCCGGAAGGCGCGTTCCTAGGCACGGGCATGGTCACCGTGGTCACCCCCCTGCGGCTCGACCCCGAGAAGAAGCGGCCCGTTCTCGCCCTGGACGACATGCGCTCGGGCCAGCGCCTGGAAGAGCTCGCCAAATCCTTTGGGCTCGCCATCGCCTCAGACAACGTCACCATCGACGGTCAGATCGACCTCAACCGGCCCAACCTCGTAGTCGTCTGCGGCCCCCGTATGTCCGAGGCGATGCAAACGGCCTACGACACCGACCCCGTCATCCGGTGGGAACGCGACGACCTCGGCTGGCTGCTACGCGACACCCGTACCGGTGTCGCTTACCGGTCGGGCACCCAGGTCGTCCCGGAGCAGCCGACCGACTCGGCTTATCTCGGCCGTCTCCCCCGGCCGGACGGCAACGGCACCTTCCTGGCCATCGCCGGAATCCGCACCAACGGTTCCCTCGGTGTGGTGGACCTGCTCACCTCGGAGATCGCGACGATCTGGGGGCAGGTCGGAGACCAGCGTTTCTCCACCGTGGTCAGCGTGGAGTACGACCCCGACAGCGGGGAACCAACCCGAACCAAACTTGCCAGTCCGCTCTATCGACACAAGGACGACTGACATGCGGCTCACCCTCGCCACCGAACCCGCCTATCCCGACCGACCAAACGAAGACTTCATCGGCGCTACCCCTGATGCCATCGTTCTCCTGGACGGCGCCGGCACCCCTGCGGATCTGGAATCGGGCTGCTCCCACGGCGTCGCCTGGTATTCACATACCCTCGGCTCGACTCTCCTGGCCGGAATGACCCAAAGCGCCGACTCCTTGACCACGATCCTGGCCGCGGGGATCAAAGCGACAGCCTCGATGCATGACTTCTGCTGCGACCTCTCTCATCCCGGCTCGCCCTCGGCCACCGTGGTCATGCTCCGCCGTACGGCCGGCACCCTGGACTGGCTCGTGCTGGCCGACTCCGTACTCGTCCTCGACATCCTCGATGCCGACCCCATGGTCATCTGCGACGAGCGGGAAGCCCTGACCGGTAACCGCTACCGGGATCCGATGAACGCCGCTGCCGGGGGGACCCCGGAACACCTCCAGGCCCTGAGCCGCTACATGGAGGCCATGCGCGCACACCGCAACGTCGACGGGGGATTCTGGGTTGCCGCGGTCGATCCCCTGGCCGCGGAACAGGCGTTGACCGGAGCAATGCCGGTCGACCGGGTACGCGCCGCCGCGGTCCTGAGTGACGGAGCGTCCCGGCTCGTCGACCGATTCGGCCTGGCCACCTGGCGGCAACTCCTCGACCTCGTCGATCACGACGGCCCGGCCGAGCTGATTCGTCAGGTCCGCGAGGCCGAACGCTCCGATCCGAACGGCTCCTGCTGGCCGCGGGGAAAGATCTTCGATGATGCCACGGCCGCCTACGGCAGGATCACCTGACGCCGGAAGCAGCACGCTGCCCTACCAGTTGTGCCGGCGGAAGACAGAGGTCATGCGCAAGTGGCCGGTCGCGATCCCGACGTACATCTCGGACGTGTGAGCCAGTAACCACCCCTGACGCTCTACGCCTTCAATCAACCCGGAGATGTCCCACGCCGTGTAGGCCTCCTTACGGAAATCGATCATCGCAATGGCCGTGAAGATCATGTGACCTTCCTCGCGCGCAACCCGAGCGTCTTCGACGATCTGCTGAACCTCACTGCTGTTCATGGCTTTCGGCACAGGCGATCCATTCTTCGGGGTCAACGCATAGCGGTCACCACGGCGGAAAACGACCTTGCTCCGCAAAGAGTTCCGGCTTAAAGGGTGCGGCACTTGTTTACCCCCCTAGACAGCCAGAGAGAGCCTAGAGTTTCCTGATTAGCCCCCTAGACAGTTTGCCCCGACGGAACGTCCATCACTGTCTAGAGGGATAGACGAAAGGTAGGGCCCATGGCCATCCAAGGCCCCATCCCCATCAGTTTCAGCCAGGTCTTCCCGCACGGCTGCTTCGTCATCGGCGAGGTCGAGCAGGTCAAGGACTTCGACGCCTCACCCAAGGGTCGAACCGTCTACGCCAAGGACAAGATCACCGGCGATGCGTGAGAACTGCAGCCCTGCCAGGGTTCGGAGATCAAAAAAAGGCCCTCTCCCGAAATCTGGGAGAGGGCCTCTGAACTGCGGAGGCTCGGGGATTTGAACCCCGGATGGGCGGTAAACCCAAACCGCATTAGCAGTGCGGCGCCATAGACCTGACTAGGCGAAGCCTCCTGGTAACCGTTCGGCTCAGGACAGAGTACCGGCCATCCGGCGAGGCGGCAAAGCGGTTGGTGATCACGTCGCGGGCAAGGGTTGGGCGAGAGTTGTCCACAGGCGGTGGATAACTTTCGCCGCCCCTGTGGACAAACCGGGGAGTCCCCAGCTGGGCCTGGCGGGAATCCTGTGGATTCCCACTTCATGAGACGCTATATCTCAACAGGCGGACGCACTGAGGCCCCTCGCCGCCCGAGGGGACGGGAGGGGTCCCGAGTGGTGGCGGAGATCAGGCGGCCGGGTTGGCCTCGCCCTCGATCTCAATCTTGATCTTCTTGCCGACCAGGACGCCGCCGGTCTCCAGCGCCTGGTTCCAGGTCAGACCGAACTCCTCGCGGTCGATCTCGGTCGTGATCGAGAAGCCCCAGACGTCCTGGCCCCACGGGTTGGTGCCGGCGCCGCCGTACTCGACGGTGAGCTCGACCGGCTTGGTGACGTCGCGGATGGTGAGGTCGCCGACGAGGGTGAACTCGTCACCGGAGTGGCCGACGACACGGGTGCTGCGGAAGGTCAGCGTGGGGAACTTCTCGACGGAGAGGAAGTCGTCGCTGCGCAGGTGGCCATCGCGGTCCGCGACGCCGGTGTTGATGCTCTCGGTCTTGATCGAGAGCTCCGCGGAGGAGTCCAGGGGGTTCTCGGCGATGGTGACGGTGCCGGAGAAGTCGCCGAAGTGACCGCGGACCTTGCTCACCATCATGTGCTTGACGACGAAGCCGATCCGGGTGTGGGCGACGTCCAGAGCGAAGGTTCCGGCGGCCGGGATCTGAAGGTTCTCCCAGGTCCGAGTGGTCATGCTGTGCTCCCGATGAGAAGGTTGCTGAGTAGATGATTGCAGCAACAGATTTCTACACGAGGAATATTCCTCCCGTCAACTACCTTCGGATAGAGTGTGAACGTGATCCCCTTTGATGACTCCCGGCTGACGGCGATGGGCCTCCTGGCGGAGGTCTACACCGGCATCTCGGCCAAGACGCATGAGTCCTTTGCGGCCGCGGGGCTCTCAGAGATCGACTTTGAGACGTTGCTCAGGTTGGCGCGCTCACCGGGGCGACGGCTGCGGATGAGCGACCTGGCGGCGCAGACGAGCCTGTCCACCAGCGGGATGACCCGGGTCGTCGACCGGCTGGAGCGCGAGGGACTGGCCATGAGGCAGGCGTGCGCCACCGACAGGCGGGCCTCCTACGCGGTCATCACCGAGGCCGGCGCCGACCGGCTCAGCGGCATCCTCCCCCGGCATCTGATCGACATCGACACCTGGTTCACCGGCCTGCTCTCTCCCGAGCAGCTCAGCGCCTTCCTCGACACCCTCAGAACCATTCGCGACGCCGTACGGCCGTGTGCCACCGCAGGGGCGGAAGCCGAGTCCGTCCCGTCTTGCCATGGCTAGAACCGCGGGATTCCGCCCCTCACCGGGCGGGTTGCCCGAATCGGATGTCCCGGGAAAGGCTCCGGTCGACGTGCGGGAATACCGGTTCAGGAGCCGTCCCGCAGAACGTGCTGTAGCGAGGACTCGCAAGGAGAACGTGGCGAGACCCGCCTGACCGCGGTGGGCAAAAAGGGTCTAGACCCGATGCTCCAACTCCCGCGGTTCGGAGAGCGTGAGGTCGCCGCGGAGCTTGGCCATCCCCCGGGAGACCGTGCTCTTGACGGTCCCGACGCTGATGCCCAGGGTCTTGGCGATCTCCGACTCGGTCATGTCCTCGTAGTAGCGCAGGACGACGGCGGTCCGCATCCGGGTGGGCAGCCGGTCGAGGGCCTGCTCGACCCGCTCGGGCAGGTGGGGGCCGCCCGCGAGCATCGGCTCGGGAAGCTCCTCGGACGGATACTCCTCCAGCTTGCGCCGCCGCCACCAGGAGATGTTGATGTTGACCATCGTCCGGCGCACGTAGCGGTCCAGGGCGGCGTGGTCCTGGATGCGATCCCAGGCGAGGTAGGTCTTGACCAGTGCCGCCTGCAGCAGGTCCTCGGCGTCGCTCGGATTCCCGGTGAGCTGGTAGGCGGCACGCAGTAACACCGGGCCGCGAGCAACGACATACTCGCGGAACTCCTCGTCGGTCCCGCCGGCCACCGTGATCACCAGCCTGTGCTCCAGGTGCGTATGGTGGTCAGAATCGCAGCCCGAACCCATACTGCGGCTGAACCGAAATCTATGTTTCATCCCATCAACGGTAAAGATCGGCTTCGATGGGCGACGGAGCACGCAAGAGATACTAGATAGCGGTTTGTCATCGAGTGGACACCAATGCGTTCTACCGAGGAGGGGAACTGTAGTACCTGGTTGGACACCTGCCGTGATTATTGGTGGAGCGGACAGCGGGACTCCGCGAAGCGTGTGACGCTGACTGCGACACCTCGCAGAACCTGGGGAGCGACGATGCCCTATCTCAGCGCCGATCGCCGCCGCGCGCTGGCGGCAGCCGCGCTTGGCCGGGCGGCGCAGGAGCCCGGCCCGCTCCCCGTCGAAGGTGAGTCCTTCCACTCGGTCAGCGGTGCGATCCTGGACGTCAGCCCGCACCTGATCGTCATCGACACCCCGGACGGCCACGAGGAGCGGCTCGTCATCGCGCCGTGGGCGACCGCCTGGCGTGGCGAGGCCGTCACTCCGGCCGACCTTCCCGTGGGCTCCAATGTGATCATCAGAGCGCTGCGGGCCGGCCGGGTCGTGGACCGGATCTGGGCGGACATCACCAGGATCACCGGTGTGATCCAGTCGATCGACTCGGAGGGCAAGGACCACTCCGTGGAGCTGTACTGCGGACCGCACCGTGGGCGGCGCACGATCGTCATCCCCTACCGCGCCTCGGGGCGCCTGCGGGTCAGGCATCCGCAGTTCGAACCCGGCTACCTGTTCGACGCCATCGGGGTCCGCGAGGACGGCGTGGCACAGGCTCGACTGCCCGCGACCTCGCAGCCGCCCTACCGGTGGAGGGCCGTGCCGACGCCTCCGCCCGGCTACAGCGGCATGCAGTCGCGGATCTCGGGCACGGCCACCTGGTCGGACACCTTCGACTGCGGGGAGCAGGGGGTGGCCTACCCCATGTTGGAGCGGTCCGATACGGCGTGCGACGACGCCGGGGTGTCCTGCACCGGGCTGCCGTACCTGTCGCTGGGTTCGATGCTCAACGTACGCAACGTGTGCGCCGGGCGGACCTCGGTCCTGCCGATCGTGGCGTGCGGCTGTCTGGCCGGCCGGTTCTGCGACCGGTGCCTGGAGTGCGGCACCTCGCCTCGCGGCCGGATTCTGGAGCTGTCACCGAGTTCCTTCGTGGAACTCGGTGGAGACCTGACCGCCGGATGCTTCAACGCCAGACTTGGAATGGGGTGACACGGATGCTGACGACGATCGCCGCCGAACAACTGCCGGTCCTGCTCCTGCTGCTGGTCGCAGGTACGGTCGCGAAGGTCTGGACCGTCGCGCGCGAGGCCGAGCCCGGCATGCTGAGCAGGCTGGGGCCTGCCGTGCTGGTGCCCGAACGCTGGCGTAAGCACATGATGCTGATCTGCGCGCTCGGCGAGTTGTTCCTGGCGTGCGGCCTGCTGGTGAGTGGCCAACCGTTCTTCCGGTGGGCGGTCGTCGCGTTCTTCGCGGTGTCCACCTATGTCCTGTGGGAACTGCGGCGCCGACGCCCGGACGCGGGATGCGGATGCTTCGGCGAGGTCAGCGCGGTACCGGTGGGACGGCGATCGCTGGGCCGCACCATGGTGCTGACGGCGATGTCCGCGGGGCTGCTCCTGACTCCGGAGGTCTCCGGCTGGGAGGCGATCGCCGGCATGACGTGGACGCACCTGCCCTACATGATCGCCGGTCTGCTGGTGCTCGCCGCACTCTCGCCGGAGATCGAGGAGGCGGTCGCCAGGCTCCGCTACCGGGCCCCCTGTGAGCAGCGCCGCTTCGACCCGGCCACCGCGCTCGGCCGACTGCGGTCGAGCACGGTCTGGCGCTCGCACACCGGCCGGCTGACGAGCACGGAGCCGGTCGACAGCTGGCGGGAACTGTGCTGGCGGTTCTTCGTCTATCCGGGACAGAGCCACACGGGCGAGCCCGTCGACGTGGTCTTCGCGGTCTATCTGAGCGGACGCCATCCGGCGGTGCGGGTCGCCATGGTCGGCTCCGACGGGCGTCCGGTGGAGACCACGCCTCTTCCGGAATCTCTGCCGGTATCGGCCTGACGCTAGAGGGCCCTAGATTCCTCTAGGCCCTGCCCCTGGGGTCCGTTGCCCATCGTGGTCAGGCGGCACCCCCGTGAGACACCACCTGACCGGACCTCGGCACAGCAAGATCCGCAGGGCAACACGATTGAGCTCTATATGGCTCTCTAGCTTCCCCACTAGAGAGCCATATAGAGAGCTAGGAGCTCCCTCACACTATATCGAACAAATGTTCGCTCAGACCGGTTGGGATCGCAGGAACTTTCCGAAGTGCGGCACGGTGAACGCGATCAGCCCCCGCTCCGCGCTGTAGATCAGGCCTTTCTTGATGAGGCTGTCGCGGGCCGGAGAGAGGCTCGACGGTTTACGGCCGAGCCCTTCGGCCACCTCGGCGGTGGCGACGGGCTCGTCGCCGATGGCGGCCATGGCGTGCATGTAGTCGCGCTCGGCGGGAGTGGCCCGCTCGTAGCGGCTGCCGAAGAAGCCGACCGCGAGCTCCTCCTCGGCCTCCGGCGCGGAGACCCTGATGTCGTCGGCGGTGATCGGGCTGCGCAGCGCCAGGTCCCAGGCGACCTTGCCGTACGCCTGGACGAAGTAGGGGTAGCCGTCTGCCGCCACGTAGAGGGCGTCGAGGGCGTCCTGGGTGAACTCCACACCCTCACTCTCCGCCGGGGCGATGAGCGCCAGGTCGGCCGCGTCGCGGTCAAGACGGTCGATCCTGGCATAGCGGAAGAGCCGCTCGGAGTAGCTCTTGCTGGCCGACAGCACGCTGGGGAGATGTGGCAGCCCCGCGCCCACCACGATCAGCGGGCCACCGCTCTGGGAGAGCTCGTGACAGGCCGCGCAGAGCGCCGAGACGTCGGGAGCCTGCACATCCTGCATCTCGTCGATGAACAGCGCGATGCCGACGCCCAGATCGGTGGCGACCCCGGCGGCGTCGACGAACAGCTCGGTGAGATCGATCTCCAGATCCCCGGAGTCGGCGCGCCCCCGCCCCGCGGGCACGTCGATCGCGGGCGACCAGTGCGAGGTGCCCTTGGCCGCGGACGGGTCGCGCATCGCGAACGCCTTGAGCACGCCGAGGAACTCCTCGATACGCTCGGGCGCCCGGTGCCTGGGGGCCAGCTCGCGGATCGCCATGTGCAGGGCGGCGGCCACCGGACGCCGGATCGACTGGTCGGGTCTGGCCTCGATCTTCCCGGTGCCCCACAGCCGCTGCATGGCCATCGACTTGAAGGTGTTGAGCAGGACGGTCTTACCGACGCCGCGCAGCCCGGTGACCACCATGCTGCGCTCGGGGCGCCCTCGGGCCACCCGCTCAAGGACGATCTCGAACTGCTGTAGCTCACGGTCGCGACCGGCGAGCTCTGGGGGGCGCTGTCCGGCACCTGGAGCGTAGGGATTGCGCACGGGGTCCACGCTCTCGGACTTTATGACGGGATATAGCGGTCGGCTTAGATTTCCGTAGAAAGGGCTACGGCGTGTCGCACCGCGCTCCACCGGCACCCGAGGAAACGGAGCGTGTGTCGCGAGCATCGCCATGGCACACCCCTTCACCTGGGCGGACGTCAGCCCGAACCCGTGTTCGATCCCGTGCCCATGACTGTAGCGCGGGTTCGAACACAGGCGCGATACGTTTCGATGAAAAGCCTTCCCAAGGAACCCGGGCTCCCGCGCCAAGCAGCTACAAATCCGGGCGTAAGCCACGCGAGCGCCCCGTCACGGGTAGAGAGCCCGGGGCCGCTCCGGTCTCAGCGAGCGGCCGGCAGGCCAGGCTCCCGCCAGGAGGCGCTCACCGCCCATGAGCGTTCAGTCGCGAACGGTCAGGCCCATCGAGCGCGCGGTGCCGGCGACGATCTTCTCGGCCTGGTCCAGGTCCGCGGTGTTGAGATCGGGCATCTTGCTCCTGGCGACCTCCCGCAGCTGCGCGCGGGTGATCGTGCCCGCCGCCTGATGTCCCGGGCGGGGGCTGCCGCCGTCCAGGCCGATCACCCGGCGGATCAGCGAGGCCGTGGTGGGCATCTTGATCGCCAGTTCGAACGAGCGGTCCTCGAACACGGTGACGACGACGGGGACCACGAATCCCCGCTGATCCTGCGTGGCGGCGTTGTACCGGCGGCAGAACTCCATGAGGTTCAGCCCCAGCGGGCCGAGGTCCTTGCCCACCGCGGCGGGACCGGCCTCGCCGGCCGGAAGTTGGAGCTTGGCGGTCCTGTTGACCTTCTTCTTCGACATGTCCGGCAAGCTAAAGTCTCCTGTAACTGGAGGCTCAACGGAATAATGAGCACATGAGCTACACGATCGGACAGCTCGCCAGACTCTCCGGTCTGCCGGTGAAGACGATCCGCTTCTACTCCGACATCGGGGTGCTTCCCGAACGCGGCCGCACCCGGAGCGGCTACCGCCTCTACGGCGACGAGGACCGTGGCCGGCTGGAGCTCGTCAGGGCGCTGCGCGAGATCGGCGTCGACCTGGCGACCATCAGGTCACTCGGCGACCGCGACCTGGGCGAGGTGCTCTCCCTGCATCTCCGTACGGTCGAGGCGCAGATCAGGTCACTACAGCGGACCCGTGCGGTACTCAGGGCCACGCTGGAGCGGGACGAGGTGTCCGACGACGATCTGCGCCGGATCAACGCCCTCGGGCGGCTCGGTGCGGCGGAGACGGCCGCACTGGTGAACGAGTTCGTCGACGAGGTCTCCGGCGAGAACCCCGCCAGGCAGAAGTGGCTCGCCGGTCTGCGCCCGGCCATGGTGCCCGACCTGCCCGACGACCCGGGCATCGAACAGCTCGACGCCTGGCTGGAGCTGACCGAACTGCTCTCCGACGACGACTTCCGCGCCTCCCTCCGCGAGATGGGCGGCGAGTTCTGGGAGAAGGCCGGCGAACTCGATCCGACCACCTGGCACGAGGCCAACACTCTGATCATGGAGAGAGCGCTGGCCGCGGTGCGCGACGGCGTGGCCCCCGAGTCGGAGGCCGCCGCACCCGTCGTGGCCGGGATCCTCGCGCTCATGGCCGACGCGCAGGGGCGCACCCCGGAGTCGGTCGTACGGGACTACACCGAGCACGACCCGCGCGCCGAGCGATACTGGGAGCTGGCGGCCATGGTCAACGGCACACCCTGGCCACCGGAGTCCGTGATCGCCCATGGGTGGATCGCCGCCGCACTCGCCCGTCACCTCGGGTAATTGATCAATTACAATGAACTATTGTCGCTTTTGTCCGTTTCGATGGGGGGCAGCACGTGGCAAGATCCAAATTCACGATCCGTACCCGGGCGGCGCTCGCGATGACCGTCGGCTGCCTGGCGGTCGCCTCCTGCGGCACGGCCATCTCCCAGCCCACACCGGCCCAGTCCACGTCGGCCGCGCGGCCGACGTCGCCGGCTCCCGAGCCGACCGCCGCGACGACGACACCGACGACGACACCGGAGCCCGGCACCGCGACACCGACCCCGACGGGCCCGCCGAAGTTCTCCGCGAAGATCTCCCCCGTCACCCGCCAGCTGCTCAAGTACTCCTGGCGGCCGGGCTGCCCGGTCCAGCTCAGCGACCTGCGGCTGATCACGATGACCTACTGGGGCTTCGACGACAAGCCGCACACCGGCGAGCTGGTGGTCTACAAGGGCGTGGCCGACGATATCGTCTCGATCTTCCGGCGCCTGTACGACTGGCGCTGGCCGATCAACAAGATGGAGCTCGTCGACGTCTACAAGGGCGACGACTTCGACTCGATCGAGGCCAACAACACCTCGGCCTTCAACTGCCGCGCGGCGACGGGGTCCAGCAGCTGGTCCCAGCACGCCTACGGCCGGGCCATCGACATCAACCCGCGCGAGAACCCGTACGTTTCGTCGAACGGCTCGGTGGCGCACAGCAACGCCCGCAGATTCGCCAAGCGCCCGGTGCAGGCCCCCGGCGTGATCAACCCGGGCGACCGGGTGGTCAAGGCCTTCCAGGCGAAGGGCTGGGAGTGGGGCGGCTACTGGTCAGGCATCAAGGACTACCAGCACTTCAGCAAGGGCGGTGGCTGAGGCCCGGGCCGTGGTTCGACGTCTCGTCCCCCCGTTCCCGCCGCCGTGATCGCCCGGCCGGTGCAGGTGGGGCCGCTCCGCCGGGTCTCCCCACGCTCGGGGGCCGTGTCACCGATCGGGGTGTCGGGCGGCGGGTGCTCCCCTCCCCGTTGATTCCACCATCCGTGCGGATCAGGCCTCGACAGCAACCCGGGGTAGAAGCCTGTCCAACAACTGCCCTACTCTGGGACGACGAGGGGAGTACTTCCCAAGAGCCGACCCGGTCAGTACGGACGTTTCATAATGTCCCCGGGCGGCCACCTGCTGCGTGCGGGTGAAGGAGACCTCGAACGGCCAAGCACGTTCGAGGAGGCTTCATGCCCACCGAGGCATTCCTGTCAGCAGTCAGTCTTGAAACGATCGGTTCGCCACAACTGTGGATCATCACCGTGGCCGCTCTGCTGCTGCTGCTCGCCGTGGACTTCATGCTGACGCGGCGACCGCACGAGGTACGGATGCGCGAGGCGGTGGGCTGGTCGGTCTTCTACCTGGCACTGCCCCTGATCTTCGGCGTCTACCTGTGGGGGGTCTTCGGGTCCGGTGTGGCGGTGGAGTTCTTCACCGGCTACGTGGTGGAGAAGTCCCTGTCGGTGGACAACCTGTTCGTGTTCATGCTGCTGCTGTCCGCCTTCGCGGTCCCGGTCGCCCTGGCCCAGCGGGTCCTGCTGTACGGCATCGTCGGGGCGCTGGTACTGCGGGCGATCTTCATCGCCCTGGGGGCGGCCGTCCTGCAGAGCGGCACCTGGGCGTTCCTGCTGTTCGGCGGGATACTGATCGTCACCGCCGTGAAGATCATGAAGGACGCACTGAGCGGGAAGGAGCAGCAGGTCGACATCTCCTCCATGCGCACGGTCCGGCTGCTACGGCGCTTCATGCCGGTCACCAACGACTATCGCGGTTCCCACCTGGTCGTTCGTGAGGGCGGCCGCCGCGCCCTGACTCCGCTGGCGCTGGCCATCGTGGCCGTCTTCGCCACCGACATCGTCTTCGCCGTCGACTCGGTGCCCGCGGTGTACGGCGTGACCGAGGACCCCTACCTCGTCTTCGCCACCAACGCCTTCGCCCTCCTGGGCCTTCGCGCGCTCTACTTCGTCCTCCTGGGCGTCCTGGCGAAACTGCGGCACCTGAACCACGGACTCGGCATCATCCTGGCCTTCATCGGGATCAAGCTCGTCCTGCACTGGGCGCACGGCGTCTGGACGTGGGTCCCGGAAATCCCCACTCCGGTCTCGCTGGGGGTCATCGTCGCGGTCCTGGCCACCGTCACGGCCACAAGCCTGTACGCCAACCGCCTCGACGCGAGGGTCGCCTCCTCACCCGCCGAACGCGGGTAGCCGGGCGAAACAGGCTCGGGCGCGACGACACCCGGGCGAGGAGACGACCACGGGGCCGCGCGGCGGACGTCCGGGCCTTGACCGGTCATCGGCCGGCCAGGCTCAGCCGTACGCGGGCGAGACGCGGGGCTGGAGCAGATCCCAGCGGTTGCCGTACAGGTCCCGAAAGGCGGCGACCGTGCCATAGGGCTCGTGCCGTGGGGCCTCCTCGAAGGTGACGCCCGCCGACAGCATCCGCTCGTGGTCGCGGGCGAAGTCGTCCGTGTGGAGGAACAGGCCGACCCTGCCGCCGGTCTGGTCGCCGACGCGGGCCTCCTGCTCGGGGCCGTCGGCGCGCGCGAGCAGGAGCGCCGTCTCCCGCGCGCCTCGCGGGCGGACGGTCACCCAGCGTCCGCCCTCACCCTGAGGCGTGTCCTCCAGGAGCTCGAAGCCGAGGACATCGACGTAGAAGGCGATGGCCTCGTCATAGTCACGCACGACGAGCGTGGTGAGCCCGAGGTGCGGCTTCCCGAGCGGTCCTGCCCTTTCCTGGAGCCATACCGGCCCTCCTGTGCGGGCGGTCTCCTGAAGATCGGTGATCGTCAGGACGACCCGGATGGCGAGGAGGCCCGCGGCGATCGGCAGCGCGATGCCGACGATCAGGGCGAGGTCTGCCAGGCCGCTTTCCAGGCCGCTTTCCAGGCCGCTTTCCATGCCCTCCATGTCCGTCCCCGCCAGCCCCACGGACGCCAGCGTCGCGTACGGCCACAGCACCCACGTCAGCCACCATGCCCAGACCAGCCCCGAGCGGCGGGCCCTGAAGAGGTCGCTCCCCGGTCGCAGGCCACCTGGCCGGGAAGTGGCCAGGATGTCGTCGACGATCCCCTTGGGAGCGAACAGGTTGACGATGGGGAGGATCCAGCCCAGCACCAGGTACGGCGGGCGTACACGTGAAAGACCCCTGGAGAGATCGCGTACGAGTTGGCGCGAGCACGGAACAGCCAGCATACGAAGGCGATTCCCGCCAGCAGGCAGAGCATCGGAAAAAGGAGGACGACCGGGGAGAGGAGGAGCGTGTACAGGGCCTCCCACTCGTAGACCAGTCGCCAGAGCCGGTCCCCCTCGTAGAGGATCCGCAGCCCCGACAGGCCCACGGACACGATGGAGACCAGCGCGATCAGAGTGATGGCAACGGTCGCGAACGTACGGATCGGGCGCAACGGGCGAATATGCACGGAGAACGCGCTCGACTTCATGCGGGTCCTTTAACGAGGGGCAAGATACGCGCAAGTATGGCTGATCCGATATAGCCGATATAGAGGTATTTCTGGCCGCCAGCGGAAGGCTTCTCCGCTTCCCCGAGGTGTGCCGCGGTCTCTCACCCGCGAGCGTTGGTCCGCGACAGGTCGCCGGGAGCATGGGCGGGAAGGCCGACCCGGTCCGGTGCCGCCGGACCGGGCTGATGCATCATGGGTCCATGGCGGCCAGGGATGGGGACGGTTGGGCCCAGTGTGAGCGCGGGCACCGGCACTGGGGCGTGTACGGGGCGGCCGGGCTGCTCGCCGTCCACCACGACGCCACCGGGAAGCCGCACATCCTGATGCAGAAGCGCTCCGTCTGGAGCCACCACGGTGGCACCTGGGGACTGCCGGGCGGTGCCCGCGACAGTCACGAGGACACCGTCACGACCGCCCTGCGCGAGGCGTTCGAGGAGGCCACGCTGGACGGCACCGGCCTGCGGATCCAGGGCGTCTACCTCGACGACCACGGCGGCTGGTCCTTCGAGACAGTGATCACCGAGGCCGCGGAGCTGCTGAGGGCGGTTCCGGGCAACAGTGAGAGCGCCGACCTGCGCTGGCTTCCCGCCGAGGAGGTCACCGCCAAAAAACTCCACCCCGGCTTCGCTGAGACCTGGCCGGTGATCGGTCTCGCGCTCGCCCCCTCCCTCGTCGTCCTCGACATCGCCAACATCGTGGGCGCCCGCGCCGAGCACGGCTGGTGGAGGGACCGCGCCGGTGCGGCGGCCAGGCTGCTCACCGAGGTCGGCACGCACGCCGCCGGTGGACTGTGGACCACGCCCGGCCAGATCCCGCCCCTGGCGCGCTGGTTCCCCCGGGTGACCGCGGTCGTCGAGGGGGCCGCCCGCGACGCCCCTCCGGTGTCCGGCGTCTCCGTGATCGCCGCGCCCGGAAGCGGGGACGACGCCGTCGTCCAGGCCGTAAGGGACGCCCGCCCGTGGGAGCGCGTCCTGGTCGTCACCGCCGACCGGGGGCTGCGCGAGCGGGTCACGGAACTGGGCGCCGAGGTCGTCGGCCCCCGGTGGCTGCTCTCCCGGTTGTGACGTTTCACGTGGAACATCCTCAAGGCTCGGGCTCTGGGGCGGCCTGTGGTTTCAGGTCGCGGGTGGCCCGGTGGAACAGCCAGTAGCTCGCCGCGGCGACGACGAGGAAGAGCAGGCGGGCGGGCTGGGGGATGTCCAGAATGAGCAGGCCGTCGCTGAGCGAGTGGAGCAGGGCCGCCGTCATGAAGGCGGCGATGATGGGGATGGTGACGACGGCGCGACCTCTGACCTGCCAGGCCCCGAAGGCCACCGCGCACACCAGGCCGGTCCAGACGAGGTGGCTGAAGGGGGTGCTGAGGCCGCGTAGCAGGAGAATCGTGCCCGCGCCGACGGCACCGCCGTGGTTGGCGACGCTCTTCCAGGCGTAGGCCATCGACTCCATGATCGTGAATCCGGTCGCACAGGATAGGCCGAGCGCGACCCCCGCGGCCTTGGTGAGGTGGCGCCCGGTGAGGGCGACCGCGAGAGGTGGGACGAGCTTCGCGGGTTCCTCGATCCAGCCGACCCGCAGGATCGAGGTGCTGTTCTTCTGGGAGATGAAAAGCGAGTCGAAATAACCGCCTAGCAGCAGGGCGACGCCCCCGCCGAACAGGAACATCCCCATCAGCGTCATGGCCGGCACGCTGGTGGCGATGTGGATACGGTCGTGGATGGCGAGCAGGAGCGCGATGGGCCCGGCTGCGGCCCCGTAGAAGAAGGCTGCGGGCATGACCGCCTGATTGCCGGCCGCCTGCATCATGGCGATAAGCGAGAAGGACAGAACGATCATGGCGATCCACGCCTTGAACCATCGATGCCGGTAGAAGCGCAAACGGTCTCGCATAATGATTAATTCCCCGATACACCTGCCCCAAATTCGGGCGAATTGTCCATATTTATCTAAATATCGACTCCGCCACAATGACCACACCGACATTCATGAACACCACGGGCACCAGCCACCTGCCCGACCGCTCCACCAGCTCGATGATCTTCCTGTGCGACCCGAGCCAGGAGGCCACCACGCACCAGACCACGACAAGCAGCGCGAACACGGCCACCGTGACGGCGCTGGATGCCGGACCGATCGTGCAGAACCGCGGGGTGTAGACGGAGATGTTGTGTCCCCTTCTTCCCAGCGCGCGCGGCGACCGTGGCCAGCCACGAGCTACGGGCATTATGATCACGTTCATCCACTCTTGTCGGCCCTCCGGAGACCGCACGTGGGCTATCCGCCTCCGCCGCAGTACGGCCGGCCGCCGCGGGGCGAGACGGGGCGCGGGCTGACCGTGCTGGTCGTCATGGCCCTCGGTATGGTCATCGGGGCCGCCATCACCGTGTTCATGGTGCTCAATCCGCCCTCCTCGCCGCCGGTCGCGGCTCCGACGCCCGATGCCGAGCACTCGGAGGCCTCGGTCCGCCAGGCCGCCCAGCCGGCGCTCGACGCGTACAGCAGCGGCTCCTACGGTGATTTCTGGGACCTGTGGACCACCGGGGCGCAAGGGTTGATCACCCGGGAGGAGTACGTGAGGCTGTTCGGTCTCTGCCCGCCGCTCGTGGCGAACTCCCCGTTCACCGTCGCCGAGGTCGCGATCACCGGCGACACCGCCCTGGTCCAGGCCAGCCGGCTCGGCGACACGACGGAGTTCGGCTTCGTCTTCGAGAGCGACTCGTGGCGGTACGAGCCGTCGCCCGAGGAACGGTCGGAGTACCAGAAGCCGGTCGACCAGATAGCCGAGCAACGGCGGGCCGCGGGATTCTGCGGCACCGTCACCCCCACCTCAGGCCCGTCCGATCCCGCCACCGGCCCCTCCGACCCGGCTTCCGCCCCCTCCGATCCCGTTCCTGGCTCGTCCGATCCCGCGCCAAGTTCGTCCGCCTCCCCCCAGCCATCAGGTTTCCTTGAATAATGGATTTTGGACCTGCACATATGCACACATGTGGATACGCTCGGTTGCGTAGGGATACGCGTGGCCCTGGGGATGCCCGAGACCGGTGATCTCCCCACCGGGGATGAGACGCGACCTCGGGGGGCGGAAAGGCAGGTGACGCGGATGACAACCGGCACCCGACCGGGAATCCCGCTCGCACCCGCCATCGAAGTCATGCAGAAGTGCTGCCATAATCCGCAATTCACAGCTACTGTCGAACTTATGGCCCACTCCATGCCGGCAAGGCAAGACGGCACAGGATCGGAAAAACCATCGGCAAATGATCACGATGGCGCCAGACATGAATCGGATTCGGTTCCGCTCTGGCTGGCGCATCTTCAGCTTAGAGAAGGACAGAAGACCATCAGCACATCAGCTCCCGAAACCTCTATCACTATAGAGCTGGATAAAGCGGATTATGAGGCACTCTCTCGTAAGGCGCGGCTGACCGGAAACCGCGTCGTCGACGTGATCCACACGGCGGTCCAGCGAGAGATCGGCAACAAACCCCACGTGATCACCCTGATGCACCGCTGGAACCTGCACCGAGAAGACCTCAACGTGGCGGCCGAATCCCTCGGGGTCGACCAGCTCTCCGAGGCGGAGTGGGGCCAGATCGGCATTCGCCCGTTCAGGAGGCGTTGAGCCGTGCTTCCCGGTCGAGTGCTCGACGTGAGCGCACTGGTCGACATCGCGGTGGCGAAGACCGAATACTCCAGAAGCATCGCCGCCATGTGCCTTTTCCGTGGCGGCGGGATATGCGTCCCGGCGACCAGCCTCGCGGCTGTCCTGTCCATCTCCCCGATCTCGACCCAGGTGGAGCTGTTCGAACTCGTCACGACCCCCGGCGTGAAGATCGATGACTTCACACACGGGAAGGTCGGAGACATCGCGGAGATCCTCGACGGATCGCGCGACATCACGGCCGGACACGTCATCTGGTGTGCCCGCGCCACCCGATGGCCCATCCTCACGGACCGCGGGGCCGAACTCGTCCAGTACGACCAGAACCTCGAAATCGATCCGCTGCCGTAGCCCCCCGGAGCGGGAGCGCCGTCCCGGGCAGGCCGCCATAACCATCCGGTTGAAACCGATGCCAAATATCATTGTGCGCGCGATCGATTTTCGGAGCCGGGGCTTTCACACTGGGAGGGTGACGTTCCAGACGAGGCGCATCAAGCTCGACATTCCCGACGGACCGGAATACGACCAGGTACGCGATATGCACGGTCACTCGGTCACGGTGTTCGCGTCCACGGAGATCAACGGTGAACGCTCCCTGAAAATCGGCAGCCGAACGTTGCGGCTGAGGAAGGTGGGCGTGGACGAGGACGGCGAGGAGCCGATGGACATCTACCGGGCCGAGTCCATTTCGGACCCCTCGTACTGAGGACCCCTCGCGCCGAGCGCACCCGCTCGCGCTCGGCGCGGGCGCCCATGCGCCCGCCCGTCGATCACACCCCGGACCCGCGGATCCGTAACGGGGATGCCGGCGATTCGGCTGGGACCTCACCCGTCCCGGCCCGCCGACCTGTTCGGGTCGGCCACCTGACCCGAGGCCCTCGACGCCCTCGAAAGGTCCGGGCTCGGCGAACCACCTGTCCGCCAGGTCCGCGAGACCGAGCGCACCGGCCCCGTGGCTCCCAGCGGACTCGGGCGAAAATCCACGAGGACACGGACGCCTTCCCGCACCGACCTGGAAGATCTCCGGCGCCGGAGGATTAGGAAATCATCACGTTTTCAGGATTCTGCCCTGATCCTCCCTTGCCCGGTTGCGCGAATATCCGCCTTGCGGCGCTTCCTAAGGGAGTACTTTTCGACAGAGACGTTGCCACAACTGCCCGGTATGGCAGGCCGGATATCAAGCCCCCAAGTGAGGTAGCGATGCTGTCTTCCTTTGACCCGGAATATGCCCCGGTTGGTGATGTAGGGACCGCGCTGCTCTACGTCGACTCGCTTCTCACCCGTATCCGCGAGGGCGTCTCGCAGGCCGATCCCAAGCAGCGAGAGCTGATCGACGAGTTCTTCGGATCCTTCTCCAGCAAAGACGCCAGTGACGTGCTCGACGGCGCCTGCACGCTCGTCTACCTGTACATGGAGTGGCTGCGCCAGGCCCACGAGGAGCAGGACCGTGACGTGGTCGAATCCGTGGTTCCCTACGTCATCGGCAGCATGCGCAAGATGACGGTAAGCGTCAGACCCGAGGCCATCCCCGCCATGGCGGGCATGCTGACCGCCAGCGCCATCGGCCTGAGCCCGACGCTCTGGCGCAAGCAGTACGGGCCCTGGACCGAAGCCGAGATGAACGCTCTGGAGGCGACCCTCGTCCTGCTGGCCGACTACATCAACCATCTAACCAACGACGAAACCATGGCAATTCGCATGATCGCCGACATTATGGAATCCATGGAGCAAGCGGGCGATATGGGATAAATCTTTTATGTGTGGTTCCGCTAAACGCGGATCGGCGCCGATGGCCGTCAAATGAGCCGACCAGGGGCGCCTTTCTCACGCCCGTTCATGGCAGGACCCGCAGGTGACCTTCATCCGGACTGTTCCGGACCGTCCAGATGGAGGAAGAGCTCGTGCGCCGAATCGATGCTCGCGCGCAACGCCTGCTCCAGCTCGTCGGCCTCACCCGTGAGATGTCCGATCTCCGGCATGCTCAGAGCGTCGGCACCGGACTCGGCGAGCAGTTCCTCATAACGGGGCAGCCGCTCCACCAGCGCCTCGATCTGGTCGCGGGCCCGGTAGGCACGTTCGGCGTCGGCGACGTGAGCCGCGTACCGTTCGAGCGCCTCCACCTTCGCGATGACGGCGCCCTCGCTGCCGGCGAGCGCTCGCTCCAGCGGTTTCACAGCGGCTGCCACCTCCCGGGTGACCCCGCCACGCATGAGATCGCGATGCTCTCCACGGAGGGAGGAGAGCTTGGCCAGTAGGCGCGCGATCTCCCATTCCTGCGGCGGCAGCATGACGGCGTTCCGCGCGACGTCGAGCAGTCCCTCGGTGTTGACGCGCGATCGCAGGACGGAACCGACCGCCGCCCGTGTCCGGGCGAGCAGGCGCCTCGCGTCGGCGTCGAAGTCGTCGAAGAGGAAATAGGAATCCCGGTGGCGGTGCGCGAGACCGTACAGTTCCCGCTCCGGAGTAACGCTCTCCTCGACCTCCCCCGCGGCCCTGATCGCGGCGGAAAGAAACCACACGAGCACGATGAACAGCGGGATTCCGGCCATGGCTCCCCATCCAAGGGAAAGCGCCACCAAAAGGCCGACCGCGGCGAGCATGCCACCAACGGCCAGGGGGGCCGCGGATTTTTTCTGTGGTTCTTCCGGTGGCCTCCAACCTGCTCGTATGCGCGCCAGCATCGATGGATTCGCACGGAGCAGACCCGCGATCTCCGGGGACAGACCGGGATCGACCACCACACCGAACCGCTCTCTTCCCAACCCCTCCAGATCATCACCTCTTTCCGATGATCATTCTAGGGGAAGCCCCGTCGTATATGAGTGAACCGCTCGAAGAATGCCTGAAGCGGACCGGGGACCACGAAAATCAATGGCGGTTCGCACCGCGCATACCGCGGCCCGCGACGATCGCGGGTACGTGATGGCGCCCAGGAATCGACGCGGCACACGGCGCCGGATCCCCGGGCGTGATCGTTTTCAGGCGGCGATCCACGGTCGGCCGCCCTCCGGAACCGCCGCTTCCGTGGTCTCGCGCACTTCACTCGCGACGGCGCCGCCCGGCTCCTTCGAGGGCTACGAGGGCTTCGAGGGCAAGGGCCCAGGGATGGCTCTCCGCTTCCCCGCCTCCGGCGGCGGCCATGTCCGGCTCGGACCTACCGGAGCCGAGCAGGACCGGGACGCCCTCGGCCCGAAGGCTTTCGACGCTCCGGCGGAACGGCTCGCGGGAGGCGAGGCCGCCGTTGACGAAGGGCAGTACGACCACGGGGATACCGAGCCCGGGGGCTTCGGCGAGGAGGCCGAGGGCGTAGGTGTCGGCGATCCCCTGGGCGAACTTGTTGATCGTGTTGTACGTCGCGGGAGCGACGATGATCGCATCGGCCCTCGGCGGCTTGGGCTCGTCCGGCTTGCGGTAGCGGCTACGGACGGGGCGGCCGGTCTGCCGTTCCAGGGCGGGGACGTCGATGAAGTCCAGCGCGGACGGGGTGGCGACGATCTGGACGGCCCAGCCCGCGTCCTGGGCGAGGGCGACGAGACGTCCCACGTCACCGGCGCCGCCCGCGGCACACACGATGACGTAGAGGACCTTGCCGGACTGGCTCACTGGTGCACCATCCTCTTGCCGGTAGCCGAAAGACCGCTGACGCACCCGAGGTGCCGCCGGGTCACCGCCCAGCTCGCTCGACCAGATGAGGTCCAGCATGAGTTCTCATGCGTCGACTCCAAATATGGAAACCTGCATCAGCTTCTCGGCCCAGTAGGGGCCGAGCCTGCAGCCCCGTTCAGGCCGCGTCGCCGGCAGCATGGCACACCGCCCGGCGACCGACATGAAATGATTCCAGCCCTTGATCTCGTATTGGGCTTTTGCTCGGCTCTTGGAGAGACAGATGCGGATATGGCCCTGGTGGTCGGCGGCTGCGCTGGCGGCCTTCTTCCCCTCTGTCATGGCGCGGATCGGCAGCGATCTCATCGCGAGCACCGGCCTCTTCTACTACGACATGCACGTCGGGGACGGGATCGGAATCTACCCGCTGGCCCAGGGCCTCGGCATCGGGCACCTCGGCTCCGCGGGCATCGACGTCATGCGGGTGCTGTGGGACATCGAAGTGGTCATGCTGGCCTTCGCCCTGCCCGTCCTGATGGTGGCGGTCGCGGCCCTGCTCCGGCGACGCCTGCACGGCCGGACCACCCAGGTCGTGGTCGTTGTGCTGAGCGTCCTCGCAGTGATCAACATCGCCGCCAACATCGTCGGCCCCTGGTCAGACCTGACCCAGTGCCCACCGACCGACCTCACCGACCTGACCGAGAGCTACTCCTGCTACCGGAACGGCACGGGAGTCGGCATCCCGCCGTTCATCTACGGCCCCGCGTACGCCTTCGCCGCGTACTTCCTGGCCGTCACCCGTCATCACGCGCGCACCGAGGCGCCGGGACTCGGGCGAGTGAGTCGCCCCAGCGTTCCAGACGACGGCCTTCCCCGCTCATGAGTTCGGGATCCCGCGTGACATTCCCGATGCCGCGGCTCGGCGGGGCGTCCATGCCGCTGGGACACGACCGAACTGCGACCTGCCTGGCCGAGGAAGTGCACCGGTACGGCGAGCGCTTCCGGTCAGCACACCGACCTAGGCTCGTACCGTGATCGCTATGTGGGAGCCCACGATGGCGGGCGTGCTGCGACTGCCCTCCGGTCGGCTCGTCCGCGGCCGGGGGTTGCGCCGGCCGCTCCCGGAAGGTCCCGCGCCCACCTTCGCGCTCTACCTGCTGGGCCATGAGCCACCCCCCGTCACCTGGGAGACCCGGTGGCTCCGCTGGCCCGACTTCTGGTTGCCGTCCGACCGTACGGCGGCCGGCGACGCGTTACGCGAGGCATGGGTACGCGCCGAAGCCGAGCGCGTCGAGATCGCCTGCGGTGGTGGATACGGCCGGACCGGCACCGCACTGGCCTGCCTCGCCGTACTGGACGGGGTACCGGGCCACGAAGCGGTCGCCTACGTCCGGCAGCATTACGCCCGCCGCGCCGTCGAGACACCATGGCAACGCCGCTTCGTCTCCCGCTTCCGGTAGGCGGCTCACCCACCCGGCATCTCGCCGGAGAGGTTCTCGGCCGCCCCTGACCAGCCCGGTACCACGTGCACATGAGGCTCAACGGGAACCGGGCCACCCGCGGTCGGGTCACCTCGCCATGGAGGACGAACTGCTTCCCCGGCGGGGCCTTTGACCAGCTTGCCGGGAGCCGCCGATGGTCCGCCCCACGAGAAGCGAACCGGCCCGAGCTGCTCATCTCCGGACGCCCAGCAACGATCAAACGGAGCACTTCGGGCGTCTTAGCCTCGTGGAGGCAACATTCCGAAAGGGGAGAACATGATCGGCAACCTGCAGTGCGTGGTGTTGGACTGCCCCGACGCCCTTGCTCTGGCGCGCTTCTACCAGTCACTCCTCGGCGGCACAGTCAACCGGCCCGATCCCCGATGGGGGCTCGACGACGCCTGGGCGACCCTGCACACCGGCTCAGGTCTCGTCCTCGCGTTCCAGGGCGTGGACGAGTACCGACCGCCGCGCTGGCCGGACCCGGCCCACCCGCAGCAGTTCCATCTGGACATCGACGTCGCGGACCTCGACCAAGCCCGGCAGCAGGTCCTTCAACTCGGCGCCACATTGCTGGACACCGGCGACGGCACCCGCGGCTGGCACATCTACGCCGACCCGGCCGGCCACCCCTTCTGCCTGCTCCGTGGCCGGCCTGACAGCGTGCATCCAGCTTGATCTTCCTGTCCGCCCGCTCCCTGAGCCTGATGAAGCCGCCCGAGCAGTCCCACTCCCGAATCCTGGTGCTGCTCCGGGTAAGTTCGCGGAGGAGTGCCGGTCGGCTCGTCAAGGTCCAGAACCACGCTTATCTCTCCTGGACCCGAATTACCGGCATGGGGGTGATGGGGAAGTTCACCGAGCGGGCGATGAAGCACACCGCGTGTACGTCGTCGTGCAGCGAGCGGGCCTTCTCCACCATCGACACGTCGGCGACCGTCACCCCCGGACGCAGGACAACCTCGGTGATCTGGCCTCCGCCACCGCTCTCGTCCATCGTCATAACCCCATGGGCGTGGTCCTCGTATTCGGTGACGATGACCCCGCCGACGGCACAGAGGTGGAGGTACCACAGCATGTGGCACTGAGCGACGGAGGCCACGAGCAACTCCTCGGGGTTCCAGCGCGCGGGGTCGCCGCGGAAGGCGGGATCCGAGGAGGCGGCGATCGCGGCCTTATTGTCCGCCGACACCTCGTGATCACGACTGAAGGACCGGTAACCGCCCGTGCCTGCTCCGAGGTTGCCCGTCCACTCGACATTGACGTCGTAGGTATGCGTGGTCGCCATAGGTTCAGAGCTTAGAAGACTCGGAAAGCACGCTCTCTGCTCATGGGCATGCGAAAAGGTGGGCGCACTGGTGACCAGAGATGATTCCACCGGCGACCGTGATGGGGAAAGAGCGTCATGGTGCGCTGGACGACATCGCTCAACACGTAGTCGCCGCCGTGGCCGTTGATGACGTCCAGGGCCGTGGGGCCCGGAGCGGGTGACGGATACGACATCCGGCGAGCCTGCTGGTCTCAGCACGCTCGACATGGACAACCTGTTACTCGGGTCCGCAGGTAGCGGGCAGAGCCCGAGGAGATGATCCGCTGTGACCTCGATAGACACCCGCGTCGTCGCCCACCAGGTGCGCCGGCTCGACGTCCCGCTCCCGCAGCGCTACGACGAAGCCGTACGCCGCTACGAAGAGCTGGCACCGGTCGTCGACATCGCCCGGTTCGAGCAACTCCCCAACTGGGAGGCCGCCCTTGAACTCGCCGCGACCAACGCGCCACACGGCTTCATGATCTACTGGAAATCCGACGTTACCGCCATGATGGCCGGATCGCCATCCGGCTGGAAATGCACCGAGTACCTGATGGGCAACCACACCATCGCCGAGCGCATGTTCCACCACGACCCGTCGGTCATGCTCCATGCACCCCTGCGCACCGTCATCTACGCCGACGCCGAGGAACGCACCCGGCTGGCCGTCGACCAGCCCAGCACGCTGTTCTCCACCTACGACAATCCCGCCATCGCCGAAGTCGGTCAGCACCTCGACCGACTGCTCGCCGAACTCTTCACGGCCATGGGGGCGACGCCGCCCGCTGAGCTGAAGCCGACGCGGTGAGCAGGCTGCGCCGGGACCACGACCACGACGACCGGCACACAGCGACGGACTCGTAATGGGTAGGTCGACAAGCCCAACGAGATCGGACAGTCAGGTCAGTATCCGGCGCAGGTCTTGGGCCCAGCCCGCGAGTGTTTCGGCATGAGCTGACCACCCAAAAATGAATGAAGCACTAGCAGTTACAGTCGCAGTTGCAGTTGCAGCAGTCGGAACAACCGGAGCAACAGTCGCAGCAACCCGAGCACCCATCGCAGCACTGCCCGCAGCCGTCGCAGCCGCCGGCGTCGCAGCGCTCACCGCACGATTTGTAGCGGTCCTCGTCCCACGGCGGCCGGTACAACCCGCAGGTGCAGCAGGCCGCCGACATGCACAGCAGCGACAGCAGCCCGCCGGGGTCCGGCTTCAGCCGCGGATCACGCGGGGGCGCCTCGGGACTCTCCTGCTCGGCCTCGCCGAAGATCCGGCCGGTGGTGCGGCCGGTCTCCCTGACCAGTAGCGCGTTGACCAGACGGCGTCGCTCCAGGTCCAGCTCGGCCACCGCGAGGCGCAATCCGTGCACGGCGTCGTCGCAGTGCCGCCGCGCGACGGCCAGATCGGTACCCGAGGCGACGAGCGGGTTGTAGGCACCGCGGTCGCGGTCGCGGGCCAGGTCCTCGACGGCGTCCAGCAGGTGCGCCAGACGGCCGAAGTAGCGCCCGGCCTCCTCCAGCGTCTCCCGGTTGTGCGGCTTGCCGGCCAGTACGGCGGTGTGCCCGAAGGCGGCGGCGACCGCGGCCTCGGTGGGGGCGGTGAGCTGGAGCAGGCTCGGGTTCGGCAGGCGCTCCAGCCGGGTCTGCTCCTCGACCGCGACGAGAAGCGGGGCGGGATCGAATCCGAGGGCGGAGGCCGTACCCGATCCGGCGGCCGACCAGCGGGCGGCCACCCGCCCCGCGCCGGCCGCCACCAACCGGCGGGCGTAGATGCCGTCGCCGTCCTCGACGTGGTCCCTGACCTTGCCCGCGGCCAGGATCAGCGAGACCGAGGCCGCCAGCCGTACCCCCTCGGCCTCGACGACGTCGGCGCCCTTGAACCCGCGCAGAGCGCAGGCCGCCGCACGCCGGTGCGGGGAGGAGGCCGGTGCCTGCGCCTCGGTGAGCACGGACACCAGCAGACCGTCGTAGTTGGTCACCAGCCGGGAGGCATGCCCGTGCTCATCCCTGAGGGCCAGGCAGAGCCCGCACAGGTGCGCCATCCACTCCTTGAACAGCCCACCGCACATCCCGTGCCGGCATGGGCGAACAATCCCAAACATAGGCCCCCTCCCTGAATATCCATCATCCAGCTTGCCAGCCGCCACTTGTCACACACTTGCAATGCGGCGGTTGCAGCGATCTCTCATCGAAATACCAGTGGGCTCCCGGACAATGATCTCGTTCACAAACCTGAAGGAACGAGATCATGAGAAGAGCAGTGACCCTCCTGCTCACGGCGACCGGGGCGGTCAATGGCTAAGGTTCCGAACGTGCGTGGGCTCGGGTTGTTTCTTGCGATGTCAGGCCTGGTCATGGCGGGTTGCGGCGGAGCGGATGACCCGGCCCCGGCCACCCCGGGTGCCAGGCCCCCGGCCACCGGTGTCGAGGAGTCCGGCGGACTGCGCGAGATGATGAAAGCGTTGTCAGCCGGCGGACCGGCCGCCGAATACCTGGAGTACGGAGAGATGACGCACTGGCGCGAGCTGGGCGTGGTCACCGCGAGCGGCCCGGAGAAGAAGGAGGGACGCTGGTTGCCGGCGATCGGCTTCGGCTTCGGCGCGCTCGGCAGCAGCGCACGGCTGCTCCCCGAGAAGACCGGAATCGACGTCTACGGAGCCGTCCGGGCCGTCTCCTTGGGTAACCCGCCGAATACCGCGATCCGTATCGAAGGCAAGCAGGACGCAGCGGCCATCCGTACCAAGCTGACCGCCCTGGGGGCGAAGCCGCGCACGATCGGTGGACAGCAGGGGCTGACGCTGGCCGCCGACGGCGCGATCGACCCGGGCAGCGTGCTGACCAGCGAGCTCGGCCTGCTCAACCGGCTCAACCAGGTGGTGGTGACCGATTCGGTGCTGGTGTCCGGAGCCTCGGCCGATCCGGTGGCAAGTGCCCTGGTCGGCAGCCCCTCCCTGGCAGCCGACCCCGATCACGCCGCGATCGCCGAGTGTCTGGGCGACGTGGTCGCCGCCGCGGTCACGGCACCGCCTGCGCCGACGGCCGTGGCGCTGTACGGCGTGGGCCTGCGCCGCCCCGCGGCCACGACCGACCAGGCGGTCAACGTCGTGTGCGTGCTGCCCCGTGGGACCAAGGTGAAGGAGACCTTCACCGGGAAGTTCACCACGAAGGCCGTGACGCAGTCCGGCATGCCGCTGTCCGACCTCGTCGAGGACATCGCGCACGACGAGGTCGGCTCCGGGGACGGTGCGGTGCTGCGGGCCACACTGAAGATCAAGCAGGACGGGCCGGTGACCCTGGTGCTGAAGATGCTGTCCACGGGCGAACTGCCCAGGCTGTTCGACCCGTCGGCAGCCCTCGATCCCTCGGACCTCGTGGACGGCTCCCTGAAGCCACCCTCCTGACCTGCTGATTTTCCGATTCGAGGTTCGGGGTCGGACCCGGTATCTGGGCCTGGGCCTCGGGCGGCGGACAGGTGAGCGCGGAGTGCCGCTCTTGATGCCCATGGGGATGATTCGGCAGGGTGTTGGCATGGTCGAGAATGCTTCGGACTGTGTCGAGGTTCGTGTCACCAGCAGCAGCCGCGAGGAGGCGGAGCGGATCTGTTCGGCGGTGGTGGGCCGGCGACTGGCCGCCGACTGCCAGATCATCGCGCCGATCGAGTCCGTCTACTGGTGGAAAGGCGAGATCCAGCGCTCCGAGGAGTTGCTGCTGCTGATGAAGACCACCGTGGAGCGGTTCGAGGACCTCGCCCGCCAGGTGCGGGAGTCGCACTCCTACGAGGTGCCGCAGATCGTCGCGGTCCCCCTGACGGTCGGCAACACCGACTACCTCGACTGGATCAGGCGGGAGACGTCCCCGGCCTCCGGCGAGTAGAAGTTTCGTACCGATCGCCCGGGGGGGGCTGGATGACCGCCGCCTGCGCCGACGTTGACATCGGCAAGCCGGTATGAGCTCAGCCGGGCTTAAGCGTGCTCTGCATGTCACTGATCCGCCCCTGGCCATCGAACTCCACGCGCAGGTCTGATCCGCCAGGGTGCTGACCGGCAATGACCGTCGCCGTTGTTTCAACATGCCAGCCCTGCTGAGTCAGGAAGCTCTCGACCAGCGTTCGATGGTCGAGTTCGTACATCGAAATGGCCTGGGCCAGGACGGAGACGACGCGTTCGGGCTGTGCGGGCATCAGCACCGAATCCGGCACGGTCTCCAGGAGGAGGAAAGCGGCCCCGCCCTGGTAGGGGCCACGGTAGTAGCAGAGCCCGGTCAGAGTTGCCGACAGCAGGGCGAGCAGGTGCCCGTCGACCTGGTCGAGAGGCAGCGTCGCCTCGGTCAATTCCGGGATGTGCTGCTGCCGCCCATACTCCTGCAACCAGTTGGCGGCGCGCAGAAGGTTGGGCGGGAGATTGCTCTGCGTGTTGGCCCACGCCCAGAGCCAGGTCTGATCGCGGTAGCCTTCCGTCCCCAGAAACTGGATCGGGAATCTGAAGTCTTCGCCGAACGTGATAGTTCCCGCACCGGTATCCACAGCCCAATGGCGGTCGCCAAGCAGATCGATCAGGGCGAACTGGCGTGCCAGGGAAGAGGCGACAGAACGTGAGAGGTGCTGGAGCAGGTTATTCAAAAGTAAGCCTTTTCGGCGATACGGCGAAGAGCGATACCATTGCCAGATCGTGAATGACAAGCCCTTCTCGGGTCACGGTCATCCTGGTGCGACGCTCCGGCTTGGCCATAACGAAACGATGCGGCGGCGTCCGTGGAACTGTGGCTTCCAGGTCCCCCGCCTTGAAGGCCGAAGCCCCATTTTTTCCTCAAGGGATGGGGCTTCGGTGTGTGTGACCGAAGGCGTTCTCAACTGCGTCCTGTCATCTTCCGGACGACGAGAGGACACTCATCACTGCCGCCTGGGCAGCCATTCTGATGAGAATCAGAACGGGCCGTCGGAGCACATCATCCGCTTACCGTCGATGGTGCACGGGTACCAATCAAGGTCGCGTGGCTGGGCCTGAGCGACACCCGTGGTCGCGGAGCCAACGATCATCAACGCCACGGTCGTGGTAGCTGCGACGGCGGCCACTCGCCTGACAAGGGTCCTCATGATTCTCCCTCCAACAATTCGTACTCCAGGATCAAATCAAGAGCCACTGGAAACCCGCTTGTGAGTCAATGGTGCGATCCGCGGCAGACCGGGGCCCGTACCGCTCCGGAGGAGCAACTTCGCGGTACGGGCACGGCGCGCCACGTGAGACTCGGCGGAGACAGTGCCATCGTTGGTACCCGCCCAACGCTGCTCCAGGCAGGCCCAGACCGTCCTACCGGCGTCGTTACCTCGGCGGACGCCCTGCCGCCTGCGTCCGGCGATCCCGCCCAGGTCCGGCCTCACCAGATCGCTCCGGCCTGGCACCGCGCGTCGCCTCGCGCCCCGCTCCCGCGCTACACCTGGGACCACGAGACCCGCTCCGAAGCCGTCATGCTGCAGATCACCCAGCCAGGATGGGCCGTGCTCTACGGCACCGGGAGCCGTCTCTTCCACGCCATCGCCACCTGGCCCACCCCTGAGCCGCTGCTGCTGTGCGACCGGACCGTCGAGGGACTGAAAGCCCAGATGCGCGAGGCCGAGACGACCGCGCTCCTGCACCGCTGGGCCCTCACCTTCACCTCGGCCACTATCGGCCGCTTCTGAGCGGGCACGGCGGCCTCCCTTCCCCGGTCCGGGCCGCCGTGCCGTCACCGATGTACGGCATGGGCACGAGCGGTCGCCTACGCGATGTGTCACCTGACCTCGGCATGTCGGCGCCGGAAATGAACCTGAACGCGAGAGCGGGTGGTCTTTTGCCCCGGATCGACGCTCATGGAGCTGGACATCGCGATGGTGAGAGCGACAGGCCAAAGCGGCGGTCTACTGCCTGGCCCGACCCACCTCCGCGCCGGCCGAGGAATTCCGGAACGCGATCACCCACCAGTCACCACTGACCTACAAGTTGGTCTCCAGTCTCGGTCTTTAGCCTCGTCAACAGTGCTCCTGACGGAAGCGGCACCGAGGGAACGGGCCGAAGAACGGCGGGACAGGAGGACGAGCCCAGGCGCGAGCGATGATGAAAGGAAGATCATGACGTGGTCCGAGGCAGGACATGCGATTGCCGTCGCACGGATCCGCAAACGCCTACGGAACGGATCGACCAGCCTCCACCTGTCCGATCTCGGCCTGGAGGCGTTGCCCGAGTTGCTCGGTGACTTCACTCACCTGACCAAGCTCGACCTGAGTCACAACCGGCTGAGCGTCCTGCCCGAGTCATTGAGGAACCTCACCGCTCTGACCACGCTCAACCTGTCACACCTCCGCCTGGAGAGGTTTCCTGAGTGGCTGGGGAATCTCCCCGCTCTCACCACGCTCAGCCTGCGCGGTAACCAGACGGCAGTCCTGCCCGAGTCGCTGAGGAACCTCGCCGCGCTGACCACGCTCGATCTGTCCTTTCGCGGCCCAGAGGCGTTGCCGGAATGGCTGGGAGATCTCTCCGCGCTGACCAAACTCGACCTACGCCACAACCGGCTGACCGCCTTACCCGAGTCACTGGGAAACCTCACCGCCCTCACCCAACTCGACCTACGCAACAACGAACTGACCGCCTTACCCGAGTCACTGGGAAACCTCACCGCCCTCACCAAACTCGACCTACACAAAAACTGGCTGACAGCCTTACCCGAGTCACTGGGAAACCTCACCGCACTGACCAAACTCAACCTGCGCCACAACCGGCTGACCGCCCTGCCCGAGTCGTTGGGGAAACTCATCAATCTCCCCCGGCTTAACCTGTACAACAATCAACTGGCAGCCCTCCCCGATTCCCTGGGGAACCTCACCGCACTGACCGAACTCAACCTGCGCCGCAACCGGCTGACCGCCCTGCCCGAGTCGCTGGGAAACCTTACGGCCCTGCTCCGGCTCGACCTGCGCGATAACCGGCTGGCTGCTTTACCCGAGTCGTTGGCGGGTCTTATCGCCCTCGCGAAACTCGACCTGGCCAACAACGAGCTGGCCACCTTGCCCGAGTCGTTAGGGAACCTCACCGGCCTGACCGAGCTCGACCTGCGTGGCAACCGGCTGACAGACCTGCCCGAATGGCAGGAAAGATTTACCAGCCACACCAGATGAGACTCTGCGGTCTCACCCGTCCGCGTGCTCTGGCCGGAACGTCACAGTGTGCCGGTCCCTCGCCGCTCAGAGCCATCGACGCCGGCCCCGGAAACACCCTGGCCTCTGGCGGATGCACTCAGCCAGATCCATTCGGCCCAGTTCAGGCCCGGCTCTGAGCGGATCTCATGCGACCTGTCCGACCACCTGGATTTGCAACATCAATATGCAACTGTGGAGTTCCGTGCCATACTCTTGCCCTGGCCATTACGCATAATGTCTATGCAGTTGAAAGGGCATCAAGATGAAAGCCCGTATCTGGTGGTGTCTGGCAGCGGTGGCCGTCTTCCTGCCGACCATGTTCATCTCCAACTGCGGGTGGGTCAGCGAATCCACCGGCCACTGCGGGCAAGACATGTTCGACCGAAGCGGTATAGGCCTACCGCATCTTGCTCTGATCCTGGACATCAAGATCATATGGCTGATAAAGATGCTTTTTACGGTGGACGCCTTTATATTGGTGTTCGCGATTTTGCCGATCCTGGTCGGCCTGGCGGCAGCGGTGAGAAATCGCTGGAGTGGGCGGATCAGTCTTCTGGTAGCCGGAATAATCGCAACCCTGGGGACGGTCAACGTTTTGTGTACGGCTCTCTCCAACTGGATTTTCGCGTCCGGTGAGATCTCCGTCATCTTCGGCGAACGTGACGACCCTCCCACCCAGGGCCCGTGGTCCCCGCCTTCTTCCGTCTGGCTGGGCCTCGCCTACCTTCTCGGCGCCGTTCTCCTGGTCATCGCGTTCAAACATGGACGGTCGGAGCCTCCACAAGCAGGAGAAGTCAAGGACAGCTCAGTCCCAGAGCCCTCAAGTGCGACAAACGAGGCACCCCACTTGTCATCCCGCTGACGTGGTGATCGATCGCCCGGCGGGCTCCTCGCACCTCAGGGGCAGGTCGGCCACCATGGTCGAGGTGGCATAGGACCCGGCGGCCAGGGAATCCGCTAGAGCATTCCCTCTCTTTGGACGCCCCGGCACCTGCCACGTTTCCCACCGCCGAACCTCCTCCAGCGGTTCGCGCCTGTCGGGACAGTCTTGATGCGGCTCTTCCGGCGGCGGTCACGAACCGACGAGGTTCAACGGCGCTTACCGCCTCCGCCGAACAGGTCACCGATGAAATCGCCGATGCGGCGTAGCACGCTGCGGTCCCGGCCGGAGTCGGAGGTCTTGCCCTGGCTCTGCCAGCGGTACTGGCCGCGTTGGGCCTCATCGCTCTCACACTTGCGGCGGTCGACGAGCCGGTGGGTGCCGTCGGCCTGACGTGAGTTCGTGTCCACGCACTGAGCGGTCGACCGGTTGTCGCCACTGGCTACGGGCTTCTTCCAAAAGGTGATCCCCACCAGGGCGATCAGGACAACGATCACGGCTGTGACGAGTATCGCGGGGATCCGGCGGCAGCCTTGCGGCTCCTCGCGTGGTGGATCGTCTGCGGGGTCGGAAAGCCTTCTGGGCGCATACGACTCGTGCTCCGACGCGATCATCTCTGTTCCTGTCACGCGGACGCGGGATCGGGGACCACACGGCCCACGACGGGCCTACCGGCCCCTGTGACATCCAGCCTGACGATGACTGCTTGCAACTCGCTTGGACATCGATGCAGAGGCGGGACGGACACTCGACGCCCTGGTGAAGAGCACCGCGCTCCAAACAGCAGCAGGCTGAACCCGTCCGGCTTCGGGAAGTGATGCCCCCTGAGTTCGACGGAGTTGGAGCAGGTCGCGCGCCGTCAACGCGAGCTGGAGAGGCGGGACTGCTGGACTTCTCCTAAGGCCTTGCCGGCTCCATAATCACTGCGTGTCCAAGATACCGGTGTGGTCCAAGTTGGCGCTCACCCTGATGGTGCCAGCATTGGTGGTCAAGGTCCTCACGTTGACCTTCTGGGCAAGTGGCACCGTACGCGAACTACTTGACTGGGTGTTCATCGTCATCGGTGTTCTTGCCGTGGCCCCCTACCTGGGAGCCGGTGTGCGGGGGCTGGTCAAAGCACGCAGGCACGAGTATCCCAAGCCCTTGCCGGGGGAAGCAGTCGATGGACCGGGTAAACGCCTGATGATGTCCTCGGCGCTCCGGCTCTCCATTGCCCTGATGGGGCTGTTCGCGATTTCCGGGACTCTCAGGTCGGCGATCGGGTCCGGCCGGTATGGAGCCGGGCCGCTCGACTGGGGCATGGAGGTCCTCGGACTTCTCCCCGTGATTCTGCTTTTCGCCGTGATGGGGATCTCCGTGGTCACTGTGGTGTGGGCCTCGATGAGGTCGAGCAAGTAGGAAGCGAGCGGCCGACGCAAGGTCGCAGATGTAGGCCACTGGGGCGTGTTCGCCTACCCGACCCGCCCGCGTCATCTGCACACGAAGACGATGCACACGGCCTACGACACCGCCCCTGTCATCCGGTGGGAACGGGATGATCTCGACTGGTTGCTACGCGACACCCGGACAGACATCGCCTACCGGTCAGGAGCCCCCGAGCAGCCGACCGACTCGGCTTACCTCGGCCGTCTCTCTCGGCCGGATGAGGGCATCTTCCTCGCCGTCGCTGGAATCCACCCCAACGGCCCCCTTGGGGTGGTGGACCTACTGGCTTCCGAGATCGCCACGACCTGGGAACAGGTCGGAGAGCAGCGTTTCTCCTGCGTGGTGAGTGTCGAATACGCCCCTGAGACAGGGAACCCGGCCGAACCGACCCGCCAGGTCCGTGAGGCCGAGCACTCCGACCCGTACGGCGAACGCCGACCCGCGCGCTCGACGACGCCACGTCAGTATCGCGAGGGACCGGGCGTAGGCCCCGGAGGACAGGTAGGACGCGACGGTGAGCAGGAGCCACCCGAGCAATGCCATGACGAGTGTCCACCTGGCCCAGAGGGGCGTCTTCATTGTGGGAAGCACAGGTGCAGTCTTGTGACGGAGGTGACACCTGACCAGGAATCTCACGTATTTTCACATTGTGCGCATGGTTTCTCCACATAAGGAGACGCACTAGAAACGACCAACGGCGCCCACCAGGCTCAGTGCCTGGTCAGACACGGTTAATCAAGCTCGACGGAGAGCATGGGGCTTGAACCCACGAGACCGGTCACCCGGCCTAGCGGTTTTCAAGAAGACTGCGTTCGGAGCAGTGGCAGGGCCTCTGACCAGGGTGGAAGCATCTCCCCGGACCGTAATCATCCCGTATATATCTCCGAGACAGAACGCGCCAGGATCGTCCCTGGTTGCTGTCAGCACTGCCGTCAGCAGTCGCTGCATGCGACATTATGCTCTTTGGCGTTGTATGGGAGGAGCGGCAGGTGCAAAACAAATCTGGCGAGGTTGACCGCTTCATGACGGCCCTCGATCACCCGTTGAAGGCGGGTGTTGAACAGCTGAGATCGGCGATTTTGGCGTCGAACACGGATATTTCCGAGCATGTGAAATGGAACGCCCCGAGCTTCCGCTATGACGGAGAGGACCGGGTGACCTTCCGGCTCCGGCCGGGTGATCGGCTGCAACTCATCTTCCACCGCGGGGCGAAGGTCCGAGCCGACAGCGCCGAGTTCGCCTTTCAAGATCCCACTGGTCTCATGACGTGGCTCGCACCTGACCGGGGTGTCGTCACGTTCCCAGATCTGGAAGCCGTCCAGTCCCAGCAGGTAGCGGTGGTGTCCTTAGTGAACCAATGGGTTCGGGCGTAGAGGCGGGAAATGTTCAAGACTCGGGCCGGAAAAGCGCCCCTAACCTGGGCGTTCGCTCTGAGAACAGGTGACCGGGATCGAACCCGTGCTGTCAGCTTGAGAAGCGCGGGGAGTACGGCAGGTGGCGCGGCTGAGCTGGTTCTCGAACCTGAACGCTGAGACCATACACGTGGTGAAAAGCGCAGCAAGGGCAAGCTGGGTTGGGGCTGTTCGTCAGTATCGCGTTGTGCGGGGTGGAAGGGCAAAAGCACGCCGAGGGTGACGGGGGCTGGAGACCCGCTCGTCGGTGACCCATCGTGCTGTGCAGGGGTTCGCTACCGCGTTCCAGCTGAGGTGGCTCGTTTTCCTGTCAGGAAAAGTGGGCTTCAGGGCCCGGCCAGGCCCCATCATCGGTGAACTGCGATCCCCAGTAGAACGGGTTCACGTCACGAAGAGTGCGAACGCTCCATCCCGTCACGGCGAAGTCGTCGGGCACGCCGACCTGGACGTCAGGCCCCCACAAGGCCAAGCGTTCCTGGCAGATGCCACACGGAGGAAGGACGAGGACGCGCTCACGTCCTGGGTCCCGATACACGCACACGGAGGCGGTGACCTTCCTGTCGAGCGTGTAGGCCTGGCAGATGGCGCCGGTCTCATGACACAGAGACACGCCGCCGTTGAGGTTGTCCAGGCCGACGCTGGTGAGGATTTGCCCATCATCCAAGTAGATGGCTGCCGCACCACCTTGCTCGTCAGAAGGCCATCGCCGATCCATCTGTGCGACAGCCGCGTCGACAAGTTTTTGATCAAGCTGCATGACAGCATCTTGACACATCAAGCAACCTGGCAAAGCGAGGACAAAGGTAGTCATAGTGAGCACCGAGGCGAGCAGACAGAGGGGTGATCAGGAGTTTTCTGTTCTCTGGATGATTTAGCACGCTGGTGGCATGTGGAATCACCCAGATCGAGGAAAGCGCCACTCCCGGCCCTTGGGCATGGTGATAGGCCCGGTTTGTCTCCGCGGCTGGCCGAGAGACCTCGTACCCCTCACAACTGGAGCCCCACGCGAGGCGACACCGCCGAGCGGCCCCGGCCCACCCCGGCGCGCTTTGCCCTTCCGCCCCCACCGGACCCGTATCGGTGAACGGCTCCGCCCTCTCCACCACCCTCGATGCGCTTTCCATCACGCACGACGCCGCGCTCTTCAAGCGCGACCGGCCCCCGGATCCGGATGTTCGTAGACGTGGTGCTCCATCGTGGTCGAGGTGGAAAGAGCGTTTTCCGTACTCCGTACCCGCCGGTCAGGGCAACTGAGGTTCGAGACCTGTACGGATGCGACCAACACCACCCCGGAAACGATCAACGGCGCCTGGGCCGAGGGATCCCCTCGTCAGACGCCGTTCGTCAAGCTCAGCGGAGAGCGTGGGATTCGAACCCACGAGACCGGTCACCCGGCCTAGCGGTAGAGGGCTACGTTCCGAGCAACGACAGGGCCTCTGACCAGGCCATGAGCCTCTCCTCGAATCTCAGCCATGGAAGATCATCCCGTATATATCCCACGGGCTCCTTGGCCCCCGATCACCATGGCTCGTGCTGCGGATCATTCCTTCCCCACCAACGGAAGCTTTTTCCTCCCCACCTCTTGACCTGCTCCCCACGTTGTCCGAGACCATGTCGATCATGTGGTTCTTCCGCTTCCTCGCCATCGGACTCCTCGGCGGGACCGTGATGATCCCGCTCCTGCACTCCCCACGGGGCGACGGATTCGAGCATCTGCGCCTGGATGCGATCATGAGCCTTGAGATCGGCTGGTTTCTCATGGTCCCGATCTCACTGGTGGTCGGAGCTTTGAGTGGGTGTTTGAGAGGTGATCGTTGGGCCGTCTTACCAGGTGGGCATAGGTGAGGCAGGACACGAGACCGGTTTTTACGCCTCTGGCCTGACCGATGAGCAGTGGGCGCTGATCGAGCCGCTGCTGCCCGCCCCGCACTGGGACGGCCGCCCGGACAAGCATCCACGGCGAGAGATCGTGGACGCGATCATGTACCTCGTGCGCACCGGCTGTTCCTGGCGGCCGCCCGGCTGCCGGAACGTGTAGTCGTGGCGGCGCTGGCCCCTGGGAGGCCAGCGCTCTCCTTCCGCCGCAGCAGGCCCGGCCCGACGCAACCGGCCGCCCCGCACCACCTCGGCGGCCTGGGTGCCGGTACGCCCCCGTGCGAACAGGTCGGCCACGCGCGGCCGTCCCTTCTCACACTCGGCCCGTCGTCCGGCGAGCAGGCCGCCGCCTCACGCATACCGCATGGACAGGGATGCCGCGGTGGCCCGGCCCTCTCACCGTCCGCAGAACATCACAATGCGAAAATCAGCAGCCGAAGGCGTAGAACTTAGCGTCGAACGAGTAATGATAGTATTTCCGCTTTGAGATTTCGGTTACGCCGCTGAACGGACGGTTGCACTCGACGATGACGTCCTTGGCCTCGGCGAGGAGGTCATCTCCGGAAGTGTCATCTTCCCACACCTGGACCGTCACCTTCTCACCCGGCGAAAACTTGAGAGGGTAATGCGACGGGAATTCGACTATCTGGCCCTCTTCGTCCTCGTTGACGTCGACCGTGCCATCGGTCGGGGCGAAGCGCTGACTTACTCCATTACGCACGACCTTGATGAAGACTTCGTCACCGTTGCTCCAGGTCCCCTCCTCGTCTATATCGTGAGCGTAGACGGTGATGCCGAGTTCGGTTTCGACCATGGCGGCGGGGGCGGCGGTGACAGGAGCGGCGCTGGCAGGGGCCGCGGTGACAAGGGCCAGTGCCCCGAGAAGGCCTAGCACCGACAGAACGGCGCTGGGCTTGGAACGCGCGAGCATGGTTTCCTCCTTTTATTCGGTCGATTTATCCGATCGATCATGGTCAAGACTTCCGCAGCATTCTTGGAGGAGGCTTGCAGACAGCTTGGAGTCCGCCCGGTGGACGCCTGATCTCCGGTTTCCCGGAAGCCAGCCGGCCGGCGAAGCCATGGTCGGCGAACACCACCCGGCAGCGCTCACTCAAGTACAGCCCTAGCGGGATGGTGGTGGCCCCGACGCGGTCCTGCGCCCGGCCGAGTGCACCGTCACCGCCATCAGCAGCCCGAGCGTGCCGGTGATGTGGATGCTTGTTCGGGCCGGCCGTCTCAGTGCGGGGCGGGCAGCAGCGGCTCGATCAGCGCCCACTGCTCATCGGTCAGGCCAGAGGCGTAAAAACCGGTCTCGTGTCCTGCCTCACCTATGCCCACCTGGCAAGGCGGCCCAACGATCACCTCTCAAACACCCACTGAGGGTCGGCTTTTTCAGCAAGCGGTCCCGGCCGGCGCCTCCGGGCTTCGTCCCGGGAGGGATCACCGTCGCGTTCGGAGCTCTGGTCCTGTCACAGCGTCACGATGGCTCAACAGCTCGCCTGCCGGAGTCAGCGATCCGGACGGCGAATACGTCATGGCAGCGTTCGCTGAGCTTTCGGGAGTGGTGACCCTGATCGTCTGCGCGGTGATCCTGATCAGTCGGGGCATCGCCGTCCGGCATTCGCGGAAGACGGTCGTCCCTGCACCCATGAGCCGTTGATCAACGGAGAACACCGCGGAAGCGAGAGATTCGAACTCCTGACGTCCTGCTTGCAAAGACGCATGCCAATCTTGCTCGACCTGCGAAGACGCAGCTCCGCGCCCTGATCACATTCCCTGTAATTCCCCGCTGTTCCCCCTCGTTTCCCGTCCCATCGGGCACGCGACGGGCACGGCTGGCAGACTCACCACATGATCACGAATTCTCTCGCCTTCCTCCAATCCTGGTATGCCTCATGCTGTGACGGTGAGTGGGAGCACGGCTACGGCATAAAGATCGAAACCCTGGATAACCCGGGATGGTCCATGGAGATCGATCTCATGGACACGCCTCTGTCCGGGGCCTCGCTGGAACGCCTTGTAATAGATCGCACAGAGGATGACCGGGTACAGTTCTGGAGCGACGGCACCCACTTTAAAGGCGCATGTGGACCCTTGAATCTCGGTGAGATGTTGGAAGCTTTCCAGGACTTCGTTGAGACCACCGCCATGCCTCCTCCCGCCTGACCTTCCTGTTCGTCGCTGCCTCACCTGTGGCGGGCGGAGACTCCGGGGCTCGAACCCTGAACGTGCGGATTAAAAGATCGGCCTTGGCTCGTTCCGGGCAGTTCAGTGCAGGTCAGAGAGTATCCGTGGTCCATCTTGAACCGCCTGGAACGGCCTCGGACTGCAACTGGAAGTGCAACGGGGCTATCAGGTTAGCCAAAGCCGCGGTGACGCCAAGCCGGATCGGCTGGACACAAACGTTACGAGGCACTCTCCTCCTCTCGGCGACTCTGCTCGGAGTTGGGCGGAGGGGTTTCACCATGCTCAACTATGGCCATGGCCACGGCGGCAATCATGAATCCCACACCAGCGATGGCCATGACTGGCAGCACTTCACGGATCGGCTGTGACGGAAACGAGCCTCCGATCGCGCCACATGATCTGAGGACGGGGGCGATGAGGAAGAAGGTGCCTAGCACAAGGAAGATTCGACGCCCGATCATGGAAGCCGATGTTAAGGCAAAAGGGGCCAACCATGCCGTGCGGCTCTCACGTGTGATTCTCCCCTGGTTCAGTGAGAACTCCAACGTGCCTCAAGTCCTATGGATCGGCTCAACGATCAAAGGGCCAGGTCACCGTATGCCGGTTGACCTGGCCCTTTGATGCGAGCCGACGAGGGGAATCGAACCCCTGACCTACAGTTTACAAGATCTCGGTACGCGACCCTCTGACCTGCTGCGTTCCAGGTCAGAGGCGGTCTCGCCTTGCCCGTGAGTCCCCGTGATTCCCCCTTGGTGCCTCTCCTGACGGGCACGCAACGGGCACGGCCTGAGAACCCCGTCCGGACGCACACAGCCCACCCGCCGGATCTTCCCGTCGCCTTCGTCCCACCCTCCGGGGAGCGGGCCGGGGCCAGGGCGCCAAGGTGGAGCGCCCCACCGGACGAACGATCTTGGCGCCCTGGCCCCGTCTGCTCGGCTTGCCCTGGGACGACGGCGACGGGAAGATCCAGCCCCCAGCCACCACGAACCCGGCCCTTGCCCCTGGCGATCATCCCGGAGTCCGAGGCCCCCGCCGGAGGCTGCTTGAACAGAACTCCGCCAGGAAGGGAGCGGCATGAGGATTACATTGCCGCCGAGCGTTCATGCCGCGCTACGGTATGCAGGGCCGTGAGCCGGACCTCGTCGGCGAGGCCGACTGGATTACCAGTGATCCCAGCCTTCGGAGCCGTACCAATGGTCCTTCAGGTAGCGGTAGCTATCGTCCATTGTCTCGTCTGGCTCGCCGGAGGGCAGCCAGAGAAAGCCCTTGTTGTCGTGTAGGAACCAGTCCTGGACGCCGAACTCTGCACTGCCGGGTACCCGTTCTCCGGTATCGAGATCTAGATACCGCCATCCGTCGCACACGTAGTACAGACCCACCCATTGGCAGGGCTCTTTGCGGTCGGGACTTTCGGCCACGGCTTTGGCGTAGGCTTCCATGCTGGGTGCAGAGATCGTGAAGCGTATCCAGAACGGCGCGTCGGTTATGAGGGCGAGCATGACGCCGCCCGTGATGAACCACGGGATGATCCAGCGGCGGCTGCGTGAGCCTTCCAAGGTTCCTTTGCGCTCGGCCCACACCATTCGAATGGCCCAGTAAGCGAGCAGCAACCCACCAACGGGGATCGTGAACAGGAACATCTCGATCCCGTACCAGTACGGATAGCTGGCCCATATCAAGATGACGGCTGCCGCAGCTGAGAAAACAGCCACGAAGGGCAACCCGGGCGGCTTGCTGATCACGGCGTCACCCTAGCGCCCATCCCAACGACACCGGGCAGTCGGAGTGACTGGCCTTGTGCGGCGGTGGTGCGACGCTAGGTCGGCGGCTTTGCGGTGTACGGCGGGGCGGGCCTATGGCGATGCCCCGCGCGGCGCCCGCGCCGCGACCGGCCCCCAGGCCGCAGCGCGGGGCAGGAGCGCCGGCGCGGGGCGTACGGCGGCGCGGCGCGCCGCCGCTTGATACCTCATGAGAACAATTCGGCAGTGACTCAGGTCGTGATCGGCTGGTGTGCCGTTGCTCAGGGCTTCGTGAAGAGATCCAGCACGTCAGCGAAGCTGTTGGTGAGGCTGTCGAGCAGGACTTTGCCTTTTTCGGCAGTGGCCAGGGAGGGGCGGCCGATGACTCCGCTGTCCGTGTAGGCCTGCATGCCTTTGGTCAGGAGATGGCGGCGGTCGTCTGCGATCCAGTCGGCGGAGTGGTAGCCAGGGCGGATCACTTCGGGGCAGGCGTGGAGCAGGAGGGAGGTCTCCAGTTCTCCGGCGTGCATGTCCTCGTGCATGGAGCCGGTGAGCTGGGCGGCGGCTCGGGCTTCGTTCCAGTCTTCGCGGGAGGGGAACAGCGCCATGTTGCGGCCTTCGGCGTTGGCCTCCTGGACGACGTTGCTCAGGACGTAGTTGCCGCCGTGTCTGTTGATGACGACCAAGGCTGTGGGGCCGGAGCGGGTGACGGAGTCGTGGACGTCGGTGACGATCGCGTGCAGGGTTCGCGCGGAGATGCTGACGGTTCCCGGCCAGGCGCTGTGCTCATGGGAGCAGGAGATCGTCACCGGTGGAAGCAGCAGGACGGGGTAGGCGTCGGCGATCTGGCGGGCTATCAGGGTCGCGACGATGCTGTCGGTGCTGAGAGGCAGGTGGTCGCCGTGCTGTTCGAAGCTGCCGACGGGCAGGATCGCGACCTGGGCGTTGCGCTGTCGCTCCTCGGTGGTGGTCGCGGTGGGCAGCAAGGGGGTCACCGGTCTCCTTGTGGCTGGGATGCTGGCAGGGAGAAGGACTCCGAGAGGATGTCGACCCTGGTGAGCAAGTCTGCCATGTACGGATCTGCCGACCATCGAGTCAGGTGAGCGCGTAGCGCTGTGAGCTGGCGGCGACCCGGCTGGATCGAAGGGCCTGCATGCGGGACAGAGCGTCTTCGGTCACTGCACAGGCTTGTTCTCGCTCGCCCGCTATGGCGTAGGCGGTGGCCATGCGGGTCAGGAACAGCACATGGTCGCGCGCCTGGCTGGATTCGGGCCATTGGGATCTGCTGGCCTCGAATATCGGGATGGCCGCAGTGGCCTCGCCCAGCAGTACGCGGGTCGCGCCGGTCTCCATAGCGATGTAAGCGGGAGTGCAGTACGGGGCACGGTCGGTAGCTGGTGGCCATTCTGCGCAAGCACATCGAAGAGTTCGGCGTCCACGAGGACGGGCGGCTGTTCCGTACCTCGCGCGGCGGCGTGATCTCGATCGGGACCTACTGCGAGGTGTGGAAGGCGGCAAGGGCCTTCGCTCTGACTCCCGAACAGCAGGTCTCACCCCTGACGGCCCGGCCGTACGACCTGCGACACGCGGCCGTGTCCCTGTGGCTCAATGCCGGGGTGGCGGCTCCCGACGTGGCCGAGCGCGCAGGACACGGGGTGGACGTGCTGCTCAAGGTCTACGCCAAGTGCATCGACGGCGGCACGGAGATCGCCAACCGGCGGATCGAGGATGCATTAGCGGCGTGAGCGGAGACACGAAGGGACCCCAAGCAGTACTGGGGTCCCTTCTGCGGCCCTGTTCGGTGTCGGCAGGGCTCAAGCCGCTCGGCGACTCATGATGAGGTCCACGATGATACGAACCGGCAAGCACAACGTCTGACCATGTGTCTGAAACAGGGCATCACGGGAGCTGAAATACCCCAGATCGGACAGGACGTGGCCGGACAGATCGCAAGATGAGCAGGTCACGCCGTCCCAGTCCACGGCGGTATGGGCCACCGCGTCGAAGAGCGTCTCACCACTGGTATTGGTGAACCCGCCTCCCTTCTGCAACGTACTCAGATCACCGTAGAGCTCGGAGACGGTCACCCACTGGTCGCCGAGCAGGAACTCCGGCCAGGCGAGCACTATCTGGTGCGGGATCAATGCCCGCAACCGGGGAAATCGCGGATGCCAGAAACGCCCATCCACCAGCAGTCCTCTGACCCGGCTGGCGATTCCGTCGGCCCGCCCCACCGCTTCCAGAACCGCCAGCCGCTGGCTGCATGATCCGCGTTCCAAGAGAAGCGTCCTGGAGACCGGCTGCGTGTCGTTCATGGCATACACCGGACGCACCCGTGCGGCGATAAGCCGGTGAGCTGTGACCAGAAGACCCCGGTCCGTCCCGGTGTTCTCACGCCGGGCTTCGCTCGCCAACCTCAATACCCGGGGATGCTTCCAGTCCAGGATGGGCGTCGCTGCCAGCTCGCTCTCACCCGTTCCCCGGTGGACGGCAGCAGCGCGACGACACCGTAAGGGCGAAAGGACCGGCTCCATTCCGTGATCGTATATGTGGCTCACGATGCATCAAGTGGAGCCTGCGAAGTGTGCCGGCTTCCTCCCGCCGTTCGCCACTTCACTGCTTTGCACAGCTTGCAGGTACAGGCCATGGCCAGGGTGGCAGGGCGTGCCCAGACGTGAGCCTGATTCCGGAGTTGGCAGCGTTCGCTGAACAGGACATCGAGGGCAGCCACCTGGGGAAACGCGACCAACATCATTCCGCGTATATTCCGCGAACACCGACTCAGGGCCGCTCAGCGCGGCATACGGCTGCACACCCTGGAAACGATCAACGGCGCCTGGTCCGAGGGAAGTCCCTGGTCAGACGCCGTTTGTGATGCTCAGCGGAGAGCGTGGGATTCGAACCCACGAGACCGGTCACCCGGCCTAGCGGTTTTCAAGAGGGCTGCGTTCCCAGCGGAGACAGGGCCTCTCACCAGGGCAGCAGTATCTTTCCCCGTCTCGACCACTGAAGATCATCCCACGCATATCCCGCAACGGCTATTCATCGACCTGGGCGTGCCTGGCGCGCTCTCGCAGCCGGCGTAGGCGACGGTCGTACTGACCGGCATATGACCTCTCGACTCTGTCGACCAACCGGTTCTGCGGGTCGGAGAAGCTTTCATACAACTCGGTCTCGAACAGATCGTGGTCGTACTCGATCAGCCGGGCCAGCGCTTCACGGTCCTGCTCGATGGAACCTCGCGCCCGAACCTGTTCGCGCCACCTCTCCGCACTCAACATGGCTTCATCCACGTCTTGACCTTAACTGCAACGCCAGGCGACAGGGCGTCTACCCAAGCCGCATTAGCAGCTCGGGGCGCCATCGTTCAGGACGGCCCCACCTGCACCAACGTCCGTCAGCGATCCTTCTGGAACGGACTGGTACGGCGGTGAACTGCAACCCTGTACAGGGTCTTCACCCTGCCTTCGGTCACCGCGTCCTCCGGCACTCGCATGTGCGGATGTCACTCAGCCGGCTGGCGTTGCCTTTTCCCGATCTTCCGCACCAACCACACAACGAAGACCACGAGTCCCAGCAGGACCAACAACAAGAACAAGCCGATGAGTGTTATGGATCGGCCGCCCAGCACATTCGCCAGCCACGTTAGGTCGAACAGCGCGGAGATTCCGAAGATCACACCGAACCCGATCAATCCTAAGATCATCGTGAAGGCAAACCCTTTAACTGCTTCCCGCAGGCGGCCCATCCGGCACCTTTCGTCATTTAACCCAATTCTGTCTGGTAACCAGCAGGGGCGCATGGCAGCCGGTAAGCAGGTTCATGGTCGGAACCGAACGGGAGTAGCGACCCACAGGGTCAGCAGGGCGCCGGTTGCCGGCGAACCACTGAAGTACAGCACGTGCTGTGTGACGGCTCGAACTCCTGACATCCTGCTTGCAAAGACGGATGCCGATCTTGTTCGATCTGCGAAGACGCAGCTCACGGCCCTGATCGCGTTCCCCGTGACTCCCCGCTGTTCCCCCTCGTTTCCCGTCCCATCGGGCACGCAACGGGCACAGCCCGAGATCCCCGCGCGGACGCGCACACCCCGCCGCCTGATCATCCCGTCTGCCGTCGACCCGCCCGAAGGGGAAGCGGGCCGGGGGCACGGGGCCAAGGTGGAGCGCCCTACTGGACGAACGACCTTGGCCCCGTGCCCCCGGTCTGCTCGGCTTGTCCCGGGTCGACGGCAGACGGGATGATCAGGCCCCTACCCCAGCCACCGATAGGTCGGCGGTGATGAGCGCGCCCTCGGTGGTCATCCCGGAGCCTGAGTGCCTCCGCCGGAGGCATTCCTTGTATACCTGATCTACGGATACTTGTGGCATGGCATCCTCGGAGGTTCCGCGCACTGTCAAGTCCATCAATACGGCCCAGCTCATTCACCTCGATGAAGAGGCGAGGGTGTGCGGGCTCAATCGTCAGCACGGAGCCGGGTGGCTGGCCGAGCATGCCGATCCAGAAGCGACTCACTACTTGTGGCCAGCCATAGTTCATCGCCTGAACCATCGGCCGGAGCACTCGCCGCATTGGCGCTGCATGCTGTTGCTGGCTCTGCGGGACGGTCGGGAAGTTTTCTCGCTGCTGGATGTGCTGCCGACCGCTTTTGATCGGCTGGCTGAGAGCCTGGACCGCGAAACGAAGACACGGATCGCCCAAAGGCTACTGGGGTCGATGCAGACCGTAGCCGAGTGGTCCGAGCGTAACACCTGAGGCGTTGCCCGATGGTCTGTGCATGAACTGGTTGCTCTACCAGCGCCCTGCGGCCCGCGCGCGTCGCGCGCGAGAACGGCCCCCAGGCCGCACGCGCAGCGTGCGGGCGTGCGCGGGCCGCAGGGCGGCGCGTAGCGCCGCTCTTGATACCTATGAGATTAATTCGGCAACTGTTGGCCGTGCTCTAGGTACAACGGGCGGCCGATGGTGCGTGCGGTGACGGCGGCCATGACGCGGTTGGCCAGTCGTTCGATCAGCAGACCGGGTAGCTCCTCAACGGGATGGAAGTCGTAGCCGGCCAACTCGTCGACGCCGAGGCGGATGCTGTCGCGCATGCTCGGGCTGAGGGTTCCCCCGTCGAAGAGGAACAGGACCTTGTCGCCTTCCTGCGGGTGAGGTGCCCAGTCGACCACGAGCAGGTCACCGATCGGCGGTTGGATGCCGAGTTCCTCGTAGACTTCGCGAACGCATGCCTGGAACGGGGTCTCGCCGGGTTCGATGTAGCCGCCGGGAATCTCCAGGTAGTCCTTGTAGTGGGGGCGGACCAGAAGCAGGCGGCCGTGTTCGTCGAAGAAGAGTGCCCCGGCTGCGGCGCGGGGAGTGGCCATGGGCGGGGTCTCTTGTCCGGTCATGATCCCTACGGTACGGGAAGTCCACCCCGTGTGAAGGTTCCTCAGGTGACGCGCAGGCGGCGGGCCAGATCGGCAAGTCGGTGGCTGGGCTTGCCTTTCTGGCGGCGGATCCAGCTCAGGACGAGTTGGCGGCTGAGGTAGTGGTGGCGGATCTGCTCGGGGGCCAGGTGCTCGGCCTGAAGGAGGGTATCCAATGCCTCGTCGGTGCGGTTCCACTGGCTGAACGCCTGGGCGACGGCGATGCCGTGGCGGGCGCGGCGCTCGATCGGCAGAGCGCTGGTGTCCAGTCCGGGGCCGATGTCGATGGCGACTTGGATGTCTCCCAGCTCGATGGCGGTGGCTACCTGGTGGATGGCCACGTTGGTGGGGCCGAATGCGGTCCACACGTGGTTGGCGTCGCCTCCCAGACGGCGGGCGGATTCCGCGGCTTCGGTCAGGAAGGCTTGGGTGGTGGCGCGGTCCTCTGCGCGGGCGGCGGCCATCGATCCGGCGAGGAAGAGTGTGCCGTGCACCGATAGGAGTTCGGGGCTCGCCTGGGACAGGTCTTCTTGGAGAAGTCCGGCGGCGTCGCTCGTCAGTTGGGAGGCGGCGTCGTAGCGACCGTTGGAGAGCAGGGCATGGGTGACGGATCGCAGGAGTGAGGCCACCACGATCTGATCACCGGAACTCTGGGCGTAGGTCAGGCCGCGTTCGGCAGCGATCCACGCGAGATCGGTCTCTCCGACCTTGACGAGGATGGTGGCTGCGGCGTGGTAGGTCTGGCCGAGCAGGCTGAGAGCTTGGATGCGCTGGTCGGCGTGGTAGGCGCCGACGGCGTGGTGGGCCTCGGCGAGAAGCGCCGGCAGGCGGCGGACCACGAGTCCATACCGGGATGCCTGGTAGGCGTGCCATACGTCGGCGATCTCGCTGCGCAGCTCGGTGAGGCTGGGGGGTTCGTGGGCCTGGGCGAGACTGGCGAGTGGGGTGAGCTGGCGGTAGTCGGTGATCGCTGCCCGCAGGGCTGGGATGGTGCGATCTCCGCTGTCGGAGCTCCAGTCGAGTAGGGACGGCTCGGCGAGAAGGTCACCGAGGGCGACGTCCAGAGCGCCCGCCAGGGACTTGATGACCGACAAGCGGTCAAGGTCGATGCGGTCGTTTTCGACTTTGCTCAGCCAATCGACCGTGCGGCCGACAAGACCGGCCAGGACTTCTTGTGACATTCCGCGTCGTCGGCGATACCACGCTACGCGTTCCCCGATGGTCAGGTGATCCGTCATGCCTCGCATACCGGTCAGCCTCGCACGGATATCTCGGAGACCCCGGAATTCTTTTCCGGGGCGGAGCGGCCTGTTCTTCCTAGTGTCTCGACTGACCGAGAAAACGTCCATCGTGACGGAGGAAAAGGAGTGGGTACGACGGGCTCACGTGGAACCGGCGGGGAGGACTGCTCATCCTGCCGGGGTAAGGGGTGGCGATATGTGCAGGTGAGCGCGACCTATGGTGCGCAGGCCATCGATGGCCGACGCATCCAGAGAACGCGGAGCGATTGCTTCGACTGTTCCGGAACCGGACGGCGGGGAACATGATGGACACACTTGTTTGGCGATGGCCTGTTGAATCCGGAAGCGATGATCCTTCCTATGCTGCTGCGGTGCTCGCCGAGGAGCTGCGAAATCTGGAAATGCCCGCCGATATTCACCGGGGTTTCGGTATCGCGCTGGTTTCGGTGTGGATTGACCTGGTCGTCTGGACCGACGGGATCTCGTACCGCTGGCGGTCGGGAACCAAGTCGGCGCGCGGACGCTGGCTTTATGCATACAACCCGGTGAGTGATCCGGTGACCGCTGCTCGCCGGATCGCCGTTCGGTATGCGGAGCTGCGCGGTGGCCACCCCTTGTCGAGGCTGGTTGAAGAGGTCCAATGTGTTCTCCCGGATGATCGTCGACCGGTCGACCTGCGCGGGAAGCGTTCCGCCCCGCCTGCCTGTCCGGAGTGATCCCATGACCCTCAACGAGTTGAAGGCCGCTTACGGCAGGCGCTGGAGCATCTCGGCGTCCCTGGGGGGCGGGTGGTACGCGGTGCGCCGAGATGATCTTTCTCTCAAGAGCCTCCAGCGTGGCCTGTCCCATGTGCGGTGTGGCCAGACCTTGGAGGAGCTGGCCGGCTGTCTGGCGGCCGAGAAGCGAATCGAAGAGCAGTGGCGGACGGCCGGTGTTCTGGATGAAGGTCCCGGTTCGGCTGCCAGTAGTCCACCGAAGCAGGCGCGACGGCGAGATTGACCGCTACTGGTGTGACCAGCACTGAGCGTGTCCTTTGCCGCCGCGCTGTGGCCCGGCAAGCCTGCCCTTCCCACACCTGGGCTTGCCGGGCCTTCCACATTCATGAAGGGTGGAAGATCAGAACGCCGATGCTACCCTCAACCTGATAGAACACGTTAAAGCTGGTAAGGCGGTTGTAATGGCAGCTCCACCTGGGGACGGCCTCAAGTACGAGCGGGTACTGAACGCCTTGAGGTCGCGCATCGCGGATGGAACCTATCCATCGGGGATGATGCTGCCTTCCCAAAGCCAGCTTGTCGCTGAGTTCGACGTGTCACGGCCGACAGTGATCGAGGCGTTGCGGCTGCTCCGCCAAGAAGGACTGATCGAATCTCAGACAGGGCGTGGTTCGTTCGTGCGTGGGAAGGTGCCCATGCTGAACCTGGAGCGCGCCTCCCCCGGTCAGCGTCTTCTCGACCTCGCCGAGTCGGAATCCTCGGCCGAGCTGCTGCAAGCCGGGATCATCGTCGCCCCCACTCGGGTTACCACCCTGCTTGAGCTGCCCACCGGGTCTAAGGCTTTCCTGCGGCAATACGTCCTCAGTGATGAGGACGGCCCGGTGGAACTGGTTTCGGCGTGGTTTCCCATCGACCTGGTGACCGGGACCAAGCTGACCTCGCCTGAACCGATGGACGAGGGGATCCGGCGTCATTTGTACGGTCGCAAGCGGCTCCGGCTGGACTATGCCATGGAACGCACGCTCGCGCGATCGGCAACAGCGGATGAGGCGCATGCTCTGAAGATGTCGGCCGGTGCGCCTGTGCTGAACCTCGTGGTGACCGGACACGACGCTGACGGCAAGGCGCTCCAACTCGTTGACGCGGTCCTTCCGGGGGATCGCCATGAGCTGCGCGACGCGTACCCCCTGACCTGACCATGCCTGACAGATCACCTTTATAATCCAACTTGACGTGACAGGTTGGCGAACCTATCTTTATGGAGCAACCTGATAGGTCAGGTTGAGATTCAAGCAAATCCTGTCACGTTAGGACAATGAAATGGCCCTTCAGGGACCCATCCCCGTCAGCTTCCACCAGGTCTTCCCGCACGGCTGCTACGTCGTCGGGGAGGTCGAACAGGTCAAGGACTTCGACGCCTCGTCCAAGGGCCGCACCGTCTACGCCAAGGACAAGAACACCGGAGAGCTGGTGTGGCAGGTCGCGGTCATGGACGCCGATCCGACCGTCAAGGCCGGACAGAAGACGGTCTCGGTCAAGATCCTGTCCCCGGTTCAGCCGATCGTCCCGGCTGCGCTGCCCGGCCTTCCGTTCGTACCGGTCGAGTTCGACGGCATGACCGCCACCGCCTACGTCGCCCAGAACACCGGACGACTGGCCTGGTCCATCCGCGCAACCGCGATGCGCCCTCCCCGCACCGCGGCGGCTCCGGTCAAGGCTTCGGCCGGTAAGGACGTGGCCGCGTGAGGAAGCACCTTCCCTACACCCGCGCCGTGGTGACCCTCGACGAAGACGGCACCCGGCTCGACACCTCGTTTCGCACCCCGTACCTGTCGGTCACGGTGCTGGGCGCCGAGAGTGGGCGGCCGTTCCTGCACCTGTCCTCCCGTGAGGCACAGGTGATCGTCTCCACCACCGGCGGCGGACCGGTCACCGAACGGGACGTGACCCTCGCCCGGCAGATCGCCGAAGCCGCCGCGCGCTACCTGGCCGACTGCGAGCGCCTGCACACCGAACAGTCCACCAGCCTCCACCAGGTCGACGAGTCCGAGCAGGGCAAGGCGGCCTGACACGAAGCGGGGCCGCTGGAACTGGCATTCCGGCGGCCCCTCGGTTCTCCCCAGACGCGAATCAAGAGAGGGCTCAAGCCTAATGTTCAAAAAACTGCCCGGCGACGAGGCACAGAACCTCGTCTCCACCACCCCCGATACCGCCGTCGTCTTCCGCCCGGCCGTCCTGCGCACCCCGGCGATCATCACCATTCTGATCTTCACGTGGCGACTGCTGGCCGGAATCGTCCAGCTCATCTGGCGTCACCCGGTCGCCCTGGCCCTGCTCGCCGTTCCCTCCGTACTCGGTGTTCTGTACAGCTGGCGGCTCGCCCTGGTCGTCGTCGCCGTCCCCGTCTCGCTGCTCGCTCCGTGGCCGTTCTTCGATCGGCCCTCGTTCAACCGTTGGATGGGCTGGCGGCTGCTGGCCTGGTGGCGACTGGTGTGGGTCTACCGACGGCACTGGCAACCAGTGATGATCATCTCCGGGCTCGGCCGGAACCTGCGCGGCCGGGACTACCTGCCCCACCTGGTCAAAGTCACCTGTACCTCGTGGGCCGACCTGGTCACGGTGAAGATGCTCACCGGCCAAGCGGTCAAGGACTGGTCCGACCGCATCGAGCACCTGGCCCACGGGTTCGGCGCCACCTCCTGCCGGGTGACCATCGCCCGATCGGGCCGGCTGCTGCTGACCTTCCCCCGGCGTGACCCGCTGGCCACCCCCTTACCCGCGCTACCGATCCCCGAGATGCCCTCGATCGGGCCGGTCGAGATCGGCCGATGCGAGGACGGTACCCCGTGGCGGCTCAAGGTCCACAGCACTCACGTCCTGGTGGCCGGCGCCACCGGGGCGGGCAAGGGCTCGATCATCTGGTCCACCATCCGAGGTCTGCTGCCTGCGCTGCGGGCGGGTCTGGTTCAGGTCTGGGCGCTGGATCCCAAGCGGATGGAACTGTCCTTCGGCCGCGACCTGTTCGGCACCCGCTACGCCGCAAGCCCGGCGGCCTGTGCCGATCTGCTGGAAGCGGCTGTGCAGGTCATGCAGGAGCGGGCCGACCGGTTCGCCGGACTCCAGCGCTCCCACACCCCCACCGTCGATGACCCGTTCGTCCTGGTGGTGGTCGACGAGGTGGCGTTCCTGACCGCCTACCAATCCGACAAGGGCCTGAAGCTCCGTATCTCCGCTGCCCTGGCCACCCTCACCACACAGGGCCGGGCGGTCGGGTTCGGCGTGATGGCGGCCCTCCAGGACCCGCGCAAGGAGGTCATGAACGTCCGCAACCTGTTCCCCGACAAGATCGCTCTTCGCCTGGATGAGTCCGAGCAGGTGGACATGGTGCTCGGCGACGGTGCTCGGGATCGGGGTGCGCTGGCCGATCACATCTCCCCGGTTCCCGAGCAAGGTGCGGGCATCGGCTACGTCCGCCTGGAGACCTCACCCGATCCGATCCGTGCCCGTGCCGGCTACGTCTGCGATGCCGATATCCGCGCCATGGTCACCGACTTCGCCGGGGAGGCACACCAGTGAAGATCATCATTCAGGGCACCCTCGCCGAGATCGACGCGATCCCCTTCCGCCTCCTCGGCTCCCTGGTCGACTCCCCGCCGCGATTTGAGCTGGTGCTCTCCGACCTGGTCAACATCCGGCTGCGCCGTGACCCCTACAGCGCCTCCTACCGGTTCACCGCCGACGTGCTCGACCGAGAGGAGGACAGGTGACCGACACCCCTGCTTCCCTTATCTCCCCGCCGGACGGCCTCCGACCGCACCTTGCCCCGGCTCGTCCGTGACACCCTGCCTCTCGCCCTGGATGTAGCCATCGAGGTCGCCAAGCTCAACGGGGTCTGCATCCGCCCCCTCGAACTGCGGCGCCTGGACACCCACACCGGCACGGTCGAGCCATTCAACATTCCCTGCGGCACCACCCAGGAAGCCAAATGCCCGCCCTGCGCTCAACGCAACAAGCAGCTGCGCAAAGCCCAGTGCCGGGAAGGCTGGCACCTGGATCACGAACCCATCGCCGAACCCAACCCCTCTACCGAAGACCAGCGGTGGCTGATCGAGTTCCGGGCCGACGTCCAGGCCAAACGCGACGAGGCCGAACGCGACGGGGAAGACACCCTCGACTGGGACGAGGCCATCGCGGGCATCGATGCCGAGATCAACGCCGCTGGAATGCGCGGCAACGTCCTGGGCGGGCGGACGGCTCCCAAGCGCTCCCGTTCCACGAGACGTCGCCAGGATGCGCCGGACCTGCCCAAACGGGCCAAGCAGGACACCACCCTCGGCCGGACCTTCATCGCCCCCGATGGCAGGGTCTACCGGCCGTCGCTATTCGTCACCCTCACCCTGCCCTCCTACGGCAAGATCCGATCCGGGCTGGGCGTGCCGGTCGACCCGAGCACCTACGACTACGCTCGCGCGGCCCGCGATGCGCTGCACTTCTCCAAGCTCGTTGACCGGTTCGTGCAGAACCTTCGCCGGGTGGCCGGCTACGACGTCCAGTACTTCGCCACCGTCGAACCTCAGAAGCGGCTCGCGCCGCACCTGCACATGGCAATCCGCGGGACCATGCCCCGCGCGGAGATCAAGGCGATTGCCGCCGCCACGTATCACCAGGTGTGGTGGCCCTCGGTCGATGAGGTCCGCTTCGACGGTGACCACCTGCCGGTCTGGGCGGAACGGGCTGAACTGGGCGACGGCGCCACCTACCCGGACGGACAGAGCGGTGACTACCTCGACCCCGTAACCGGTGAACTACTGCCCACCTGGAACGAAGCACTCGACCGGCTCGACCAAGACGACGAGGCTGAACCGCTGCACGTGGTCCGCTTTGGTCCTCAGGTCGATGTTCAGGGCATCGTCGCCGGATCGCCGGATGCTCACAAGCGCATCGGCTACCTCACCAAGTACCTGACCAAGAACCTCGGCGACCCCCTCGACCCTGACGACCAGGACAACCAGGCCCGTCGTGACCATGCCGTTCGGATGGTCGAGGCGCTGCGCTACGAACCGTGCTCGCCCACCTGCCCGAACTGGCTGCGGTACGGCGTGCAGCCCAAGGGGGCCAAGGCGGGCATGCTGCCGGGCCGATGCAAGGGCAAGGCACACAAGGCCGAACACCTCGGCTACGCGGGCCGTCGCGTCCTGGTCTCCCGCAAGTGGTCCAACAAGACCCTCCGCGAACACAAGGCCGACCGCCGGGCCTGGGTGCTCGACATGCTCGGCCTGCCAGACGACACCGTCACCGACCCACACCGCTACGTCTGGCGACCGGTCTCCTCCAAAGACCCCAACCGCACTCCACTGGCCAAACGCCTGCTGCGCGAGGTCGCCAACCGCCAGCGCACCCGCGCACGCCTGATCGAACTTCAAGCCAGAGCAGACGGACAACCCGTTCCAGATCTTTCGGTAATCGAGACTCGGGAGGCAGCGTGAGCAAGAACCGCGACCAGCTCATGACCGTTCCGGAAGTCCTCGACGAACTCGGCGGGGTGTCTCGGCGCACCTTCTACCGCTGGCGCGAGATTGGCCACGCTCCGCAGGGCCTCAAGCTCCCGAACGGCGAGATTCGCGTCTGGCGTAGCGAGTTCACTGCCTGGCTGGAGACGCTGCGGGAGGCGGCGTGAACCTCTCCTACGACGTGAAGTTTTGGGAAGTCCGGCGGAATCAGTCCAGTAAGACCGTGTCGTATGAGATTCGCTGGAAAGTCGGTGGTCGCCAGAAGTCCAAGACCCTGCGAACAAAGGCCCTCGCCGAGAGTTTCCTGTCGGATCTTCGGCAGGCAGCCAAGCGGGGTGAGGGCTTCGACATGGAAACCGGACTGCCCGCGTCCATGGCCAAGGTGAAGAACGCAGTCACCTGGTTCGCTTTCGTCATGGCGTACGTGGACATGAAGTGGCCGCACGCGGCGGCCAAGACGCGAGATAGCCTCACCGACGCTCTGGCGACCATTACCCCTGCCCTTGTCGACGAGAGCGCATCTGGCAAGCCTGAGCCGCTCGTTCTCCGGGAGGCTCTGCGGCAGTACGCCTTTCCTCCGGTTTCCCGGCAGTCGGAGCGTCCTGAAGGCATCCGATCGGCTCTCGCGTGGCTTGAGCGTCATTCTCTCTCCGTAGTCGACCTGTCCAAGGTTCGCAATGTACGTCTCGGGCTCGACGCGCTGACGCTCAATCTCGACGGTGGGGCCGCTGCGGCTACCACGATCGCCCGTAAGCGGTCGGTCTTCTACAACGCTCTTCAGTACGCGGTGGACCTGGAGGAACTGCCCTCCAACCCGATCGACAAGGTGAAGGCGTGGAAACCTCCGAAGGTCCGGGAGGTCGTTGATCGGCGTGTCGTGGTCAACCCGGTCCAGGCTCGGGAGCTGCTCACCGCGGTGACCTATGTGAGCCGTCTCGACCGTGGCCGGCACCTGCGCGGCTTCTTCGCCTGCCTCTACTTCGCCGGTCTCCGCCCGGCCGAAGCACTCGGGCTCCGCAAGCAGGACTGCCACCTTCCCACGATCGGTTGGGGACGGCTCGTCCTGGCCAAGTCCAAGCCGCAGACGAACAAGAAGTGGACCGACAGCGGGGAGGCTCACGACGATCGGGGCCTGAAGCACCGGGCCGAAGATGAGGGTCGTCCCGTGCCGATCCCGCCCGAGCTGGTGGCCATCCTGCGCGAGCACATCGAGGAGTTCGGCATCCACGAGGACGGCCGGCTGTTCCGGACCTCGCGTGGCGGAGTGATCTCCATCGGGACCTACTGCGAGGTGTGGAGAGCGGCATGGAACCTGGCATTGACTCCCGAACAGGTCGCCTCACCTCTGGCGGCACGGCCGTACGACCTGCGGCACGCGGCCGTCTCGCTCTGGCTCAACGCCGGGGTGGCGGCTCCCGACGTGGCCGAGCGGGCGGGGCATGGTGTGGGCGTGCTGCTCAAGGTCTACGCCAAATGCATCGACGGCGGCGCAGGAATCGCCAATCGCAGGATCGAGGACGCATTGGCTGCATGACCATCCACACCATTAAGGGGCCTCGGGAACGCCGGGGCCTCTTCTCTTTTCACCTCGACACAGCTAAAGGAATCTGGCTCTTCCGTGTCAGCCGGCCTCCATGTTCCAGCCTTCGTCGAGTCTGGCCAGCAGCAGCCTCACACCAGGCCGATGCCCTCCACCCCCGGACGGATCATCAGCGACACGGTGGAGCATGTTCGTGGCATCACGGACGCGCCTCACGATTCCTTCGATGAGACCGACAGAACCGGCCGACGGGTCCTCGTAGGTCCCGAACCCCGGCTCGGGACAGAAGCATCCCCACCAGTCCAGCAGCGCGTTCAACGCCTCCTGTCGGGGTGGTCCCGGCCGTTCCCCGATCGCCTCCAGAAGCACGCTCGCCGCAGGAACGGCGGCCGGGTAGAGGGTTCCGGCATGGTCGTTCGTGACCGCGTACCGGAGATCGGCCAGCGCGCGGGCGGCCTGCCGAGCGTCTACAGACCGGGTCAGCGCCTCCATCGCCGCTCGGGCGGCCTCCGGGAGGTACCAGGTAGGTCCCGGTATCCGGTCCCAGTCCATATGATCCATGGCTCCCCTCCCGGTTCTCGGGGCAGGATTCTCGGGCGCGGCCTGGGAGAACGTCTCAAGATCCATCCCGCGTATATCCCGCGAACACCGACTGAGAGCCGCTCACGGTGACCTACGGCTGCACACCCCGGAAACGATCAACGGCGCCTCACCAAGGCGAATCGCCTGGTCAGACGCCGTTTCACAAGCTCAGCGGAGAGCGTGGGATTCGAACCCACGAGACCGGTCACCCGGCCTAGCGGTTTTCAAGACCGCCGCCATCGTCCACTAGGCGAGCTCTCCTGGTGACACGTCCCAAGAACGTGTCAGATTGCACACTAGTCTCTCATTGGCCCGGACGTGCCCGAGACCCGGCAGGCGCTGAACAACAAAGCCTGCCGGGCCGGCGGGTCAGGGTTGGGGACCGGCGAAGCCGTCGCCGACCGAGGCGGCCAGGCGGAGGTAGGACTCGCGGGTGGCGGGCTGGAGCCGCTCCAGGTCGATCTCCGCGCCCTCCTCCAGATGTGTGTCGTAGGGGACCCGGATGACCGCGCGGCAGCGGGCCGCGAAGTGGGCTTCCAGGCGGTCGAGGTCGACGGTCGACTTCGACCTCGGGCGGACGCTGCACAGCACCACGGTGGCGGAGCGGACCAGTTCCTCGTAGTGGTGGGCCTCCAGCCAGTCCAGGGTCGCCGAGGCGGCGCGGGCGCCGTCCACGGAGGGGGAGCTGACCAGGACGAGCTGGTCGGCCAGCCCGAGCACGCCGGACATCGCCGAGTGGAGCAGGCCGGTGCCGCAGTCGGTGATGCAGATCGAGTAGAAGTTCTCCAGGACCTGGGCGACCGACTGGTAGTCGGACGCACTGAACGCCTCGGACACCGACGGGTCACGATCGGAGGCGAGAATCTCCAGGCGTGAAGGGGCCTGCGAGGTGAAGGCCCTGATGTCGACGTACCTCTTGATCTGCTGGCGCTCGTTGAGCAGGTCGCGAACCGTCGCGGAGGTTTCGAGCTCGACCTTGTCCGACAGGGTGCCCCGGTCGGGGTTGGCGTCGACCGCGATGACCCGGTCTCCGCGTACCTGGGCGAGGGTGGCACCGAGGCCGACCGTGGTGGTGGTCTTGCCGACACCGCCCTTGAGGCTGAGCACGGCGACGCGGTGGTGGCCGGTGGCCACCGGGGTGCGCGCGCGGCCGACCAGCTCGCGACGGCGGCGGACCTCGGGGGACTCGCCCGGCTTGATCAGTCCTGCGGACGCCTTGTAGACCAGCTTCCGCCAGCCCCCGGCGGGCGCGTTGCGACGCCCACGGAGCAACGACTCCGGATCCAGGCTGTCGGCCGACGGCCGGGGGGCCGTGCCCGGAGGGTGCTGCCTGGCCGGCGTGCCGAAGGCGGCCGCCGGAGCCGTCTGACGGCGGCGTGCCTGGTACGGCTCCCGCACCGGTTCGGCCGCGTCCCTGCCGGGTGCGAAGGGGTTCTCCCGTTCCAGCCGTTCCTGGGCTGAGGCGGCCTCCCGCCCGGAGGCGGCACCTGGCACGAAGGGGTCAGTGCGTTCCTGGGGTGAGCCGCTCTCCCGGCCGGGCGCGAAGAAGTTCTCCCGTTCCGTGCGCTCCTGACCGGAGGAGGAGTCCGAGAAGGCGGAGAAAGTGGAAGGGGAGGAACGTTCCGGTGAGGGTGACGGTGACGCGGCCGGCTCCGGCCTGTCGGCGCCGAAGGACTCTGGAGCCTGGAAAGGCTCGGGCTCACGGGAGGACGGCGGGGCGGGGGCCGGAGCGGGCTCGAAGCGCTCGGGTGACTCCTTCGCCGCCGGTGTCGCCGTGGATTCGCCACCGGTGGGGAACCTGTCGGTTTCCACCGAACCGAAGGTGAAGCGGTCGGCGGCGGTCTCGGCTGCGGGCCGGTCGGTCCCGGTGCTCTCCACGGAGAAGTCTCCGCTGCCGAAGGAGAAGGCCGTGCCGCCCGGGGTGGACTGCGCGCGGTCCTGACCACCGCCGAAGCCCTCACTGCCGAAGCCACCGCCGAAGGAGAACCGGCCGGGGTCGGTGCCGCCGAACTCGTCGCTGCCGAAGGTGAACCGCTGGGTGTCCGAGGAGGCCGGCGTGGCCGGCTCAGGGTCGGCGGTCCCGGCGGACGAGGTGGATGAAGGGGCGGGATCGGAGGACTCCGCCTGGCGCTGGGGTTGCTCGAACAGGCCGCGGGACGGCTCGTGCGCGGGCGCCGCGAACGGGGTGCGGATGTGCGGTTCGGTGAAGTCCCCCGGAGCGCTGTCGCCGGGCTCCTGGCGCGGCAGGGGCTTGAGCGGCGCGAGAAAGCCGTCGTTGTCCTGCTTGCCGGATGCCGGGGCGGGCACGGTGAAGGAGCTCACCGTGTCGGAGGCCTCCATCCAATCGGCCGCGTCGGCGTCCTCGACCGGCGGTTCGGCCATCGGCGAGCTCGTGGCCGGGTGGGCCGAGTCGACGGCCGCGCGGAACAGCGGCGAGGACGCCGTGTCGGGCTCGGCCGGGACCAGACTCCAGGGGTCCTGCGGGTACGGCGAGACGACGGTGTCGTCCACCGTGGTGGCCTTCACCGCCAGGGCCGGCGCCTCCTCCTGCTCTTTGATGGCGTCAAGCCACGCGAGCTGTTCCTCGAGAGATTCCTCACGATCGTGTCTTGCCACCGTGTTCCCCCTCGGGATGGGCATAAAAGGGCAGCAAACACATAGCAGGTTAACGCCCTGTGTTCTTGTCAACGCGAGCAACCACCAAGTTGGCTTGGCGGATACCTTTGCTCACATGCGCGCCATCGTGATCGATAAACCAGGCGGACCGGAAGTTCTGACGTGGCGGGAGGTTCCCGACCCGTTACCCGAGCGCGGCGAAATCATCATCGACGTGGCGGCCTCCGCGGTCAACAGGGCCGACGTGCTGCAGCGGCTGGGTTTCTACAATCCGCCCGCCGACGCCTCTCCGTACCCGGGACTCGAGTGTTCCGGCGTGGTCGCCGAGGTGGGGCCGGACGCCGTGGGATTCGCGCCGGGTGACCGGGTGTGCGCGCTGCTCAGCGGCGGCGGGTACGCGGAGAAGGTCGCCGTGCCCTGGCAGCAGGTCATGCGGGTGCCCGACGGTGTCGACCTCGTCGAGGCGGCCGGGCTGCCCGAGGTGGCCTGCACCGTCTGGTCCAACGTCTTCATGACCGCGCGCCTACGGAAGGGCGAGACCCTTCTCGTGCACGGCGGCGCCAGCGGGATCGGCACGATGGCCATCCAGCTGGCGAAGGCGTTCGGCTCGCGGGTGGTCGTCACCGCCGGGTCGCCCGAGAAGATCGCCCGCTGTCTGGAGCTGGGCGCCGACGAGGGGATCGACTACCGGCGGGAGGACTTCTCGGAGAAGGTCGAGGCCGATGTGATCCTCGACATCATGGGGGGCAGGTACCTGCCGGGGAACGTCAGGGTGCTCAAGACGGGCGGGCGGCTGGTCGTGATCGGCCTGCAGGGCGGCACGAAGGGCGAGCTGGACCTGGGAGCCCTGCTGGCGAAGCGGGCCTCGGTGCACGGCACCACCCTGCGTGCCCGGCCCGTCGACGAGAAGGGGGTCATCGTCCGCGGGGTGGTGGAGAACGTCTGGCCCCTGGTCGACGCCGGGGCGATCCGGCCCGTGGTGCACGCCCGGGTGCCGCTGAGCGACGCGGCCGAGGCTCACCGGATCCTGGAGTCCGGAGAACACACCGGGAAAATCCTGCTAGTAGGTTGAAGACTATGAACGCTGAGGAGAGCACTCCGCACATCGTTGTCGTGGGCCCCCATGGCTCTCAGGAAGATGAGACCTCCGAGGGACGATCGGTCGCCGACCTGGTCGAGCAGCCCGCCAAGGTGATGCGTATCGGCAGCATGATCCGTCAGCTCCTGGAGGAGGTCCGGGCGGCTCCGCTGGACGAGGCCAGCCGCAAACGGCTCAAGGAGATCCACCAGAGCTCCATCAAGGAGCTGGAGGACGGTCTGGCGCCGGAACTGGTCGAAGAGCTGGAACGGCTGTCGCTGCCGTTCACCGAGGACGTCAACGGCGCCCCGCCGAGCGACGCGGAGCTCCGGGTCGCCCACGCCCAGTTGGTCGGCTGGCTTGAGGGGTTGTTCCACGGCATACAGACCACACTCTTCGCCCAGCAGATGGCGGCCCGCGCCCAGCTGGAGAACATGCGCAGGGCCCTGCCCGGCGGCATCTCCCTCCAGCAGCAACAGCAGGAGGGTCACGGCGCCAACCCCGGCCCCTACCTGTAGGGCCGTCAGGGGCTGTAGAGCCGTTCGAGGACTCCGGCGACCCCGTCGTCGTTGTTGGCCGCGGTCACGTGATCGACCGCGGCCAGCACCTCCGGATGGGCGTTGGCGACGGCGTACGAGATGCCCGCCCAGCGGAGCATCGGAAGATCGTTGGGCATGTCACCGAAGGCGATCACTTCGTGCGGCCCGATGTCGCGCGTCATGGCGAGATGGGCCAGCGCCGAGGCCTTCGTGACGCCGTACGCGCTCATCTCGATCAGTGCCCGGCCGCTGGAGTGAGTGGGGGTGACCAGATCGCCGACCAGCCCGCAGACCGCCGCGTGGAGAATGTCGGGATCCATCGTGGGGTGGAGTGCCAGCAGCTTGGCGCAGGGCCGCGAGGTGAGCGTGGTCGTCCCCACCCGGAGTCCGGCGACCGCCCTGCTGTCCCACCCGCCGAGACGGAAGTCCGATTCGTGGGCGAATCCACCCTCGTATTCCACTGAGAAGGCGAGGTCGGGAACCTTTTCCCTGAGCCGTCTCACCACCTCTTCAAGCACGTCCGGGTGGATGAGGTGGGATTTGACGATCTGTTCGGTGTGCAGGTCGTAGACGAGGGCTCCGTTGGCGCATATGGCCAGCCCGCGATGGCGCACGGCTCCGGCGACCGTGTGCATCCAGCGGGGCGGCCTGCCGGTCACGAAGACCAGCGCCGCCCCGGCGTTCTCCACAAGCGCAAAAGCGGCGGCTGTACGGGGGGAGACGGTGCCGTCCGAACGCAGAGCGGTGCCGTCGAGGTCGGTGGCGACCAGCCTGGGGCTTCGCATAACAAGTCCCAGTCTGCACTGTGATGGCCGGGGTGTCGGCCCCCAGCATCCCGTCCCAGGAATCTTCCTGATGGCGGGAACACGCATGCGCCGGATAGTGTTAGATGTGATGGCGTTGTATTAGCTGAATCCCGTTGTGAAAACCAGTTTGACTGAGCCACCCCGGGGCCCGCTGTACGACACATGGGGTTCATGAGGTGTGAATCCCAAAGTTTCAAATCCTGAGGGAGAGCTTTAATGGCTCAGGGAACCGTCAAGTGGTTCAACGCTGAAAAGGGCTTCGGCTTCATCGCACCGGATGGCGGTGCACCGGACGTGTTCGTGCACTTCTCCGAGATCCAGGGCAACGGCTACCGTAGCCTCGAAGACGGCCAGCGGGTCGAGTTCGAGATCACCCAGGGCCAGAAGGGCCCGCAGGCCTCGCAGGTCCGCGCCGTCTGACGCATAGACCTCTTGGTTGAACCTGTTTGACCGGAAGGCGGGGTTCGCTCCTGGCGAACCCCGCCTTCCGCATTTCCGGGACATCCCAACTCGCGGTCGGGCGATCATTCGGCCGTCCGGGTGGCCGCCTGTGCGGCCCCACCGCCTCCGCCCGCGAACACCGGCCCCCGCGCCGCCCCCGCCCTCGTCGGCGGCCGGCAGGCGAGAGCCTCACCGGTGGACAAGACCCGAGAGCCGCCAGGCGAGACCCCGGCGGAAGGCCGGGCTGATCGCCAAGGCCCGCAGGACCAGGTTCCTGATCAGCCGCAGGCTCCTGTGCACGTTGGCCGGCCTGGAGAGCCGGCCGGCGAAGGCGACGACCTGGAAGGCGATGGGCGACGGTCGGCGGTGTAGCGGGCCAGATCCGCCTGCCCGCCGCTGAGAGCGATTGTGAGGGCTTCGACCAGGGCGGTGGCTCCTGGGACGCCGATGTCCATTCCCTGCCCTCCTGCGGGACTGTGGACGTGCGCGGCGTCGCCGGCGAGCGGGACCCGCCCGGCACGGAAGGTGCGGGCCACCCGGTGGTGGACGCGGAAGCGCGTCCCCCAGACGACCTCGCCGACCACCGCCCGCTCCCTTCGCGGGCCCCGGCTGTCCAGTAACCCCTGGACGAAGGCCACGTCGGGGTCGCGGGGCGCCTCGTCCACCGTGGAGACGATCCGGTGGGTGCCGTCGGGCAGCGGTGCGACCACGACCAGCCCGGCGGGTGCGAAGTAGAGGACCACCTCGTCGTCCGGCACCCCGCCGGTAAGCCGCACGTCGGCCAGGCTGAACGACTCCGCGTACTGCCCGCCCTCGAACTCGATGCCTGCCTGCTCACGGACCGTACTGTGCATGCCGTCGGTAGTCGCCATGTCCCGCGAGGAGATCGTCGACTGGCTCGGCCCCACGGTGCAGCGCTGTCTCACGGACTGACCGCCCTGGTCGGCTGGAGGGCCGCGGGGCGGTCTGCGACATGAACGCGTGAAGACCCCGCCGCACCTACGACGGGGCCTTCGAAGACGGCTACCTGACGGGTTCGAGCACGTCGAGGCCGACGTACGGGCGCAGGGCCTTGGGCAGCACGACGGAGCCGTCGGCCTGCTGGTGGTTCTCCAGGATCGCGACGATCCAGCGGGTGGTGGCCAGCGTGCCGTTCAGGGTGGCCACGTGCTGGGGCTTGCCACCGGAGTCACGGAAACGCACCCCGAGGCGGCGGGCCTGGAAGTCGGTGCAGTTGGAGGTCGAGGTGAGCTCGCGGTAGCGGCCCTGGCTCGGCACCCACGCCTCGCAGTCGAACTTCCGGGCGGCCGAGGTGCCCAGGTCTCCGGCCGCGGTGTCGATCACCCGGTAGGGCAGCTCGACCTTGGCCAGCATCTCCTTCTCCCAGTCGAGCAGGCGCAGGTGCTCGGCGTGCGCCTCCTCCGGCCGGACATAGGAGAACATCTCCACCTTGTCGAACTGGTGGACCCGGATGATGCCCCGGGTGTCCTTGCCGTACGAGCCGGCCTCGCGGCGGAAGCACGAGGACCATCCCGCGTAGCGGTACGGCAGCGCGGAGCCGTCCAGGATCTCGTCACCGTGGTAGGCCGCCATCGGCACCTCGCTCGTGCCGACCAGGAACAGGTCGTCGCCGGGCAGGTGGTAGACCTCGCCGGCGTGGGCGCCGAGGAAGCCGGTGCCCTTCATCGACTCCGGCTTGACCAGCACGGGCGTGATCATCGGGACGAAGCCCACCTCGATCGCCTGCTGCATGGCCATGTTGAGCAGCCCGAGCTGGAGCCGCGCGCCGACGCCCCGCAGGAAGAAGAACCGCGAGCCCGACACCTTCGCGCCGCGCTCCATGTCGATGGCGCCGAGCAGCTCGCCGAGCTCCAGGTGGTCTCTGGGCTCGAAGTCGAAGGACGGCTTCTCGCCGATCTCCTCCAGGACGACGTAGTCGTCCTCGCCGCCCTCCGGAGCGCCCTCCTCCACCAGGTTGGGCACCGTGTAGATCAGCTCATCGAGCTCGGCGGCGAGCTTCTCCGCCTCGGCCTCGGCCGACTTGACCTGCGAGGAGAGATCCTTCGCCCGCTCCAGCAGGCTCGCCTTCTCCTCCCCCGAGGCGCGGGAGACCGACTTGCCGACGGTCTTCTGCTCGGCGCGGAGCGTCTCGAAACGGCTCAGCGCACCACGTCGGCGCTCATCAAGGTCGAGCAGCGTGTCGACGACAGAGTCGTCCTCACCGCGGGCACGCTGCGACGCCCGTAGCCGGTCCGGATCCTCACGAAGGGTACGCAGGTCAATCACAGTCACAGGCTACCGAGGTACGGCTCGCGTCCGCGCCCGGTTTGCTCCGTACCGGCCGACGATCAGCTCTGGCCGGTACGGATCCTGTCGAGCCAGGCGGCGGCCTCGGCGAAGTCGTCGTTGTTCGTACCGCGCTTGATCTGCGGTGCGAAGGCGTCGGCGCGCGGGTAGCTGCCCAGGAAGCGCACCTTGGCGGAGATCCGGTGCAGACCGGAGATCGCCTCGCCGACCCGGGCGTCGGCGACGTGGCCCTCGAAGTCGAAGTGGAAGAAATAACGGCCGATGCCGTCGCCGGTGGGCCGCGACTCGATACGGGACAGGTTGACGCCGCGGACGGAGAACTCGGTCAGCATCTCCAGCAGCGCGCCCGGATGGTCGTCGGCCAGGAAGACCACCAGGGAGGTGCGATCGGCACCGGTCGGCTCGGGCAGCGGGCCGGGACGGGTCACCCGGACGAACCGGGTCACGGTGTCGGTGCGGTCGCCGATCCCGGTCGCGAGCTGGACGAGGCCGTAGTGCTCACCGGCGATGCGCGCGGCGATGGCCGCGTCGTACGGCGAGCCGGGGATCGCGACCTCCTGCGCCGCCGCCGCCGTCGACGGGGCGGCGACCACCACGGCGTCGGGCAGCTCGCGGGCTGTGAAGTTGCGGCACTGGGTGATGGCCGCCGGGTGGGTGAAGACCCTCTTGATGTGTCCCATCTCGGTGCCGGGGCGCGCCAGAAGCGAGAACTCGACGGGCAGCAGCAGCTCCGCGGTGATGAGCAGCGGCTCCCCCTGGGCGAGCTCGTCAAGGGTCGTGGTGATGGCGCCTTCGAGCGAGTTCTCCAGCGGGACGACTGCTCCGTCCGCCTCGCCACGCCGGACCGACTCAAGGGCCGCGGTGATGTTCGGGCTCGGCAGACGCTCGGCCTCCGGCGCCAGGATGCGCAGGGCCTCTTCGGTGAAGGTTCCCTCCGGTCCCAGGTAAGCGAATTTCGGCATGACCTCAGGTTATCCGGCGACTGTCGAAAAATGTGCCCAAGGTCGCACCTCCGGGCCGCTTGGTCCTCCCCAAGACCATCCGAGGTCGCTCCGCATTAAGCTGCTTCACCCTACAAGTCACATCAAATTTGGTCATTTCACACCACGGATCACCCCGTATCAGCGGAGTGCCTGGAATGCCGCTCTCCGTCTGGGCAGCCACACCCCCAGCAGCCAGACCAGGAAAAGCGCGCCCAGCCCGAACCCGTTCTGCACGATCTTGCCGAGCACGGGGCTGAGCACCGGGATCTCCGCCGCCTTGATCGTCACCCCCCACCAGGGGATCGGCAGCACGTAGTAGAGCCAGACCCCGGCGGCCACCCGGACCCTGACCGGGTCGCGCCCGTCGCCGGCCAGCGCCCCGAGCACCACGACCACCCAGGCCAGGTGGTGGATCCAGGCGACCGGGGAGAGCAACACCGCCATCAGCCCGACCAGGGCGACCCCGGCCACCGGGTGCCCGTCGAGCAGCGCCCGGCGAGCGTGGCGGAAGCCGTACCAGGCGACCACCGCGACCAGCGCCACCCAGAGCAGGCTCGTCAGCACGTCGGGCAGGTAGAGCCGGATGAGCATGCCGCGCATCGACTGGTTGGTGGTCGCGGCGTTGGCACCGAGCCGCTCGGGGTCGAGCAGCGCGCGGAACCAGAAGTCGGCGGCGTCCGCCGGGATCACCACGAACGGCAGCAGGGTCAGCAGCGCGGCGGTGAGCGCGGCGATGAGGAAGGTGTCGCGCTGCTCCCGTCTCGCCCCGGGGCCGAAACCGGTGATGAGCAGGTAGATCAGGAAGACGCCGGGGGTGAGCTTGACCGCGGTGGCCAGGCCGATCAGCATGCCGCGCGGCCACACCGGTCGCCTGGCCACGCAGTCGACCAGGCAGAGCGCGACGAGCAGGATGTCCACCTGGCCGAAGCGGACCTGGTCCCTGATCGGCATCAGGTAGGTGCACGCGATCATCAGGACGGCGAACAGCAGCGGCGCCCACAGCCGGTCCATCCCGCGCAGTCTCTTCAGACCGCCCGCCCAGCCCGCCCCATGGGGCCGGGTACGCGCATCCGCCCGTGCCAGGTCTCCGGCGGGCGTACCGGGAACGACCACCGGCGAGGCCGGCACCGCGCCCTGGGTGCCCGTCCCGGTGAGCAGGGCGCGGAAGGAAAGCCCGACGGTGACCGCCAGGGTCAGGAAGATCAGCGCCGTCCACGCCCACTGCGCCGCCGGCCACGACATCGCCGCCAGCGGGGTGGCCAGCAGGGCGGCCACCGGCGGGTAGGTGAACGGCAGCAACTGCGGCGCCGGGGTGACGAACCCGTAGACGGACCGGCCCTCCAGCACCGCCTCCCCGCCGGTACGGTACACATCCAGGTCGACCAGGCGCTGGTCGTCCACATTGCCCAGCCAGTAGAGCACCAGCGGGGCCACCGCCGCGGCGACCAGCAGCAGCGCGGGCAGCCAAGGTAGCCACCTCAACCACGTCAGCCACGTCCACGTGCGCCGTCCGGCCGTGGTCACCTCGCCAGTCCTCACGACCAGGCAGGCTACCGTGGGGCCGGGGAAACGGCCGCCCGACGGATACGGACAGGGGAACGGATGGCTTCGACACCGCGCGGTCGCGGGCTCGCGCGCCCGGCCGCCACCGGGACGCCCGGCGCCGCGACACGGCCGGGGCGGCCCGCGCGGCCGACGCGCCCCCTGCCCGCCGGGACTCCGCCCGCCGAGGTCGTCATCCGGTACGGAACACGCGGGTCACACGGCTCGAAAAAGAATCGGCCAGCGGGGTTCTCCAGGACCGTGCTGATCACCATGTCCCTGCTGCTGGCCGGGGTCTGCGGGCTCCTGGGAGCCCTTGGGGCCGGTACGGCGAGCGCCTCGGTGGCGAGGGCGCTTCCCGAGCGGGTCGTGGTCATCGGGGTGCCGGGGCTGGAGTGGAGTGACCTGGACCCGGAGCGGACCCCGAACCTGTGGAGGCTCGCGGGCGAGGGCGGGTCCGCCTCCATGTCCACCCGGGCGGTTCCGCCGCCGGACCGGGGGATCACCTGCCCGGTGGCGGGCTGGCTGACGATCTCCGCGGGCCAGCGGGCGGGTGCCCCGGGCGCGGGCTGCGCGCTGCCGCGCACGCCGGAGGCCACCTCCGACGGCGGGGCGAGCGTGCCCGGATGGGACGAGCTGTCCGCTTTCAACGCCACCACCTCCTACCGGCCGGTGCTCGGGCAGCTGGGCCGGCTCGCGGCCGGAGCGGGCCTGAAGGTGGCCGCCATCGGGCCGGGGGCCGCGCTCGCCGCCGCCGACACATCAGGAAAAATCGCGAAATACGCGGCGAACATCGAGGAACTCGGCGAGCTGTCCCCGTACGGGCTGATCGTGGTGGAGGCCGACGACCTGGCCAGGGCCTGGATCGGCGGCGGCCTCACCCCGGACGGCGTCCCGGTCTCGATGACCGCTCAGACCAGGCGGGAGGCCGTGGCCAGAGCCGACCGCGTGGTGGGCGCGGTCCTCGACCGCCTGCCCCCGCCACGCGCGGCCGCCACCGCTCCGGCGACGCCCCCCACGCCGACCTCCGAAACCACCCGGGCCCCCGGAACCGCGCAGACTCCGGAAGCCGGAAAGACACCCGGAAGCGGGACCACGGTCCTGCTCGGCGGCCTGGCCGACACCTCGATCGCGCCGCACCTGCACGTGGCGATCGCCCGGGGCCCGTCTCCCGGCGGTGAGCCGTACCCGCGCGGCTACCTCACCGCCACCTCCACCCGCCAGGACGGCCTGGTCGCCAACACCGACCTGACCGCCACCGCGATCGACCTGCTGGGCCTGCGGGCCCCGAACGGGGTCGTCGGCCGCGCCTGGCAGGGCCAGGAGCCGAGCGGGGAGCCGGTCGCGGCGACCGTGCGGAAGCTGGCGGACGACGACCTGGCGAGCCAGGTGCTGCGTGAGGTGCGAGGACCGTTCTTCGCGGTGTTCGTGGCGGTGCAGATCCTGTTCTACCTGCTGGCAGCCGTCGCGATCCGGCGGGGCTGGGGCGGCTCCCGAGCCCTGACCGCCGTCCAGGTCGTCGCCGTGGTCAGCGGGGCGATCGCGGTCTCCACCTTCCTGGCGCAACTCGTCCCCTGGTGGAGCCTGCCCGCCCCGATGGCCGCGGTGATCGTGACGATCCTCGGATTCGCCTGCGTGATCACGGGGGTGGCGTTCGCCGGGCCGTGGCGGACGCACCCGCTGGGCCCGCTGACCGTGGTCGCCGCCATCACCTCGATGGCGCTGCTGGCCGACGTGATGACCGGCTCGGTGCTCCAGGTGAACGCGGTCACCGGCTACGAGCCGGTGACCGGCGGGCGCTTCTACGGTTTCAGCAACATCGCCTTCGCCGTCTACTCCGCCGGTACGATCCTGGCCCTGGCCGGGACGGCCCAGTGGCTGATCTCACGCGGCCGGCGCGGGCTCGCGCTCGCGGTGTGCGTGACGTACGGGGGGCTGGCGGTGTTCGCCGACGGCTGGCCCGCGTGGGGCGCCGACTTCGGCGGGGTCCCGGCGTTCCTGGTGGGGGTCGCCATCCTCGTGATCCTGCTGGCCGGCGGGCGGGTCTCACCGGTCAAGCTGGGCCTGGCCGGTCTGGCGGGTGTCCTGCTGATCGGCATCATCGCGGTCGCCGACTGGCGCAGGCCCGCCGACCAGCGCACCCACCTGGGCGCCTTCGTCCAGCAGGTGCTGGACGGGGAGGCATGGACCGTGGTCGGCCGCAAGTTCGGCGCGATGATCGGGGTCACGGTCGGCAACTGGTCACTGTCCCTGCTCACGCTGGTCGCGCTGGCGTTCCTGTTCCTGGTGCTCGACCGCCCCTCGCGATGGGGGGCCTCGGTCCTGGGCCGTACCTACGCGCTCTCGCCCGCGCTGCGCGCCGGGCTGATCGGCGCGCTGGCCTGCGCGCTGATCGGCTTCCTGATGAACGACTCGGGCATCGCGATCCCGGCGATGGCGCTCACGGTCGCGGTTCCACTGACGCTCGCCGCCTCCGTGCGCGCCCTGGCGCTCTCGCCGCCCAGCACACCAGGGCGATCGTCAGTGCCAGCAGCGTCCACGGCACCACCCGCTCCCTGAGCAGGGTCTTCATCCAGAGCAGGTCCTCGGGGCGCAGCGCCTCCCTGGCCGGCAGGTAGCCCAGCGACAGCGCGACGACCCTGGCGACCATGAAGCCCTCCAGCACGGGCCAGGACGCCATGGCCAGCAGCGCGAAGGCCAGCCCGTCGTACCAGGGCAGCGCGTACGGCGCGGCGAACAGCCAGGCGACCACCATCACCGCGGCGACCGCGGGCGCGGTGTCGCCGGGCGCGGTCTCCGCGGGCAGTGCCCGCAGCAGCAGCCAGGCCAGGCAGACCATCAGCAGCAGGGAGCCGATCTGGATCCAGGCCGAGTACGCGCCCGGCCCGAAGAGCGACTGGAGCCCCACCTTGACGAGCTGCCAGGGCGTGGCGAGGGAGACCTTCCTGCTGGCGGCGCTCACCTGGTCGAGCACGTGCGGCCCGGCGACGGCGTAGATCGCCACTACGGTGGCCGTCGCGGTCCCCGCCACCACGGCGAGCCTGCCCGGCGAGCGGCGCAGCTCCCACGCCGGACCGAGGGCGACGAGCCCGGCGTTGAGCTTGACCCCGATGCCCACCCCGAGCAGCAGCCCGGAGGCGGCCCCGCGAACCGTGAGCGCGGCGACCATGCAGGCGATGGCGAGGGTGTCGATGTGCATCCCCGCGCCCAGGTGGTAGATCATCAGCGGGTTGGCCGCCCAGAGCAGTGCCGCCCGCCCGCGCAGTTCCTCGTCCCCCCTGGCGAAACGGTGCAGCAGCAGCGCGGTACCGATGAACGCCGCGGCGTTGACCGCGGCCATCACGAAGACCGTCAGCCGGACCGAGTCGCCGCCCACGAGGCTCGCCAGCGCCTGTACCGCGGTGGCCACCGGGCCGTAGACACTGGTCACCCCGGCCCACTCCTCCACCGCGCCGGTGACCGGATCGTGGGGCAGCAGGGCGGGGGTGACCGCGTAGGGGTCCTGGCCGAGCGTGACCAGCCGACCGTACGCGGCGTAGTTGAGATGGTCGGCCGAGCCCGAGGGCGGCAGGAAGGCGAGCAGCCCCGCGGTGGCGCAGCCCGCCATGAGCAGCCATCGCGCCTCCGGCCTCCACCGGGACCTGAGCGCGGCGGCGAGCCCGAGCCCGCCCAGGACGATCGCGGCGGCGCCCATGGCGATGACCAGATGGGCACTCACCGGAACGTCCAGCGAGTACGGCGGCTGCCAGGACGGCCCGGGCAGCCTCGGGACCATGGCGGAGGGCCCCAGCAGCCCGATCAGGACCGTGACCGCCACCGAGAGCCCCATGGCCCCGAACGCGGCGATGTCGAGCCTCCGCGGCATGCCGCCGAAGGGGCTCCGCCTCTTGTCGCCGACCGACGCCTCCAAGCTCACCCGCAGATTCCAGCACATCCCACAGGTGCCCGGTGCGGCAGCGGCGGACCGGACGGCACCGCGAGGAGCGGCGGGCGACCTGTTCTCCCGGTGGCCCCGGCCGTCCCCGCATCCCGCGTGTGACCTCGGCCGACCCACGACGACTACCCGCACCGCCGACTCTCACATGGCCTCTGACCTGCAAAGACATCACAGATATGGAGGCCGCGAGTCCTCGCCGGACCCGCGAGGAGCCGCTCGGCCGGGTGAATGCCGCCAGGCTCAGCGGCGGACCAGGAGGGCGCGGGCGACGTCGCGGAACTGCCTGGCCCGATGGAGCTGGGCCCGCCAGTCGGTGCCGGTGGCCCGGTGGGCCATCTCCACCTGGACCTCGCGTACCCGAAAGCCCTTTCTGAGCAGATCGATCGTGAGACCGGTCTCCACGCCGAAGCCGTGGGCCAGTGGCCGGGCGGCTTCGAAGGCCGCCCGGGTCAGGCAGCGCTGGCCGTTGAGCGGCTGGACGGGCGTCCAGCCGGTGGCACGCTCGACGCCCTCACGGGCGAGCTTCACGACGAACCCGTGGCCGCCGAGCTTCACCCGGGTGGCGAAGACGGCGATCGTCATGTCGACCTCGCCCGCCGCGACCGGCTCGATCAGCGGCGCGGCGGTACTGGCGGTCTCCCCCAGGTCGGCGTCGAGGAACAGCAGGTGCCGGGGCTCCTCGTCGTCGAGCAGGCGGACGGCCTCGGCACCGCTCTCCATCGCGGCGGCCTTGCCCCGGTTGTGGCTGTGCCGCACGACGTGGGCCCCGGCCACCTTGGCCACCCGCCCCGTCTGGTCGGTCGAGCCGTCGTCGACGACCATGACGAGATCGACGCCGGGGAGCGCCAGGGCCGCGGCCACGGTCGCCCCGATCCGATCATCCTCGTTCTTGGCGGGAATGATCGCCGCCGTACCGGTCATCGAACACCTCCAGCGTGGAAACCCCGGGCTTCGGCCGTGGGGAGCGGGTCATCCCTGGGATTCGGAGGTCATCAGCTTCTCCGGCAGGGTCTCGTGCACGACGAAGACCGAGTCTAGGCCCGTGACCTGAAGGATCTTGCGTACGGCGGGCCGGGGCGCCGCCACCTCCAGTGTGCCGCCGCGCTCGCGCAGCCGCTTGAGCGCGGAGAGCAGCACGTTCATGCCGGTGGAGTCACAGAACTCCACGGCGGACATGTCGAGGACCACGAGCATGGTCTGGCTCTGCCCGAGCAGCCGGGTGAACTCGGCCTGCAGGCGAGGTGCGGTGTATAGGTCGATTTCGCCAACGATGGTCACGACGGTGTGCCCGGCATGAGATCGAGTTGAGACTTTTAGCTCCACAGCGGGCACACTAGCGGCGCGAGAGCCACCGGTCACGCTCTCTTGAACAACCCGAGTCGTCCGCCCTTTGTCCCCCGTTTCGGCCTCATGGAAACCCGGAGTGCGCGAAGCTTGACACTGCGCAACACCGGCTTGGCCGGAAAAGGGAGAAGACCCGACACTCCCGATCATCGCTGCGCTACGGCAGTGACAGCCGTTGAGTTACAGGAAACGGGCTCGAACGCATCCATGAACACCGATCTACCCGAGGATCTCCAGCGGCAGCGGCTCCGGGAACACCTGGAGTCCATGATCACTCGTACCGACAAGGCCACCTCGTGGCGCGATGCGGCGAGTTCACTGCGGAGCCTGGTGAACCACGAGGGACACGTCCCGATCAGAACCAGCCTGTCGACCGAGGACCTCGACTTCCTCGAAGGGGCACGCGAAGAGCTCCTCGACTTCGCCACGCTCGGCGTCAGGCTGCTCGACCTGCACCAGCCCCGTGACGCGGGCGGCATCACCAGCGACACGGCACATCCGATCCTGCGCTGCCGCAGCTGCATGTGGCGCTGGCCGTGCCCGACGTTCCGGGCGATGGTGGAGTCCCTGGGCACCACCAGGAGGCTCACCTCCTGCCGGCACGTCGAAACCGGCACCGCCGAGGACGACGAGTCCGCGCAGGTGACCCTCATGGTCTCGGTGAGACCCGAGAGCGACGCCACGACCGCGCCGACCTCCAACGGCAACGGCCCCGGCTGACGGCCCGAACCGGCGGCTCGCCGGACCCGGGCCGATCGGATCAGGGCCGGTGACGGCGCCCCGCGACGGCGCCCCGCGACGGCGGCCGGGCGGTGCCGTTCAGACGGAGATCGGCAGGCGGATCTCAAAGCGGCAGCCCGGGCCGGAGTTGACGACGCCGATCGCTCCCTCGTGGGCCTCGACGATGCCGCGCGCGATCGCCAGGCCGAGGCCCGCTCCGGCGCCGTCGGCACTGGGCGTGCGGGCCGCCTCGCCGCGGAAGGCGACGTCGAAGACGCGGGGCAGGTCGTCCGCCGGGATGCCGCCGCAGCAGTCGGCGACGGACAGGCAGGCGATCTGGCCCTCGATCGAGGCGCGGACCAGGACGGTGCCGTCGCCGGGAGTGTGCCTGATCGCGTTGACCACCAGGTTGCGCAGCGCCCGGGAGAGCTCGGCCGCGTCGGCCTGAACGGGGATCACCGGGTCGACCTCGCCGGCCAGCCGCACCCCCTTGGCCCTGGCCAGTTGCTCCACCCCGGCCAGCGCGTCGGCGATCAGGTCGCCGAGGCCGATCCGGTTGCGTGACAGGCGCAGCGCCCCCGCGTGGATCTTGGACAGCTCGAAGAGGTCGTCGACCATTCCCGACAGCCGGTCCACCTCCAGACGGATCTGCCGGTGGTAACGGCCTACGGTCTCGGGGTCGGCGACCACCCCGTCCTCCAGGGCCTCCGCCATGGCCCGCATGCCCGCCAGCGGGGTACGCAGGTCGTGGCTGACCCAGGCGACGAGCTCACGGCGCGCGCTCTCCAGGGCGCGCTCGCGCTCGTGGCCCAGGCGCAGGCGCCGGTAGGCCTGATCCAGGCTCCCGGCGATCGTGCCGAGCTCGGCGGGGAGACCTCCGGGTGGGGTGAACTCCCCCGAGTCGGGCACCGCGTGCACGGCGTCGACGAGCCTGCGGCTGGCCGCCACGACCCGGCGGGCGAGCACCGTCGCGACGCCCAGCCCGACCAGACCACCCACCGCGACCACGCTGAGCACGATGTCCCTCGGCGTACCCTCAATGATCATTTTCAGGGTGATGGCGACCACGCCGCCCACCGTCGCCACCACGGTCACCACGACGACCACCGCGAGCATCGCGCCGATCGACCGCTCGCGCAGCAGCCACATCGCCCCCAACCCGGCGAGCGCGACCAGCAGGCCGAGGCCGGCGGTGACCGCGACGATCAGCAGGATCTCGGGGATCACGGCTCCACCAGCGGTTCGTAGCGGTAGCCGACGCCCCACACCGTGACGATGCGCCGGGGAACGGTCGGATCCGGCTCGATCTTCTCGCGGAGGCGGCGGACGTGGACGGTCACCGTGGAGGAGTCGCCGAAGGACCAGCCCCAGACCTGGTTGAGCAGCGCGGAGCGGCTGAAGGCCTGGCGGGGGTTGCGCATCAGGTGGGCCAGAAGGTCGAACTCGCGGGCGGTCAGCATGATCTCGTCACCTCGGAACCGCACCTCGTGCGCCCCGACGTCGACGGTCAGATCACCGTCCCTGAGCACCCCGGTGCCGGTCGGCAGCGAGGCGCCGCGCGCCCGCCGCAGCACCGACTGCACGCGCAGGGCCAGTTCCCTGGGGCTGAAGGGCTTGGTGACGTAGTCGTCGGCACCGGTCTCCAGACCGACGACCCTGTCCATCTCCTCACCCAGCGCGGTCAGCATGATCACTGGAACCGGCCACCGCTCCCTGAGCTTCCTGCACACCTGGAGCCCGTCCATCTTGGGGAGCATCAGGTCGAGCACCATCAGGTCCGGCGGGTTGGACAGCGCGCGCCTGAGCGCCTCGGCGCCGTCTCCGACGCACTCGACCACGTGACCGTCACGTTCCAGGTAGCGGGCCACCACCTCGGCCACCATCGGATCGTCGTCGACCACCAGAATCCGCGCGCTCATGACCTCAACGGTAGGCCCACGAGGGGAGATCCCTAAGCCGTGTCACCGGTCCGTAAGCACTCGATCGTTACGATCAAGGCGCCCGCCGCTTCCCCTGTCAGCGTACGGTGGAACACATGAGTCGTATCGTGCTGGCGGTCCTGGGCGCCCTGCTTGCGCTCTATGTGGTGTTCGGGCTCGTGCTGCCCGCCCTTTTCGGGCTGCTGAAGTTCGTGATCGTGCTGGCGGTCGTGGCCTTCGTGGTCGTCGCCCTGGTCACCGTGGTGTCCAAGTCCAAGAGATGAACCTGCTCCTCGCCGTCCAGACACTGACGGTCTGGATGTTCGACGGCGGCGGCGTCCTGACGGCGACCGCCGTGGTCGGGCTGGGCGTGCTCCTGCTCGCCTGGGCACTGCGACCGGCGCCCGTCACCTCCGGTGCGCGGGCGCGGTCGCCGCTGTCGCGGCGCGATCGGGCCAGGCGGACGATGTTCGTCCGGCAACGCGACCCCGACGCGGCCGGGAGATCCCGGCCCAGAGCACCCTCCGCGGGCCCGGCGCCCGCGTAACCCCCCGCGACCACCGTGTGCCGCGCGCACGCGCTCTGATAAACCCCCGCGGTGCGCGGGCGTCCTCTGTACCGTCTCCACTCCGGTCAGAAGGGCCCCAACCATGTTCGACCCCGTCATCGGGTTCACCGCCGACCTCATCACCGCGCTCGCGGGGCCACTGGGCTCCACCGCGCTCGCGATCGTCGTTTTCACACTCCTCGTCCGGCTCCTGCTGCTCCCGCTCAGCGTCATGCGGGCCAGGGGCGAGCGGGCCAGGATCCGCCTCGCGCCTGAGGTCCGGAAACTCCAGAAACGCCACGGCCGCCATCCCGAACGGCTCCAGCGGGAACTGGCCGCCCTCTACGCCAGGGAGAGGACCTCACCGCTGGCAGGCTGCCTGCCGTCGGTGGCGCAGTTGCCGTTCCTCATGGTGACCTACCAGGCGTTCGTCTCCTCGACGATCGCCGGCCAGGCCAACGCGCTGCTGACCCACGGGCTCCTCGGGGTGCCGCTCGGCCAGCAGTTCGCGGGCGCGGTGGCCGGGTTCGGGCTGCTCAGCGGCCCTACCCTGGTCTTCGCCGGACTTTTCCTGCTGCTCGTCGCCGTGGCGTGGGTCGCCTCCCGCCAGACGCGGAGCACGATGAGCGAGGACGTCCAGCCCGCGGCGCTGCGCCGGATGCTGCCCCTGCTGCCGTACGGGACCGTGCTGGTCGCGGCGGTGCTGCCGCTCGCGGCCGGAATCTACCTGCTCGTCACGACGGCCTGGAGCACCGGGGAGCGGGCGGTACTGCACCGGCCCGCGCTCGCCGGAGGCTGACGACACTCCGGACGGAAGAGGTGCCGTCCCGCTTCATGACAGGCGAAGCGGGACGGCACCCGACGGAAGGACTATCCGCATTCCCTGAGGGCGGGTTCGGGGGTGGAAACATGGCCGTTACCTACCGTGTCGACCGCCGTGACCACCGCCCAGACCGTGGTGATGTCCCCCTCGTGCCTGACTCCCCATGTCGAGGCCAGATATTCGACGATTCCGAGGCCTCGCCCTCCCAGGGAGGAGAGCGTCGGGCGCCCTGCCCTTGGCTCGGTGGCCGCGCCACCGTCACTCACCGCAACCTCGACCTGCTCCTCGGTCCAGTGCCATGACACCCTGATCTGCCCCGACGGCAACGGGTGCGCGTGACGCAGCGCATTACTCAGCAACTCGCTGACCACGAGCACCGCGTCGTCTATAGCGGTCTCGTACACACCCCGTTCCTGCAGGTCAGAGCAGAGGCGTTGGCGTGCGACAGCGACGCTGGACGGTGCATACGGCAACAACACGACGCTCGACGCACTCACCTCCCCGTATGCCTTTCCCCCCTGAGGAACTCACCCCAGTACGACCGAAATGCCCCGTTAGATAGCCTCGGAAACCGAGCAGCAATTACAGCTTGTGCACATTCGACAATAGATCAGCGGATCCGTTACCGACTCGTTACCGCCTTGGCGTGTCGATCAGGTAAGAGCGTCCGGCGTGTCGGCGATGCGGAGTGCCAACCTCATCCGGGTGCCGCCCGCGGGGCGTGGATGCGCCGACACCTCTCCTCCCTGGGCCCGTGCCAGGCTGCGCACGATGTAGAGACCAAGCCCGACTCCACCGAACCTGCGGCGGTCACCGCTGTCCGCCTGGACGAAGCGGTCGAAGACGCGCTCCCTGCTGGCGTGGGCGATGCCCACGCCCTCATCGTCCACGACCAACACCACCCGGTCACCATCCAGCCATGCCTCTACCCTGATCAGACCACCGTCCGGCGAATATTTGAAAGCGTTCTCCAGCAGCTGGGCCAGCAGGATATCGGTGGCCAGCGCGTCGCCGGAGACCAGGGGCAGGTCATCGGGAACGTCGACCTCGACCCGGTGCAGATCCGACAGGATCGGCAGGCCCAACGTGGCCCCCCGCACCAGCTCGGCCAGGTCGAAGCCCTCGATCCTGAGCGTGAGCTCGCCGGCCCCCGCGCGCGAGCCCAGCAGCAGGTGGTCCATGAGCTGGCCGAGGGAACGGGCCCGCTCGGCGATGATGTGCACCGCGGCACGGCGCTCGGCGTCGGTCATGCTGTCCCAGCGGTCGTCGAGGGTGCCGGCGAAGCCGCGGACCACGGTGATCGGGGTGCGGAGCTCATGGCTGGTGGTGGCCAGGAAGAGATCCTTGGCCTCCTCCAACTCCTTCGCGCGGGTGATGTCGCGGAAGTCGACCACGATCTCGCCCGTCTCCACGATCTCCGCGCAGAGCACGTCCAGCCAGATGCCCGAGGGCAACTGGATGGTGAGCTTCTCTCCCGGTGCCGGGAGCTGGAACGGGGGCGGACCGCCGATCACCTCGGCGGAGTGGAAGCCGGTCAGCTCGCTGGCGGCCGGGTTCCACTGGACGACCCGGCCCAGCTCGTCGAGGACCGCTATGCCGTCGGCGCTGGCGTCGAACACCGCTCGCTCGTGGGCCCGCTGCCGTACGGCCTCCTGGTAGGCCATCGCGTTGCCCACGGCGATGCCCGCGTGACCCGCGAGGAGCTCCAGCAGCTCCAGCTCCAGGTGGCCCACCTTGCGCTTGGCGAAGAGCGCGTACAGCGCGCCGTACGGTCGCCCGCCCATGGCCGCGAGACCGAGCGCGATGGTGTGCAGGCCGGGCAGCTGCGACCAGATCAGCTCGTCCAGCCGGTCCTGGTCACCGGTCTCCAGCAGGATGGTCCTGCCCTCGCGCAGCAGCTTGCCGACCAGGCTGGTGCGGAGGTCCGCCGTGGAGTTCCGCATCGAGCCGGGAAGGTTGTGGCGGGCCACGAGGCGGAGCCGGTCGCCCTCGATGAGCACGAATCCGCCCGCGTCGGCCCCGGTCAGGTCGGCGAGGCTGGCCGCGATCCGGTCGAGCACCGCGGGCAGCTCCAGCTCGGCGTTGATGTCGGCGACAACGTCGGTGAGCCGGCGGACGAGCTGTGCCCGGCGGGCGTTGCGGTCGTTGGCGCTCTCGTCGTCCTGGGCCAGGTGGTAGACGCTGACATAACCGCTGAGGGTGCCGTCCCGCGAGGAGAGCGCGCCGGTGTCGATCCGCAGGTCGAGCAGGCTGCCGTCCCGGCGGAACCGCTTGGTCCGCAGCGACACCTGGCCACCGGTGCGGACCTTCTCCAGGACCGCGTTGTGCTCGGCCATCAGCTCCTCGGGAACCACCGGAACCCGCCGGCCGACCGTCTCCTCGGCCGGCCAGCCGAAAAGGCGCTCGGCCGCGGGATTCCAGGCGATGACCGTCTGTTCACGATCAATGGCGACGATCGCGTTGGGCGCGTCGGCCACGACCGCCCGGCCGATGCCCCCGTCGTTGTCGGCCGTGTAGTCCACCACACACCCATAGTGCCGTCTCAACCGGCCTGATCTTGGCACTTTCGTCCCGCACGTGTTGCCACTGGCCGGGCGATCCGTCCGATACTCTGCGGTCACCACACACCTGGATACGAAAGGGTGGGGCCATGTCATCCGGCGACATCGATGCATTGCTACGGGTGACCTCGCCCGACTACGTCGGCACGAGCCATCCCGACATCGCGTTCGGCACGCTCGACGGACCGCTGGGGCGTCTTACCCTCGCCGTGACCGGCCGGGGTGTGGTGGCCTGCAGCTACGAGGACGAGAACGTCGTCTTCGAGCGGATCAGCAGGGAGGTCGGCACCTTCATCGGGCCGGACCCCCGGCGGCTCGACCCGGTCCGCCGGGAGCTGGACGCCTACTTCTCCGCCCGGCTCCGTGCCTTCACCACAACGGTCGACCTGCGCCTGGCCACCCAGTTCTCCAGGACGGTGCTGCAGATGATGCTCTCGGTGCCGTACGGGACGGTGACGACCTACCGCGAGATCGCCGAGCGGATCGGCAGGCCGCGGGCGCTGCGCGCGGTCGGCAACGCGCTGGGCAGCAACCCGGTGTGCGTCATCGTGCCGTGCCACCGGGTCGTCGAGAGCGAGTCGGTCCTTGGCGGGTACGCCGGGGGCTCGGCCGCCAAGGAACGCCTGCTGCGCATCGAGTCCCGCGCGTAGCGCGCCTCCGCCCGGTCAGGGACGGCGCCGGAGCGCACCGGTGCCCAGGGTGACGAGACCCGCGACGAGGAACGCGCCGACCGCCGCGCTCATCCACGGCTGCGGGACGAAGCCGAGCAGGTCACGGGCATCGGTCCAGAACGAGGTCCACCAGGCCAGCTCCGGGGCGGCCGGCAGCGCGGCGAGCATCCACCATGCCGCGAAGCCCAGCAGCCACGGGGCCACCATGAGCCAGCGCGAGGGCGCGCTGTCGGAGGTGTCCCAGCGCCTGGCGCCGCCGAGCAGGAAGTAGTCCACGGCGAGCACCGCGAACATCGGCACGAAGACCGCCCCGATCAGGCTCAGGAACGCGGTGTAGGTGTCGACCTTGACGAAGATCGCGAGCAGGGTGACCAGTACCCCGATGACCACGGAGATGACCCTGCGGTCCAGCCTGGGCATCAGGTTCTGCAGTGACATGGTGGTGGAGTAGACGTTCACGAACGACTGGTCGGTCTCCCGGAGTACCAGGATGCCGAAGAACAGCGGGCCGAGCGCCGCGGCCACGAAGGGGTCCCAGACCCGTTCGGTGTCGTTGCCGACCAGGGCGAGCGCCGCGATTCCCAGGACCAGGCAGGCCACCTGGGTGATCGTGTAGCCGCCGACGACACCGGTGAACGTGGCCCTGCCGGACCTGGAGAACCGGGCGAAGTCCGCCGCGACCGGCACCCACGAGACCGACAGCGCGATCACGTAGTCGACCGAGGGCGCGAAGGCCTCCCACGATCCACCGCCGATGGACGGTCCCCGGCTGAACAGGGCGACCGCGAACCAGATCATCGAGACGACCACGCCGGCGGTGACGTACCGGCGGAGCAACCGGACCGCTCCCAGTGGCCGGATGCTCAGCGCGGTGGTGATCACCCCTCCGACGACCACCCAGACCGCGTAAGGCACCTCGATCCCGAAGGATCCGGCGATGGCCTGGGCGCCCTGGGCGATGACCCAGAGCTCGAACGCGCCCCAGCCGAACATCTGGATGATGTTCAGCACGGTCGGCAGGTACGAGAGCCTGGCGCCGAACAGCCCGCGGAGCAGGACCATCGCCGGAGCGCCGGTCCGCTGCCCGGGAATGGCGGCCAGGCCGACCATCGCGGTGCCGATGACGCTGCCCACGACGGCGGCCAGGACCGCGGCCACGAAGCTCAGCGGCCGGTCGCCGAGCGGATCGATCAGCGCGATCGCGCCGGAGAATCCGAGCAGGCTGACCCCCAGGTTGGCCCAGAGCGCGCCCTGGTCGAGCACGCCGAGCTCCTTGGGAGGAGCCTCGTCGAGGGTGAGGGGAGCCTCGGCTGACTTGGAGTCAACGACGGCAGGCGACATCACACGCTCCCTACGCCGGCATTACCCGGACAGGTTCATGCGGTCGGCAGCAGCTGTAGCTGCCCTCTCAGCCTGGTTGCCCCAAGCTCCCGCGCTGGTTGATACGCAAAGCCGAGATCACCCCAGCTCGCGCCCATCATGATGCACCATCTGTCTGGATTCGGCCAGCGCGGGGTTCGCGCGACCGTCTCACGAGACGAGTCCGTGCACATCCGCAGAAGTACAGCTACGTACGTAGCGGTAGCTGTACTTCACGGCTGTTGTGCGCCACGAGGTGAACCGCGCCGAGTCTCCACGAAACCCGGCGCGGTTCAGCGTGCTCAGCGCGCTCCTGGTTTGTCTGGCAATCGCACGACGGCGGTACCGGCCTGGGACTCGCCGAACCCCCAGCCTGCGACAAGGGAGCAGCCGACCGCTTCCAGGACATCGGTCCACGGCCAGTAGTCGGCGCCGCAGTAGAAGCCGCCCTCGCTGCGCGCGTCGTCCTCGGTGAGGCAGAGCATGCGGAGATGGTCGCGGAGCGCGGGATGCGTGACCGCGCTCAGCCTTTCTTCCCAGGGCTCGTCGGCGGAGCGGGCGTCATCCATGTCGTGAATCGACACCAGGTGTTCGGGGCCACGCTCGGTGAACGTGGCGGCCCGCATCGCATCGGTGAGAGTGCCATCGGTGGCGACGCGCAGCAGCACGGTCAGCCAGCCGTTCAGTTTCTTGGATTTCTTGTTGGTCAGGTCGACGCCATGGCGGCCCAGGAGCGGTCCCAACTCCGCGCCGTGCACCAGCACTTCACCGGCTTCATCGACCGAGGAGACGGTCCGCAGGTCGGCGACGAAGGTGTCGTCGAACGGCCGGGGGCCCTTGTGCCCGCCGTCGCCCCACGGTCCCGTTCCTGCCAGGAGTTCGGCGTCGAAGCGGAACAGCGACTCGCTCAGGTTGAACTGCCATGCCCAAGGGGAGAAGGGGTACTCACCGTCCGAATCCGGAAGGTGCCTCGGCTCCCGACCTGACAGCGCGTCAGGGGTGGCCCAGGGATTCGGGAACAGGAACTCGTCGAGGGGGTCCGAGGCGTAATACACCCCGTATCTGGCGGCGGGGTCGACGGTCGGCTTTCCACCGAGCAGTATCTCGAAGGCACTGGCCAGCGCGGCACCCCACCCGCTGAGGTCAGTCGCCGGGTCCGTCTCGGGTGTCACGATGAGCACTCCTTCGTGTCGTGTCGCGTGGGTTGACGCAAGGTATCGGCCGCCATTGGCACTTCCCGGGGCCAATGGCGAAGTCCGCCGCAAAGGCGGACGTGATACTTCCAGACTCGTTGCTTATCGGCATCGGTAAAACTACGTAACACGGATCCCGGGTTCGAAAACACGCACTTAGGGGTTCTCAGCCAGGCTAGTGCCGTACTTCGTAGCTGTACGGACGCCAAAGGGGCCACCTACGCCACCTGTAGGTGGCCTCTGACCTGCGCAGGGGCCACGCGATGGGCCGTGACGGCACTGTCCGGACAGGTTCATGCGGTCGGCGGCGCGTCGGAGGATCTGTGCGACCCTCTGCGTGGTTCCGCCCTCTCAGCCCGGTCACGCCCGAGCTCCCGCAGTAGATAATTCGCCCCGATTATGCCGTTTATTCCTTTCTTGGCAAGGACCGCCTCCTCGATAGACGTCGTCTCAGGCCCCCCGGGCCACTGAAACCACTCAGACCACTGAGACCACTCAGGCCGCTCAGGCCACGAACGGGTCCTGACCGCTCTCGGCGACCATCGAACGCCCCGCCACCTCCCAGGACTGCATACCGCCGCCGACGTTGATCGCGTCCCGGCCCACGTGGTTGAGCCAGGCGGTGGCGTTGGCGGAACGGCCGCCGACCCGGCAGATCACGTAGACGGGCGCGTCCTTGGGCACCTCGTCGACCCGGGACTGCAGCTCACCCAGCGGGATGTGGACGGCTCCCGGCGCGTGCCCGGCACGCCACTCGTCGTTCTCGCGTACGTCGAGCAGGAACGCGTCATCCGGCACGGCCCGTACCTCGACCTCAGGAACACTCATGCGCCCATTGTTCCAACTCCCACACCTGATGGGTGCGCAAAGCCTCTCGGACGCCCTCATCCGGACTCTCAATTTCCCCTGATAGTGAGCTAATTCACCACAACTGACCGACTGGATCGGCCAACCTTCGGCGCCCCGTGGCCGAAGGATCGGCGAGACCGCTGCCGAGGAGAGCGGAGCCGAAGGCGAGGGAAGTCAGGAGGCCGGGAAAGACGAAAACGGGCCACGAGGGGACGGGCTCAGGGCACGTCCCAGAAGGCGAGTTCGTGGGCCATTCCCTCGGTGAACAGCTTTCCCGCCCTGCCGGGATCGGGTGCCGCCTCGTCGATCATCACGGCGATGCGCTCGGTCAGCTCGGCGAAGGCCGGGTGGGCGTAGGTGTCGACCCAGGCACGGTATCGCGGCTCGTCGGGCGGGTTCTCGGCCAGGGCCCGACCGAGCGTGGAGTAACCCCACATGCAGGGGTAGAGCGCGGCCAGGCCGTCGGCGTAGACGGCCGCGGAGTCGAGCAGGAAGGAGGTGTAGGCCGCACAGGCAGGCCCCTTTCGCACCCCGCCGAGATCGGCGCCGAACTCCGCGGACAGTGAACGGTGCAGGTTCAACTCCTCGTGGAACGTGGCGTGGGCCAGATCCACCAGGTCGCCCAGGTGCCCGTCAGGGGCCTGCCAGGCGAGTCGCGAGAAAACCCGGACGTAGTCGAGCAGGAACAGGTAGTCCTGCTCCAGCCAGGACCGGAACACCGGCTCGGGCAGGTCCCCTCGCGCGATGCCGACCACCGTCGGGTGCGCGAGCTGCACCTCGACGAGCGGGCGGCCAATGGCATGCAGTTCCTCGGAAACACTCATAATCCGGGCATTGTGTCAGGTGAGGGCGGCGGCGCCGAAGGAGACGCCGAAGCGCTTGCACCAGATGGTGACGCTCTTCAGGCTGTCGAGGTCGGCCCCTGCGGGGATGGCGTAGTTGGCGTTACCCCGGTTGCCCTTCAGCTCGCCGAGTTCGAGGTGCTTGCCGTCGTCCAGGTTGAACCATCCGGCCCTGCCCTCCTTGACGGGCTGGTCACTCAGCCAGACCCGCAGATCCGGGCCGTCGGAGGTGTCCAGGTCCTCGATCCGCAGGACCCGGCTCCCATCCGGGAGCTCCAGCACCCTCGCCTTGCCCGTGGTCTCGTGCTCGTGGGAGATGAACGTGCCCTTGGCCAGATTTTTCGGCTCCTCGGGTGCCTTGGCGGGCTCGCTCGCCCCGTCTTCCACCACCGGGGTCGCCTCCGGCCCGGAGGTCACGGCCACGGCCGGCAACGCCTCGTTCACCTCGACCGTGGTGAACAGGCGCCAGGGCTGGAACAGGTAGAGGGCGACGCCGAGCACGACGGTACCGACCGCCAGAACGCCCCACGTGGCGGGGTGTCGGAGCAGTCTTTTGATCCTCATCGAATACCTCCGGCGTGGGGCCCCGGCTCTGGTCCTCGAGGCCGAGACCGGCCTCGGGATCGACGCTACCGGTGCCGTGGTCGCGCGCCGCTTACGGAGTGCTTACGACCACGGCACCGGTAGCGTCGATGGACGCCTACTTGGCGAGGACGTCCTTGGGGACGGGCTTGTCCTCGGCCAGCGCGTCGAACAGGCGCAGCGCCTTCTCCCGATCCCACTTGACGACCGCCTGACCGTTGATGGTGGGCAGGGAGCCGACCGGGACGACGGTGGTGACCGGGTTGTCGCCCATGGCGAGACCGAGGGAGAGCAGGTCGAAGGCGCCGGTCTCCTCGCCCACGGACACCGAGTCGGCGGCGCTCAGCGCGAGCGGCACGGAGGTGAAGGGGTTGATCAGGACCCCGGGGCTGGCCGCCTTCTTCACCACCGCGGAGAAGAACTGCCGCTGGCGCTGGGTCCGGTCGAAGTCCGGGATGGCGCCGGTGGCACGGGTACGGACGTAGCCGAGGGCCGTCCCGCCGTCCATGAGCTGGAGCCCCTTCTTCAGGTTGATCCCGGCCTTGGGGTCCTTGATGGCCTGCTTGACGTCGATCTCGACCCCGCCGATGGCGTCGACGATGCCCACGAAGCCGCCGAAACCGATCTCCATGTAGTGGTCGAGCCGCAACCCGGTCACCTTCTCCACGGTCTTGGCCAGCAACTTGGGGCCGCCGTCCTGGAAGGCGTAGGCGGCGTTGAGCTTGTCGCTGCCGTGGCCGTCGATCGGCACGTAGGAGTCACGCGGCAGGCTGACCAGGGTCGGGCGGCCGTCACCGTCGGGGATGTGCAGCAGCATCATCGTGTCGGTCCTGCGGCCCACGGCCTTGCCCGTGGCGAGCTTCTTACGCTGTGCCGCGGTCAGGCCCTCCCGGCTGTCGGAGCCGACCAGCAGCCAGTTGGTGCCGGGGGTGTCGGCGGGCCGGCCCTCGTAGTCGGCGAGCGCCTCGATCCTGGTCAGCCGGGAGTTGATCATGAAATATCCGCCGATGGCCACGACCAGCAGCACGACGAGCAGCCCGGCGAGGATCCGCACGATCAGCCTGCCCGGACGCTTCGGGCGCCAGCCCGGCAGCCGCGGCCCGCCGCCACCACCCGGGCCGCCGGAGCCGTCGGAGGGGGCGTTCAGCGGTCTGACCGGGCTGGAGCCCGACCTGGCCTTGCCGTACACCCGCGAGCCTCCTCGTGGGGGCGGTACCTCCTCGCCCGCGGACGTCCCCCGCCGGGCGGACCCCGCCGGCCCGCCCGGCAAGGGGTGGGCGGGCTGCCCGGCCGCTCGCTGCGGCGCGGGCCCCGGCGTGGGCGACCGCAGCGCGCGAGTGCGATCGTCGTCTTCGGGCCAGTCAGCCACGTCGTGTCCCGCCACTTCTTGATCTCATGGTGAAAACGTCATTATCGACGCTACGTCGCGGCTCACGCGCATGCCGCAGGGTCCCCAAGGTTTCCCTATGTAAATGTACTCAGACAGGTTGTTAGCCACCGACAATGCGATCGTCTGCTGATCCGGAAACATCAACCCCTACCCGGATCGTTACGGTAGAGAACTACCTCTGCTCGAAAGGATGATCGTGTCCACTCCGGACTCGTGGAGTACCTGCCCGTGCAAACGCACGGGAACCGCTGAACCGACCGGGAGAGCTACCCGGTGAACACGGCTCTGGGCCTGCTGGCCGTACTTCTGCTCACCCTCGCCACCGGCTATTTCGTCGCCCAGGAGTTCGCCTTCGTCGCAGCGGACCGCGGTGTGCTGCGTGAGCAGGCCGACTCGGGCGACGTGGCCGCGGAACGGGCGCTGGAGGTGACGGGACGCCTGTCGTTCATGCTGTCGGGCGCGCAACTCGGCATCACCGTCACCGCGCTGCTCGTCGGTTTCATCGCCGAACCCGCCATCGCCACGGTCATCCGCCCCTGGCTGGAGGCCGCGGGAGTCCCGTCGGGCGCCGTGCCCGGCATCGCCGTGGCACTGGCCGTCGCGGTCGCCACCGTCATCCAGATGGTCCTCGGCGAGCTCGCCCCCAAGAACCTTGGCATCGCCCGTCCCGAGCCGGTGGCGAAGTTCCTCGCCCGCTCGACGTTGATCTACCTGCGGATCGCCGGACCGGTCATCCGGCTGTTCGACTCCGCCGCCACCGGCCTGTTGCGCCGGGTCGGCGTCGAGCCGGTGGAGGAGATCGAGCACGGCGCCAGCCCCGAGGAGCTGTCCCGGATCATCTCCGAGTCCGCCAGCACCGGCGACCTGCCGCCACGGCTGTCGGAGCTGCTTGAGCGCGCGCTGGAGTTCGGCGACCGTACCGCCGAGGACGTCATGGTGCCGCGTCCCCGCGTGGTGCTGCTGAGGGAGGAGCGCCCGATCTCCGACCTGATCGAAGCCGTCCGCAGGCACGGTCACTCCCGCTACCCGGTGCTCTGCGACCAGAACGGCGACGACGTGGTCGGCGTCACCGGCGTGCGCGAGCTGCTCAAGTCGGGGCTGAGCACCGGGACGCTGGAGAAGATCACCCGTCCCGCGCTCCTGGTGCCCACCTCCCTGCCGCTCCCCGTCGTGCTGGAGCGCATGCGCGCCGCCCGCGACGACCTGGCGTGCGTCATCGACGAGTACGGGGGCCTGGCCGGCGTGGTCACCGTCGAGGACCTCGCCGAGGAGCTCGTCGGCGAGCTCGTCGACGAGAACGACCCGGAGCCCGCGGGGGTCGTCGCGGGTGAGGAGGGCACCTGGGACCTGCCTGGCACGCTCAGGCTGGACGAGATCGAGCGGGCCATCGGTCTGCAGCTTCCGGAGAGCGACGACTACGACACCGTCGCGGGCCTCGTGCTCGCCACCCTCGGCCGGATGGCCGAGCCCGGTGACAGCGTGACCGTCACGCTGACCCTGCGGAACGACCCCCTGGAGAACGACGGCGCCGACGAGAAGGACGCGCTGCTCACCGTGCTGTCGGTGCACCGCAGGGTCCCCGAGTGGGTACGACTGTCGCTCGCCGTACCGCAAAAGGACGATCCCGTGGGGGAGGCGACGCCGGGAACGGCGGGGAGAGAGGATGATCCGGCGATGACCGCGCCGCAGATGATCGAGCCTGTCCCGGAGACTTCCATGATCGAGCGGAGCGGGGTGAAGCGACGATGAGCACCACCGCCGCCCTACTGCTCGGTGTGGCCCTGCTGATCGGCAACGCCTTCTTCGTCGCCGCCGAGTTCGCGGTGATCTCAGCCCGCAGGCACCGTCTGGAGGAGCTCGCGGGCAAGGGCGGCCGGTTGACCCGGATCGCCGCCCGCGCCGCCGTGCGCGGCGGCAGGGAGCTCTCCCTGATGCTGGCCGGTGCGCAGCTGGGCATCACGCTCTGCTCGCTCGGTCTGGGCATGGTGACCGAGCCCGCCGTCGAGCATCTGCTGGAACCGGTCTTCGGCGCGGTCGGCGTGCCCGAGTCGCTACGGGTCCCCATCTCGCTGATGATCGCGCTGGCGATCATCACCTTCCTGCACATGGTGGTCGGCGAGATGGCTCCCAAGTCGTGGGCGCTGACCCATCCCGAGATCGCCGCGATGGGTCTGGCCCTGCCGTTCCGCGGCTTCACCTGGGTCGTCAGGCCGGTGCTCGCCTCGCTCAACGGCCTGACCAACGGGATCCTGAAGCTGTTCGGCGTGCATCCCAGGGACGAGCTGGCCACCACCAGGACCCCTGTCCAGCTGGCGATGCTGGTCGGTGAGTCGGGCCGGATGGGGCTGCTCGACCGGGACGAACACGACCTGCTCACCCGGGCCCTGCGAGTCCACCAGCAGCCGGTCGAACGGTTGATGCTGCCGCTGGCCAAGGCCACCTCGGTGCCCGGCGACGCGACGGGCACGCACATCCGCGAGGTGGCCGCGCGCGACGGGCACCTGCGTCTGCTGGTCACCTCCGGCCAGCCGCGCGACGTCCTGGGCGTGGTGCACATCAGGGACATCCTCGTCCGGCCGGATGCCAGCCCCGCGGAGCTCGCCCGGCCGGTGCCCCGCCTGGACAAGGCCACCACGATCCCCGACGCCGTCTCCGCCCTCCAGGACGCCCACGCGCACCTGGGTCTCGTCACGGACGACGGCGGCGAGGTGGTCGGCATGGTGAGCCTCACGGACCTGCTCGGCGAGATCCTGGGCGTCCGGGTGCTCGCGACCCGCTAGTGCGGCGGCCGGGGCCCCTCACCGGCCTCCTGGGCACTCCGTGCCGAGGTCGCCCCCGAGGCGCCCCGCCGTCGCACCCGGTGAACACCGGTGGGTGCCGGTAGGTGCCGCACCTGTGGGACCACCTCGTCCCGGATCGGCCCGCCGATCCATCGACTCGGCGGGCCGGCGGACGCCGCGGGCCGGGGGAGATCCTCTCCCCCGGCCCGTTTTCTCTGTCAGCGTAATAAGTCAACCGGCAAACCCATGCAAGTCATCCGAAAGCGATCAGCAAGCGTGGACGGGTAGAACGGGAAGGCGTGCCGCACTGCCCCAAAAACCACAAGACCCATACGTAAGCCCCGAGACTTCTCTATAACGGAGCGAGCGGCTACCTTGATCGATGATCGACTCGGTCCGCCACGAGACCTCATGGATGGCTCAGATGAATGCGCGGTTTCCCAGGAGACGGAAAGACCCCGGTCGCGGTATCCGCGTAACCGGGGTCATGATCTTGTGGGCGAGGAGGGATTTGAACCCTCACGTCCTTTCGGACACACGGACCTGAACCGTGCGCGTCTGCCGTTCCGCCACCCGCCCTTGTTGGGTGCGGTCGAAACATTAGCACGTATCAGCCGGTACCCACGAACCCGGATACGATCCTCCTAGATGCGAAAGCGGAGCAGCTGGGTGCGAGAGAGCGAGGACCGAGCCAACGAGCCCCCAAGCGGCCGCGACCACATAGACGGAGGAGGGGAGGTACCCGGTGGGAGTCCTTCAGCGTTTCGAGCGGAGGCTCGAAGGCTTGGTTGAAGGGGCCTTTGCGCGGGCGTTCAAATCTGACCTTCAGCCGGTAGAGGTCGCCAGTGCGGTCCAACGAGAGATGGACGAGCGGGCGGCGATCGTCGCCCAGGGGCGCACTCTCGTGCCCAACGACTTCGTGGTCGAGCTGTCCACGACCGACAGCGAGCGACTGGAGGTCTACGCGGACAGCATCAGCCACGAGCTGGCCAACCTCGCCAGGGAGTACGCCAAGGAACAGGGATACTCCTTCGTGGGACCGGTCAGGGTCCGCTTCGAGACGGCAGACGACCTCGCGGTCGGCCTGTTCCGCATCCGCTCGGGCGTGATCCGTGGCGCGACGGTCGAGCAGGACGAGATCCGCCAGCCGGTGAGCGACGTGCCCACCGCCAAACCGCACGCGTTCGGAGGCCGCCCCCGCCTGCTGGTGTCCACCCAGGACGACCCGCAGGGCCAGCGGTCCTTCGACCTGACAACCCCGGTGACCCTGCTCGGCAGGGGCACCGACTGTGATCTACGGCTGGTCGACCCGGGTGTGTCCCGGCACCACGCCGAGCTACGGGTGGAGGGTCCCCAGGTCGCGCTCGTCGACCTCGGCTCCACGAACGGCACCTTCGTCAACGGCCAGCCGGTTCGCCGGGTCGAGCTCCAGAACGGCACTCGCGTGACGCTGGGGCGAACGACTCTGGTTTTCCGGCGCGATTAAAGGTAAATAGACGGTCCATGTCCGAGCTCACGCTGCTGCTGATCCGGCTCGCTTTCCTCGCGGTGCTGTGGTTCTTCGTGATTGCCGCGGTCGGCGTGATCCGGACGGACTTGTTCGGATCACGCACGGCCGCCGTCGTCCCCGCGCGCAAGGTTCCCAAGCCGGTGAAGCCCGCGGCCAAATCCAAGAAGGGGGAGCCACGGCAGATGGTCGTCACCGGTGGCCCCCTGCAAGGCACCACCATTACCCTCTCGGAGACGCCCATCACCATCGGCCGGGCGAACGACGCGACGCTGGTAGTCAGCGACGACTACGCCTCCAGTCGGCACGCCCGGCTCTTCCCCCAGGACGGTCAGTGGATCGTGGAAGATCTCGGCTCGACCAACGGCACTTATCTCGACCGCTCAAAAGTCACCCGTCCGACTCCGGTGCCGCTCGGTGTTCCGATCCGCATCGGTAAGACCGTCATCGAATTGCGCAAATGACCATCGCACTCCGTTACGCCGCCCGCTCTGACGTCGGCCTCCTCCGCGAAGGCAACGAGGACTCCGCCTACGCCAGCGGCCGCCTGCTCGCCGTCGCGGACGGCATGGGCGGCCACGCACACGGCGAGGTGGCCAGTTCGGTCGCCATCGCCGCGATGTCCTCACTCGACGCGGACGCCCAGGGAGGTGACCTGCTCAGCACCATCGAGGCAGCGGTACGCGACGCCAACCGCAAGCTGCACGAGATGGTGGGCCGTGATCCCAGCCTCAAGGGCATGGGCACCACCCTCACCGCCATGCTCTGGTCCGGAACCAGGGTCGCCCTGGTCCACGTCGGCGACTCCCGGGCCTACCTGCTGCGCGCGGGAGAGCTCTACCAGATCACGCACGACCACACGCTGGTGCAGTCGCTGGTGGACGACGGCCGGATCACCGCCGAGGAGGCCGCCACCCACCCACAGCGGTCGATCCTGCTCCGGGCGCTCGACGGCAGCGGTGAGGTCGACCCCGACCTGTCCCTGCGCGAGGCCCAGGTCGGCGACCGCTACCTGCTCTGCTCCGACGGCCTGTCCGGGGTGGTGAGCGCGGAGACCCTGCACCACACGCTCTCCACGATCGAGGATCCCGACGGGGTGGTCCGCACCCTCATCGACCTGGCCAACCGGGGCGGTGGTCCGGACAACATCACCTGCGTCCTGGCGGACGTGCTGGAGGTGGACGAGAGCTTCGTCCCGCGCACCGAGGCGGCCGTGGTCGGTGCCGCCGGCTCCGGCATGCCACGGTCCCAGCCACCGGACACCCCGGCAGGACGTGCCAGCGCGGTCACCATGCCGCAACCGGTCATCGCCGACGACGATCCCGACGAGCCGATCATCAGGGCCGCCGCCAGGCCGGCCAAACGTCGCCGACTGTGGCCCCTTGTGGCCGCGGCGGGCGGTGTCATCGTCATCGGAAGCGGCCTAGGCTGGTACTTCGGCGGGCAATGGCTGGACGATCAATACTTCGTAGGGGCCAGAGGTAACGAAATCGTGGTTTTCCAAGGCGTGAAGACCAACCTCGGCCCCTTTGAGCTTTTCGAGGTCGCCCAGAGCACCGCAGAATCGATCACGACCCTTGGTGCGTTCCAGCAGGGCCAGGTCCGCGACGGCATCCCCGTCCCCACCGTCGAGGCAGGCCTGAAAAAGATCGAAGAGCTGAAGTCGTCCGCGGCCAAGGCCGAAGACAAGGCCGAGGAGAAGACCGAGCCGACCACATCGCCGAGCGCCTCCGCGTCCTCCACGCCCCGCACCCCCAGGGCCCCCGAACCCGCAAGGTCACAGTGAACCCATGAGCACCCCTAGCGCCGAGCCTGTCCCGCTTCCCGCCAAACGGCGGTTGGCCCAGCTGGCGATGCTCGCATTCGCGGTCGCCATCGTGATGCTGGCGTACGCCAATGTGGGGCTGGCGCTCGACAACCAGGTCCCCGCGGGCATGCTCACCTACGGCCTCGGCCTGGGCGGTCTCATGCTGGCCGCCTACCTGGTGCTGGCCAAGTTCGCACCCTGGGCCGACCCGCTGATCCTGCCGCTGGTGACACTGATCAACGGCCTCGGGCTGGTGATCATCTATCGGCTTGAGGCGGCCGGCATGGACGGAGCCTCGGCCACCAACCAGCTTCTGTGGACCGCCGTCGGGGTCGTCATGTTCTCCGTGACGCTGATCGTGCTGCGCGACCACCGCGCGCTGCAGCGTCTGACCTACACCGCGGGTGCCGTCGGCCTGGCCCTGCTGGTCTCGCCGCTGCTGCCGTTCCTCGGTCAGGAGATCAACGGCGCCCGCATCTGGATCGGCATCGCCGGCTTCAGCCTCCAGCCGGCGGAGTTCACCAAGCTCGCCCTGGTCGTCTTCTTCGCCGGTTACCTGGTCGCCAAGCGCGACGTGCTGGCCCTGGCCGGGCGGCGGCTGCTCTTCATCGACCTGCCCCGGGCCCGCGACCTCGGCCCGGTGCTCATCACCTGGGGCCTCAGCCTGGGCGTGCTGATCCTGCAGAAGGACCTCGGCTCCTCGCTGCTGATCTTCGGCACCTTCATCGCGATGCTCTACATCGCCACCCAGCGCACCTCGTGGGTGCTCATCGGCATCCTGCTCTTCGTCGGCGGGGCAGTGCTGGCGGGGCTCATCTTCGATCACGTCGCGGCCCGCTTCGAGGTCTTTCTCAACCCGGAGGACCCGGAGCTGTACGAGCGCACGTTCGGCGGCAGCTACCAGCTCATGCAGGGCCTGTTCGGCATGGGCCAGGGCGGCGTTCTGGGCACCGGTCTCGGCCAGGGCCACCCCAACCTGATCCCGCTCTCCTTCTCCGACTTCATCTTCACCGCCGCGGGTGAGGAACTCGGCCTGACCGGGCTGATGGCCCTGCTGATGGTCTACGCCCTGCTGGTGGAGCGCGGCCTGCGCACCTCGATCGCGGCCCGCGAACCGTTCTCCAAGCTGCTGGCGGGCGGCCTGTCGTTCATCCTGGCGTGGCAGGTCTTCATCATCGTCGGCGGCGTGACCAACCTGATCCCGCTGACCGGCCTGGTCACCCCGTTCATGTCCCAGGGCGGATCGGCGCTGCTGGCTAACTGGATCCTTATCGCGCTGCTGGTACGCATGTCGGATACGGCGAGGAAGCCTCCGCCCCAGGCCATCCAGGACGAAGGAATGACGCAGGTGTTCCAGCGATGAACGGTCCCCTCAAGCGCGCGGCCCTGGCCTGCCTGCTCATGTTCGGCCTGCTCATGATCAACGTGAACTACCTGCAGGCCGTGCGGGCGGAGGACCTGCGCGCCGACTCGCGCAACACCCGCAACTTCTACGCCCAGTACGAGGTCGAGCGCGGCCGGATCACCGCGGGCGACAAGGTCCTCGCCGAGTCCGTCGACACCGGCGACGCCAAGTTCCGCTTCCAGCGGCGTTACCCCGAGGGCAAGCTCTACGCGCCCATCACCGGGTTCTTCGCACCTGAGAGCCAGCGCGACATCGAGCGGACGGAGAACCGCCTGCTCAACGGCACCAGCGCCGACCTGCTGATCCGGCGGAGCATCGACCTGTTCACCGCCAAGCGGAGCAAGGGCGCCAACGTCGACCTGACGATCAACCCCAGGGCGCAGGAGGCCGCCTACAAGGCGCTGGGCGCCAGCGGCAAGAAGGGCGCGCTGGTCGCGATCGAGCCGAAGACCGGGGCGATCCTCGCCATGGTCTCGATCCCCACCTACGACCCCAACCCGCTCTCCAAGCCCGACAAGGCCACCGTCAACGAGGCCTACAACAAGCTGGACAAGGACAAGGACAAGCCGCTGGTCAACCGGGCCATCGAGCGCACCTATCCGCCGGGCTCGACCTTCAAGGTGGTCACCATGGCGGCCTATCTGGAGAGCGACGACACCCTTGGCCCGGAGACCCAGGTCGACGCGCCGCAGGTGCTCGACCTGCCCAACACCACCGCCGACCTGCCCAACTACGGTGGCGCGGCCTGCGGTGCCGGGCGCGTGACGCTCTCGTTCGCGCTGGAGAAGTCCTGCAACACCCCGTTCGGCAAGATCGCCATGGAGCTCGGCTACGACGCGCTGCGCGACCAGGCCGCCAAGTTCGGCATCGGCGGCGAGCCGTTGTCGATCCCGCTGCCGGTCGCGGGGAGCGGGATCGGCCCCGAGGAGGACCTGGCGGCCCTCGCCCAGGCGTCGATCGGCCAGCGCAGCAACCAGATGACCCCGCTGCAGATGGCCATGATCGCCGCCGGCATCGCCAACAACGGCGTGGTCATGAAGCCGTACCTGGTAAACAAGATCGCGGATGCCGAGGGCGGCGAGATCGAGACCGCCGACCCCGACGAGCTGGACACCGCGATGAGCGAGGACAACGCGCGCAAGCTCCAGGAGATGATGGTCAACGTCGTCAACAAGGGCACGGCGAGCGCGGCGCAGATTCCGGGCGTGACGGTCGGCGGCAAGACCGGCACCGCCGAGACCGCCAGGGGCCAGGCACCCCACGCGTGGTTCATCTCCTTCGCCCCCGCCGAGGACCCCAAGGTCGCCGTCGCACTGATCGTCGAGTCCGGAAGCGCGGGTGACGACGCCTCAGGTGGTCACACCGCCGCCCCGATCGCCAAGAGCGTGATGGAAGCGGTGCTGGGTAGATGACCGCGTTGCTCGGGGGCCGATACCGCCCGCTGGGGCGTATCGCGTCGGGCGGCATGGGCGAGGTGTGGCGGGCCAGGGACGAGTTGCTCGGCCGCGAGGTCGCGGTGAAGCTGCTCCGTGCGCACGTGGCGGAGGATCCCGCCTTCCGGCAGCGCTTCCGCTCCGAGGCCCGCATCGCGGCCGGGCTGTCCGACCCGGGTATCGCGCAGGTCTTCGACTACGCCGAGAGCGACGGCGTCGCCTACCTGGTGATGGAGCTGGTGCCCGGCGAGTCCCTGGCCGGCATCCTGGCCAGGGACGGCGCGCTGAGCCCCAAGGTCACCCTCGACGTGGTCCATCAGACCGCCAGGGCCCTGCAGGCCGCGCACCGCGCGGGGGTCATCCACCGGGACATCAAGCCCGGCAACCTGCTGGTGACCGAGGCGGGCGTGATAAAGATCACAGACTTCGGCATCGCCAGGGTGCTGGAGGCCGCGCCGGTCACCCAGACGGGAGTGCTACTCGGCACCGCCCAGTACGTCAGCCCCGAACAGGCGTCCGGCGAACCGCTGACGCCCGCCACCGACATCTACTCCCTCGGGGTGGTCGCCTACGAGTGTCTGGCCGGCCGGGCGCCGTTCCTCGCCGAGACGCAGGTGGCGATCGCTCTCATGCACATCGGCGAGCCCCCGCCGCCGCTCCCGGAGAGCATCCCGCCCGCGGTCCGTGATCTGGTCATGGCGTGCCTGTCCAAGGACCCGCTGCGGCGCCCGGCCGGCGCCAGGGAGCTGTCGGAACGGGCGGACGTGCTGCTCGACGCACTGGCCGCCACCGACGCCACCGGTCTTGGCATGCTCACCGACCCCTCGGGCTGGCGCGCCGAGCCCGCGACCGAGTGGCCGCAGGAGATCACCTCGGCCATGGCCGCACCCGTCGGCCCCGCCGCAGGTGCGGGCGCGGGCGCGGGTTCCGGGGCGGGTTCCGGGGCTCGCGCCGGTGCGGGCGGAGGTTCCGCGGAGGGCGCCGGTGGGGGTGCCGGGGCGGGCGGGACGCCCCCGGGTACCGGGCCTGCGCCTCATGGGCGCCGTCGCCCGCGCCGGAGAACAGTGATCGTCGCCGTGATCGCGGCGTGCGCCGCCGCGGTCGGGTTGGGCTCTCTGGCGGCCTACGAGCTGACCGGCCGGCCTGGCGGCAGCGAGCCGGAGAAACCGGTCGTACCGTCGAGCCCGGCTATCGAACCGCCGACGGCCACGCCGAGCCGGAGCGCGTCTCCGACGAGCAGACCACCTGTCTCGCCGACGAAGACGGTCCGCCCCTCGGTCACGCCGTCGGCTACGGTAAGCACATCGGCCACGCCCACCGCAACGCCGAGTACGTCACCACCGCCCAGCCCCAGCCCCAGCCCGACGATTCCCACCCCGACGCCCACCACCCCGACGGTGACACCGAGCCCCACACCGAGTACGACTCCCGAACCCGGCGATACAGACCAGCCGAATGGGGAGACGTGATGCGGCAACGGGTCGATGATGGACACCGGTGGCCCAAGAGCCCACCGGCACCCAAGATGAACGGTAAGGGACAGTGCAGGAAATGACTCAGCCCCGACGCCTCGGCGATCGCTACGAGCTTGACGGCGTCGTCGGGCGTGGCGGCATGGCCGAGGTCTATCGCGCCCGAGACATCCGGCTGGATCGGATCGTCGCCATCAAGACCCTCCGCGCGGACCTGGCCAGGGATCACATCTTCCAGGCGCGGTTCCGCCGGGAGGCTCAGTCCGCCGCGTCGCTGAACCACCCGTCCATCGTCGCGGTCTACGACACCGGCGAGGACGTCTCAGAGGGTGCGCCCGTTCCCTACATCGTGATGGAGTACGTCGACGGCCGCACGCTGCGCGACCTGCTCCGGGCCGACCGGCGGTTGCTGCCCGAGCGTGCCGCCGAACTGGTCGACGGGATCCTTCGGGCGCTGGACTACAGCCACCGTGGCGGCATCGTCCACCGGGACATCAAGCCGGCGAACATCATGATCACTCGCAACGGCGACGTCAAGGTCATGGACTTCGGCATCGCCCGCGCGATGGCCGACTCGGCCGCGACCATGACACAGACCGCCCAGGTGATCGGCACCGCCCAGTACCTCTCGCCGGAGCAGGCCAGGGGCGAGCGGGTCGACGCCCGCAGCGACCTCTACTCCACCGGTTGCGTGCTGTACGAGCTGCTGACCGGACAGCCCCCGTTCACCGGCGACTCGCCCGTCGCGATCGCCTACCAGCATGTGCGCGAGGAGCCGATCCCGCCGTCGCAGATCGACCCCGACATCCCCCAGTGGGCCGACGCCATCGTGCTCAAGGCGATGGCCAAGGACCCGGCGCACCGCTACCAGAGCGCCGGGGAGATGCGGGCCGACATCCAGCGGGCGATGTCCGGCATCCCGACGGACGCCCAGACCATGGCGATGTCCAACAACTACGGCTCGGCCACCCGGACGATGCAGGCTCCCGGGCCCGGCGGCCCGGCTACCCAGCGCACCACCGCCGTCCCGGCGTACGAGTACGGCGAGGAAGGGGGCGGGCGCACCGGCGAGCGCGGCCGGCGCCGGCAGCAGAGCAGCAACACCGCGGTCAAGACCGCGGCGTGGATCCTCATCCCCCTGCTGGTCATCGGCGCCTTCGTCGGCGTGGGCTACATGTTCCTCAGCTCCCCCGGCACCCCCACCGCCTCGGGCAAGGTGAAGATCCCTCCGCTGGCCTCGCAGACCATGGAGGCGGCGACCAAGGCGCTGACGGACCTCGACCTGAAGGTGAAGACGGTCCAGGCGTTCGACGAGGAGATACCGAAGGGTTCGGTGATCGACACCGAACCGGCGGCCGACACCGAGGTGGACAAGAACTCCGAGGTGACGCTCAAGGTCTCCAAGGGCATCGAGAAGGTCGAGGTGCCTTCCGTGCTCAACATGACCGTGGAGGACGCCAAGCAGGCCCTTGAGGACGCCGGCTTCCAGGTCAGCCTGCAGAGCAAGCCCTCCAGCCGGAAGCAGGGCATCGTCTTCGAGACCCTGCCCGAGGCGGGCAAGAAGGCCAACAAGGGCAGCACCGTGCGAATCTACGTGCCCAAGGAGGCGGTGGAGGTCCCGAGCGTGGTCAACCTCACCGTCGGGGACGCCAAGAACATGCTCAAGGAGGCGGGCTTCAAGTGGAAGGTCGTCGAGCAGCCGAGTGACCTGCCCAAGGACACCGTGCTGAGCCAGTCTCCCGAGGCGGGCGGCAAGTACCAGCCGGGGACGACGATCACGCTGATCGTGTCGAGCGGGCAGGCGCCCCAGCCGACCGAGCAGCCGACCTACCCGTCCGAAGAGCCGACCATTCCCGACGAGCCGACGGACGACACGCCCACGCAGCCCGACGACGGCACCATCTTCGACGAGTCGCCACCCGACGGGACCTGACCCGGAACACATGGCGAGCACATGAGAAGGCCCTCGCGATCGCGGGGGCCTTCCTCGTTCCCCGTGACCTTCCGGCATCGCCTGTGCGAGAGCCCCGAAACGGGGAAGAGCCCTTCCGCCACTCGGGGGCGATGGCGGAAGGACTCTCACTGGTCAATCGCCCAGGAAGGGCGCCGCGTTACAACAATCTTTCCAGCCAGTTTCCGAGCAGCCGATGACCGTGTTGGGAGATCACCGACTCGGGGTGGAACTGCACGCCCTCGACGGGGGCCGTACGGTGGCGCAGGCCCATGATCACGCCGTCACCGGTGGTCGCGGTCACCTCAAGGATCTCGGGAACCGTCTCGGGCAGGACGGCCAGCGAGTGGTAGCGCGTCATGGTCGTCGGCGACGGCAGGCCGGCGAAGACGCCGCGCCCGTCGTGCGTGATCGCACTGGTGCGGCCGTGCACCAGTTCGGGGGCCCGCGAGACGGTCGCGCCGTGGGCGATGGCGATGGCCTGGTGCCCCAGGCAGACGCCGAGTAGCGGGATGCCGTGGGCCTCGCAGTAGCCGACGAGCGGGACGCTCACGCCCGCGTTCTCCGGGGTGCCGGGACCGGGGCTGATCAGAACCCCGTCGAAGCCGGCTGCGTCCTCGACCCTGACCTGGTCACGCGGCCGCACGTCGCAGGTGGCGCCGAGCTCACGGAGGTACTGGACGATGGTGTGGACGAAGCTGTCGTGGTTGTCCACGACCAGGACGCGGCTCATCAGCCCACGCCGGTCGGGTCGAGGGAGATGCGGGGTTCGATCCAGGGGAACACGAAATACCAGAGTACGGCCGCGACCAGGGCGACCAGTACGGCGGCGGTGAACACCCTGACCGCGAGGTTTCCGGGAAGCAGCCGCCAGATCCAGCCGTACACGAGACTCCTTCTCCGGGTTGTCGGGGTTGGTTGCCGGGGCTATTCGGGTCGTCCGAGGCGGTCCTGGCTCCGGTCCAGCGCGCCGAAGACGACGAGCCGCTGGGCGGCCGAGTACTTCGGGTGGCAGGTGGACAGGGTGATCGTCGCCCTGGTCGGCGTCTTTCCCGGCTGGTCGGGGACCGGGGCGATGACGCCGATCTCGGTGGGGTCGACGACGCGCCTGCCGGTGACCCGGTAGGTGTAGCGGGCCTCGCGGGCGTCGAGCACGATCTGGTCGCCCCGCTGGAGCTCGTCGATGCGGCCGAACGGGGCGGCATAGGTGGTCCGATGGCCCGAAAGAACGAAATTACCGATTTTTCCTGGCATGGCGGTTCCGGGGTAGTGCCCCGGTCCCATCCGCAGCCGGTCCTGGTCGACGCCCTCCACGACGGCGTACCGGTAGTCGTCGCCGAGCCTGGGAATCGACAGCAGCGCGACCGCCCCGCCCAGCCGGACCGGACCGGGCCCGTGTCCCCGGCCGGCCTTCCCCCCCTCGATGAGCTGCCTTTGCAACAGCACCTGCTGCTCCGCGGTGTAGGAGCCGGTGCCCCACAACAGGTAGGCGCAGAAGAGCAGGATGACCAGGCCGGCGGTGATGCTCAGATCGCCCATGACCCTCAACACGGCTCTCACGAAGGGCAAGGCTAGCGACGGGACACCCGCCCGGCGGGAACGGATCACGGGTCCGGCAGAACATTTGCCGCAGTATGGTGCCTCACGGAATCGCCATGGCCCACCTGCGCGGACTATCCTTACACGGGACTTCACCCACTAGCGACTACGCTAATCGACATGGCCTGCGCACGGTCCGGATCGCGCAGGGTTGACGCAGGAGAAGAACCCCAGTGCCCAAGCCCAAGACTCGCAAGAAGCCGGTCTACACCCCGCCGCAGACCTCACAGCAGATCAAGATCAGCCCGCGCTGGCTGGCGCCGGTCATGGTGACCTGCTGGATCGTCGGCATCCTGTGGATCGCCGTCTACTACGTGGCGCCCACCGCGCCCGTTTTCGGCGCCCTCCAGAACTGGAACCTGCTGGTCGGGTTCGCCTTCATCATCCTCGGTGTGATCCTGTCCACCCGCTGGCGTTAGCCTTTTCCACAGGCATTATCCACACCCTGGGGAAGCATCAGGGTGTGGATCAACCGTAGATACCGAGTTCGGCCTGGACGGCGAACGGCGGCAACGCCAGCACCAGCGCGACCAGAACGACCAGCATCGCCGCGCAACCTCCCCACTGGACGGCGTTGCGGTTCCTGGCCGGGGCGAAGGCGAACACCGCCGCGACCAGGGAGCCGGCGATCAGGCCGCCGAGGTGTCCCTGCCAGCTGATGCCGGGGATCACGAAGGTGATCACAGCGTTGATGCCGATCAGCCAGAGCACACCCTGGACGTTGTAGCCGAGCTTCCTGCCGAGCACGAACAGCGCGCCGAACATGCCGTAGATCGCGCCCGAGGCACCGACCGCGGCGATGCCGAACAGGTAGACCGCGACGGACCCGCCGATCGCCGCGAGGAGATAGAGCGTCAGGAACCTGGCCGAGCCGAGGCGCCGCTCCAGCTCGGGACCGATGACGTAGAGAGCCCACATGTTGAACACGATGTGGGTCAGGGCCCAGCCGCCACCGCCGAGCGGCATGTGCAGGAAGGCCCCGGTGATCAGGCGCCACCACTCACCGTCGTAGGCGACGGCGTAGGAGTTCATCGTGAAGTTGGCCAGCACCCAGTCGGTGCGCACGGTCTCGGCGAAGTAGGCCAGGACGTTGAGAACCAGCAGCGCCCAGGTGACCCGGGGCGTGACGACCGCCCGGCCGCCGAACACCGACTGCGCCTGCCTCATGCCCCTGTTGCCCTCCGCCACGCACTCGGGGCACTGGAAGCCCACCGCGGCCTCGCGCATGCAGTCGGGGCAGATGGGGCGCTCACAGCGCTGGCAGCGGACGTAGGTCTCACGCCCTGGATGCCGGTAGCAGTTGGGGACAACGGTGTCGGGGTCGCTGGACGGCTGGGTGGTCATGGTCTGTGGCTGGCCCCTTCGCGCGTTCTGTTATCCCCAGACTGCCAGCCTATTCACGATCCCGAGTGCCCGTACACACATAAACGGCGACTGAGCGACGCCGGCCGGAAACGCGAACGGCGGCCTCCCCAGGAGGCCGCCGGGCGAGAGATCAGCTCTGCACGCGCTCGATGGTCACCGATTCCAGGACCACGGGCTCGGTGGGACGGTCGCGGGCGTCGGTGTCGGTCTTGGCGATGGCGTCCACGACGTCCTGACCCTCGATCACCTCACCGAAGATGGTGTGCTTGCCGTTCAGGTGCGGCGTGGGCACCACGGTGATGAAGAACTGGGAGCCGTTGGTGCCGCGGCCCATCTGGATGCCCGCGTTCGCCATGGCGAGCAGGTACGGGCGGTTGAAGTAGAGATCCGGGTGGATCTCGTCGTCGAACTTGTAGCCGGGACCGCCGACACCCTGACCCAGCGGGTCGCCACCCTGGATCATGAAGCCCGAGATGACCCGGTGGAAGATGGTGCCGTCGTACAGCTTGGCGGTGGACTTCTGGCCGGTCTCCGGGTGCACCCACTCGCGGGTGCCCTCGGCGAGCTCGACGAAGTTGCGCACGGTCTTGGGCGCGTGGTCCGGGAAGAGCTGGACCTTCACGCTCCCGCGATTGGTGTTGAGGTTCGCGATCAACTTCTCAGCCATGATCGGACTGCCCCCTTCAGGTTGTGGCAATGCCTATGCAACGTATTGCTTTTGTAGCGCTTTGACGATTTCGGCCGGAGCCGATCCCTCATGCATCCTCCCACGGGCCGTCATGATTGAGCCGTCTTCGAGCGGGAAGGGGTGGCGACGGGGCCCCAACGAATGGGGAGGTTGTTGTGCCTCTAGCACTGTTTGGAAAGCGCCACATGAAGATCGTGGCTCCGGAAAGGCGGCTGCGCCACGCGAAGGCTCAGGCTGTCCTCGTCGTGGATCGGGTCAGCCCGCTGGCCAGCCAGGCCCGCGACGTGGCCGGCCAGGCCTTTGGGATGGCCGATCATGCTCGCAACGTGGCCGGTGAGAAGATCATCGTCGCACGCGGGTGGGCGGCACCGAGGCTTGACGCCGCCGCGCACTCGATCGAGGAACAGCTCGCGCCGAAACTCAGCGCCGCGCTGTCCCAGGCTGCCGCGAGGATTGATCCCAAGCCCACCAAGTCCCGCGGATGGCCGATGGTCCTGCTGGTCACCGGCGTCGCGATCGGAGCGGCGGGCTACGCGCTGTACCGCAAGAACGCCGACCAGTGGGCGGACACCCTGAAGGACAGCACCTCCGACGCGTCCCAATGGGTGGGACACAAGATGGGGGCGATGGCGGGCAAGGCCTCCGACGTGACGGACGACGCCACGTCGAAGGCCGAAGAGATCGGCGGCAGGGCCGACGCCAGGGCGGAGCACACGTCCAAGAAACTGCCCTAGCGGTACGGCGTACCCGGGTCGGCCGACCACGGCGTACGTCACCTGTCAGCGGTATGGCCCGCGCCTTCGAAGGCGCGGGCCATACCGCTGTGCGGACCGCGCACCATTGACCGATTCACCAAGCGCTTGTTAGAACGTGTTCCTGAGACAGAAGGAGCACCCGATGACGCTGTCGCCCCTCGACGACCATCCCGTACACCAGTCACCCGAGGTGATGCGGCACGTCACGACCTCGGACCGTAACTTCTACGACCGGTACTACTTCAACTGTCACGCCGGATCCGACGAACTGATGCTCATCGTCGGCCTCGGGCAGTATCCCAACCTCGGGGTCACCGACGCGTTCGCCTGCGTACGCCACCGGAACCTGCACCGCGTGGTCCGGGCCTCCCGGGAACTCGGCGACGACCGGATGGACACCCGGGTCGGCCCGTTCCGGGTCGAGGTGATCGAGGGGCTCAGGCGGTTGCGGGTGGTGCTCGACCCCACCGAGCACGGCCTCTCCTTCGACCTCAGCTGGGAGGGCACCATCCCGGCCACGCTGGAGCCCCGGCACTTCTTACGCCGGCAGGAGCGCGTGCTGTTCGACTCCTCCCGGCTGGCCCAGACCGGCAGGTGGAGTGGGCACATACTGATCGGCGACGAGCGCGTCGAGGTCACCCCGGACCGCTGGCAGGGCACCCGCGACCGCTCGTGGGGCATCCGCCCGGTCGGCGAGCCCGAGCCCCCCGGCATCCAGGCCCGCGACGCCGGTACCTTCTACTGGCTCTACACCCCGATCCAGTTCGACGACCACGCCATCCTGTGCATCGTCCAGGAGGACGAGAAGGGCCGCCGGGTGCTGGAGGAGGCGGTGCGGGTGTGGGGGTTCGGCACCCCGAGGCAGGGCGAGGAGGAGTATCTCGGCCGTCCCGAGTACCGTCCGACGTACGCGGAGGGCACCCGGGACGTACGAGAGGCGACGATCTCCTTCTCTCCGCCGGGTGGCAAGCCCTTCGACGTGCACTGCACCCCGATTCTCCCGGTGCACCTGATGGTGGGCACCGGATATGGCCTGGAATCGGACTGGAGGCACGGCATGTACCAGGGGCCGGAACCGGTGGTCCAGGGCGTCACCCACACCCTTCCGGAGGACGCCGCCACGATGTGGGGTCTGGTCGACGCGGTCGGCCGCTTCGAGTACGACGGCCACGTCGGTTACGGCCTGTACGAGTACTGGGCCCTGGGCCCGCACCCGACCTTCCCCGAGGACTGAACCGCACCGGCCCCCCAACACGATACGGCCTCCCGGGACGCTCCCCGATCGTCCCGATCGGCTGCGAGCCGGCCGGAGTCACTCCCGCACGGGTTTCCCCGGCCGGCTCGCAGGTCTTTGGGATCACCCCCGCGGAGCTACTCCTTCTTGGCGCAGGTGACGACGGGGGCGCCCTCGGCGGGCGTGTTCGTGACCTTGACCGCGGCGCCTCCGGGCCCCTCGACCCTCTCGGCCGCCTCGACCTTCTCGGCCTTCCTGGCCCCCTCGACCCTCTCGGCCCCCTCGTGAACGTCATCGAGGATCACGGTCATCGCCACGGCCTCCGGGGCCCCGGGCACCGCAGGCACCGAGGGAGCGGCCATGACCTTGACGTCCTTGCCGGGAGTCACGCCCTCGGGAAGCGGAGAGAGCACCTTCGCGTTCTCCCCTTCCGCCCGGGTGCTCCTGAAGACCTTGACCTGGCCGCTCGGCACCCCGGCCTCGTCGGCCCGTACCAAGGGCGCGGCGGGCGACGATCCGGCCTTCTCCAACTCCTTGACCTCGGCCTCGGTCAGCCGGCGCGTTATCAGGGTCGCCTGGCCGCCGCCCTCGCACTGGATCTGCACGGTGCCCTCCTTGGGACCGGGCGTGGGCGTGTCGTCGGCGTTGGCGGCCCCGGTCAGGGTGGCCATCAGTGCCCCCGCGGTCACCACGGCGGCGGCGAGCATGCGGATACGCATGGGTGTTCTCCTTGTCAGGCGGATCTGGAGATCACAGACTCCCGCCCGCTGCCTGAACCCAGCCTGAAGACGGCAGAAATCATCTTCAGGTTGGCTTTAGGCGGAGTGCGGCACTCTAAGCGGTATGCGTGTGCTGCTGGTTGAGGACGAGAAACGTCTGGCCCATCTGCTGAAGGACGGGCTGGCGGGCGAGGGGTTCGCCGTCGACGTGACGTACGACGGGCGCGACGGGTTGTGGATGGCGACCGAGAACCCGTACGACGTGATCGTGCTGGACGTCATGCTGCCCCGGATGAACGGCTACACCGTCTGCGCCAGGCTCCGCGACGCGGAGAACTGGACGCCGATCCTGATGCTCACCGCCAAGGACGGGGTGCACGACGAGGCAGAGGCCCTGGACACCGGCGCGGACGACTTCCTGTCCAAGCCGTTCTCCTACGTGGTGCTGCTGGCCCGGCTGCGCGCGCTGGTACGCCGGGGCGGCCACGCCAGACCGGTGTCCATCGTGGTCGGCGACCTGACCATCGATCCCGCGGGGCTCCGCTGCCGCCGCGGGGAGGTGAACATCCCCCTCACCCCCAAGGAGTTCGCGGTGCTGCACGGCCTGGCACGCAGGCAGGGCGAGGTGGTCTCCAAGAGCGAGCTGCTGGCCCAGGCGTGGGACTTCTCCTACGACGGCGACCCGAACATCGTGGAGGTCTACATCAGCGCGCTCCGCCGCAAGATCGACTCTCCGTTCGGCCGCTCGTCGCTGGTGACGGTGCGCGGCGCCGGCTACCGGTTGGAGGCCTGAGGTGGCGTCGCGTCTGTCGGTGCGGCTCCGGGCGACCCTCGCGGCCACCGCCATCGTCGCGGTCGCGCTGGGCGTGGCGGCCGCGGTGCTCGTCGGCGTGCTGACCGGGAGCCTGGCGCGGAGCGCCTCCAACGAGGCCGTCCGCCGTGCCGACGCCACCGCCAAGGTGCTCGCCGGCGGCGTGGCGGTCGCCGGAAAACCCGCCGATGTTGTCAGTCTGGCGGAGACGACTCTCCTCGACCCCGACGTCAAGATCCTCACGTACCCCGCACCGCTGGTTTCCGAGCTTTCGGTCCGAAGCCCGGCCGCCACCGCATCGCCCGGGGAAAAGTCCCCGGCAGTCGTGCGGGACTTCCAGGGCGGCACCGCGGCCCAGCCCGCCGAGGTGGCGCAGTGGGCGCCCGGAGACGACTTCGCCCTGGCCACGATGCCCGTGGACGCCGCCGACGGCGTGCTGGTCGTGCAGGCCAGGGCGTCGCTGGAGCCGACGGGAGACGCGCTGCGGGCACTGTGGGGCCTGCTGCTGCCCGGCATCCCCGCGCTGCTCCTGCTGGTCGCCGTCCTGACCTGGCTCGCCGTCGGCCGGGCACTGGCACCGGTCTCGGCCATCCGTACCGAGATGGCCGACATCACCGCCAGCGACCTGCACCGGCGGGTCCCCGTACCGCGGTCGCGCGACGAGATCGCCCGCCTCGCCGAGACCATGAACCGCACGCTCGACCGCCTCGAACTGGCGGTCAGCCGGCACAAACGCTTCGTCGCCGACGCCGCCCACGAGCTCCGCAGCCCGCTGGCCATCCTGAGGACGCGCCTTGAGCTGGCACCGCCGGGGCCGCTGGCGGCCGAGGCGCTGACCGACGTGGAACGGATCCAGGTGCTCACCTCCGACCTCCTCCTGCTCGCCCGCCTGGACGCGGCAGAGCCCGTCTGCCACGAGGAGGTGGACCTCGGCCAGGTGACCGCCGAGGAGGCGGCCCGATCGCGGCCCAGGCCGGAGATCAGGGTGACGCTGGAGGTGGCGGCCGACACGGTGGTCCTCGGCTCGGCCGGGCAGTTGCGCCGCCTGGTGGCCAACCTGGTGGACAACGCCGTACGTCACGCGAACTCCGCGGTCACCGTCCGGCTGGCATCCGACGGCGGTGAGGCGGTGCTCGACGTGTGCGACGACGGCCCCGGCATCCCCGCCGAGCACCACGAGGCGGTCTTCGACAGGTTCACCCGGCTGGACGAGGCCAGGGACAGGGACGCGGGCGGATCGGGCCTCGGGCTGGCCATCGCCAGGGACATCGCGGTACGGCACGGTGGCAGCCTGCGCATCGCCGGGGAGGATCGCGGAGCCTGCCTGCAGGCCCGCTTTCCTGTGATATGAACCACACACGCGATCCATTCGTCCCCCCGGGAGGCCCGCCATGCCCACCCCCACCCGTCGATTAATGATCTTCAGAGGCCTCGCGGGCGGCGCCGCCGCCGCGATCGCGTCGGCCATCGCGTTGGTACGCCCGGCCGAGGCGACCGAGGAGGCCGGAGAGACCGCCGGTCCCGTGCTCGCCAAGACCAGCAGCATCCCTGTCGGCGGTGGCCGGATCATCAGCGGCAGATGGGTGGTCACCCAGCCCGTCAAGGGCACCTTCCGCGCCTTCAGCGCCAAGTGCACCCACCAGGGCTGCGCGGTCGCCACCATCCGCGGCGGGATCATCAACTGCCCCTGCCACGGCAGCAGGTTCCGGATCGCCGACGGCTCGGTGGCCAGGGGGCCGGCCACCCGGCCGCTGGCCCGCAGGAAGATCAAGGTCTCCAAGGGCGTCATCCGGCTCGGCTGATCGGCCGGTGCTCCCCTGGATCCCGTACGGGGATGTCTTCGTGACGTCCGCGAGCATCCCCGTGCGCCCCAGAGGGATACACCCGGCGTTTTCCGGCTCTGCGGATCCGGTACCGGAAACGCCGTGCGCTCAGAGCAGGTGTGTACGGCAGCCCAGTTCGTCGCCGATCCGCCGGAGCCCCACGGTGAAACCGTCGCTCGCGCTCCTGTCGAAGCCGAAGAAGAAGCGGTTGGCGAGCGGCACGCCCCACCGTCCCCGGGTCGCGACGTTGCGGACCCGGTGGGTGAGCAGGGTGCCCTCCGAGTTCGGCTCGACGGCGTACTCCCCGCGGTACCACCAGCCGCCCTGGAAGGCGATGGTGTGTTCGCCTACCTCGACGGTCATGGTGTGTATCGGCGTGCTGAGGGTGAACCGCTCCGGGCCGCCCGCCACGACGCCGCCGTGCTCCGCCAGCAGCCAGACGTTGTCCGCGCCGACGGGCCCGGGACGCACGGCCAGCAGCAGCCGCTCCACCCGGCCTACCGGGGCCTCGATCACCCCGGCCGCCTCGAACAGCGGGGTGGACTTCACAGTGAGCTCCCAGGGGTGTTCAGCCGGGCGGCGTCGTCTCCGGGGGGACCGGGCGGTTCTTGGTCCTTCTCCTGCTCTTCGCGCGGACGGGGCGATTCATCGTCCTCGTCGATCCAGCCCGGCAGCTCACGGTTGAGGCTGCCGGTCCAGGTGATCTCGCCCGACTCCAGCCGGACGAGGAGACCGCGTACCCAGTCGAGCTCGGCGGCGCGCAGGGCGCGTTCGCATTCGAGCTCCAGCAGGAGCACCGGGGGCAGCCCACTCTCGGTGAGCCCTTTCAGATTGGCGTCGGCCGCGACGACCCTCCCTTCGAGGGTGGCGGCCCTGACCCGCAGCGCCCGCTCCACCTCGGCCTTCGGCAGGCACCCCATCAGCGAGATCGCCGCGGTGAAGGTGAGGCTGTCGGGCCCCACCTGCTCAAGCAGCCGCCGCAGCCGGGTGGCGAGCTCCGCCCTGCCCTCATCCGTCAGCTCGTAGACGGTGCGCTCCGGTCTCCGCCCCTCCCTGCTGGTCTGGACAGCCGCGATCAGCTCGTCCCTGACCAGACGGTCGACCGCGTGGTAGAGGCTGCGCGGCAACCCGGTCACGTAGTCCTTGTGGGTGTCGACGACGAAGCGATGCATCTCATAGGGGTGGCTCGGCCGGACCGAGAGCAGCGCGAGCACGGTCAGCCGGACCAGATCGACGCCCCGTGCCATGGCCACTCCCCGCGCTCCGTGTAGTGCAAAATTCTTTATTGCAATCTGCACTATATAGGTACACCGCACGCCGTACCAGACCCTGCGTTCTCGTACGGCTCGCGAGCGGGTCAGCGGTTCAGGTTCCGCGCTTCTCGTACGCCCCAGGGCGCACCCGTACGCGAGGGCGAGAGCCGAGCAGCGCGAACAGTGCGTGGCAGTGCACCGTTCACGCTCAACGGCTCCGAAAATATCGTATATATGTCTCTAAAATAATAATATAACATCGCCTGAAAACACATATCTGTTTTCTCGGGAAAATCCCTCCACATTAACCGTCAGGTCGCACGTAGCGGTATAACTCTTACTTTCTGGCAAGCGGCACTACAGGGTTAATCCCTCCTGCCAGCGGATAGGCGTCACATATGCGAAGCACCGTCCACCGCTCCCTGATCGCAGGCGCCATCTTCGCCCTGGCCACAACCCTCCCCATCGGCGTCGCGCACGCCGCGATCGACCCCTCCCCGGATTTCCAGCAGGCCCCCCTTCCCGACCAATTCACGATCCTCAAAATGGGCAGCAGGGGAATCGAGGTGCATAATGTGAAGAAAAGGCTTAGAGATCTGGGCTTCACCCCGGGAAATCTCAGCTCCACGTATGATTCCGCGCTGCGCATGACCGTATGGGCCTTCCAGAAGGCCAACGGGTTGAGGCCCGTCGACAGGATCGACCTGCCGACCTGGCAGGCCCTCCTGCACCCCAGGCGCATCAGGCCCCTGGTGGGGTACGGAGGGCCCGGGCGGGCCGAGATCGATCTGCGACGCCAGCTCCTCACGGTGTGGAAGGAAGGGAAACCCGTGCTGGTGACCCATATCTCGACCGGTGCCCGCAGGTCGTACTGCGAGAAGGGCCACTGCGGGTTCGCCGACACCCCGGTCGGCGACTACCGGGTCGGAGTGCGGCTCCCCGGCTGGTCCACCGGGATCCTGGGATCGATGTTCTACTCCGTCTACTTCAACGGCGGCATCGCCATCCACGGCTCCACCCTCGTTCCCCGCTTCCCCGCCTCCCACGGGTGCGTCCGGGTCCCGCTGCACAACGCCGTCCCCCTCTACCGGCTCCTCCAGCCGGGTGATCCGGTGTACGTCCGCCGTCCCGAGGTCCGCGTCGAACACCGCCCGGAGGCTCACCCGGAACGACCCCGGCGGATCCCCAGGGCTCGGCACCCCGAGGCCCCCCGTATTCCGCGCGGACACGCCACGTCCGCACGCCCCGCGCACGGCTCGCGGGGAAGGTGAGACCTCGGCCCGGCGACCGTCCCGTACCGGCGGTGCCGGCCTTTCGCGTACTCAGATGGCGAAGGCGTCGAGGGCTGAGAGGATCTCCGTCCTGAACGTGTCGCTGCCGGTGTGCCCGGCGTCGTCGACCACGACCAGCCGGGCGTCGGGCCAGGCCTGAGCGAGTTGCCATGGCGTGTCGAGCGGTCCGCCCAGGTCCAGGCGGCCGTGGACGAGTACGCCGGGGATCCCGGCCAGCCGTCCGGCCTCGCGCAGCAGGACACCCTCCTCCAGCCAGGCGGCGTTGGAGAAGTAGTGCGCGCAGATCCGTACGAAGGCCAGCATGGCGGCGGAGGGCCGGTCGCTGTAGGCGTTCGGCGTGCCGTTGGGCTCCAGGGAGATCACCGCGTCCTCCCAGGCGGTCCAGTCGTGCGCCGCCCTGGCCCGCACCTCGGGATCGGGGTCGGCCATGAGCCGTGCGTAGGCCGCGAGCAGATCACCGTCGCGGTCGGCCTCGGGGACTCCCCGCCTGAACCGCTCCCACTCCTCGGGAAAGAACCGCCCGACCCCCCGGTAGAGCCAGTCGATCTCGGAGCGGCGCGTCATCGTGACGCTGGCGACGACCATCTCCGACACCCGCTCGGGGTGGGTCTCGGCGTAGGCGAGCATCAGCGTGGAGCCCCACGACCCGCCGTACAGCAGCCACCGGTCGATGCCGAGGTGCTCGCGCAGGCGCTCCATGTCGGCGACCAGATGATGGGTGGTGTTGGTGCTCAGGTCGGTCGCGGGGTCGCCGGCGTGCGGCAGACTGCGGCCGCAGTTGCGCTGGTCGAACAGGACGATCCGGTACCGCGAGGGGTCGAAGAGGCGACGGTGGCCGGACCCGCACCCCGACCCGGGGCCGCCGTGGACGACGACCGCGGGCTTGCCAGCGGGGTTGCCGCAGACCTCCCAGTAGACGAGGTTGCCGTCACCGGTGTCGAGCAGGCCGTGCTCGTGGGGCTCGATAGGGGGGTACAAGGCGAGTTCCTCTCCGGAGATATAACAGCACTGGTACATTAGTGGCATGTCAACTCCCGAGCTACTCGGTACGCGGCTGCGCCATCTCCTCGACCAGCTGGACGCGGGGGTCGCCGCCGTCTACACCGACCTCGGCCTGGACGGCTTCCGCCCGCGCTACACACCGATCCTGCGAACACTGGCGGCCACCGGGCCCAGCTCCATCCGCGACCTGGGCAGAGCGATCGGTGTCACGCATTCGGCGGCCAGCCAGACGGTCGCACAGCTGGCCAAGGAGGATCTGGTCACACTCAACCCCGGCGCCGACGCGCGCCAGCGGATCGTCAGGCTGACCGCCAGGGCCGAGTCACTGATCCCCCTCCTCGACAAGGAGTGGGCGGCGACCAGCGCGGCGGCGGCCGAACTGGAGGCGGAGCTGTCCTACCCGCTGAGCAGGCTCGTCGACGAGGCGCTGGAGTCGCTGAGCAGGCGGCCGATGCGGGACAGGATCGCCGGGGCGGTCGATCTGTAGACCGGGCCGTCCCTATTCCGGCGCCCGCACGCTGCCGATGCCCAGGGTGCTGACCATCGGCAGCATCCCCGACTCGAACACCGCGCCCAGCAGAGGCTGGTTGAGCAGGGCCAGCCGTTGGGCCGACTCGGTCCCGAGCGCGCGCCACGGCCCGGCGGCCAGTTCGTCGGTGATCCGCTCGACCTGGTCACGGAGCGCCTGGCCCGCCGGGGTGGCGACCCCCTCCGCGTCGACCAGACCACGGGTGGCCAGCCGGTCGCGGGCGGCCGCCCATTCCTCGTCGCTCCAGCCGCGGCCCGCGAAGTTGCTCACCGGTGCGGCCCCGATCGCGGCGAACGAGACCAGCGCCTCGCACCCGTCCAGTTCCGCGGTCGCCAGGGCTGCCAGGTGCCCGTCGCCCCTGTGCTCGCGCAGCACGGTGTAGGCCTGCCAGAGCGCCAGGTGCGGCTCCTCGGGCCAGGGCAGATCGAGGTTGGCGGCGGCCAGGGGCCGGTGGACGACCTCGGCGCTCTCGGCGGCCCTGACGGCCAGCTCGGCCGCCTCGGCCAGCTCGGGCGTGGCGACCTTGTCACCGAGGAGGGTGCGCAAGGTGCGGTCCACCGCCCGCAACCGGGCCTGGAGCACCGCCTCGGGCCGCGCCGTGGCCCAGATGCCCGGCACGTGCTCGGCGACGGCCGCCGGGCTGAAGCTGTAGTAGGTGCCGGTGACCAGCTTCGGCCCGGCGGCACCGAGCGGCGCCGTACGCCAGGCGAAGTAGCTCGGCCAGCGCGACTCGATGTCGTAGCCGAGCCGCGCCGCCTCGTCGAAAGCCTCGGGGGAGAAATAGAGCGACGCGTGCACCGGCTCGATCTGGTGCCACATCTGCCGTGCCAGCTTGGAGAACTCCGACATCATAAGCCCCGTTCATCACTATCTATGTAGAATATGACAGTGACAGTAGATCCTTGGCGCATCACTCGTCAACCTCAAATAGACAGTTACGTCGGTAGCAGGATCGAGTTGGCCGCTCTTCTGGTCAACCGCCTCACCGCCACCTCGGCGCACGGCCGCGAGGTCACGCCACCGGCCTCGAGCGCCGAGCGACTGGCCGCGATCAACGAGGAGGGCGTCGTGACCGACCGGGCTCCGCGTGCCCTCACCGTCGCGGAGGCGGATCGGCTGGCCGGGATCGCCGCCCGGCTACGGCCGGCGTTCGGCGCGGGCGAGACCATCACCGAGGTCGCGGCCGCACTCAACGATCTGCTGGTACGGCACGCCGCCGTCCCCAGCCTGCGCGTCGATCCGGGTCAGCCCCACCGGCTGGCCTTCCACCGGCCCGACGCGCCCCTCGTGGACGCCTGGGCGGCCGACATGGGCACGGCGCTGGCCATGGTCATCGGCGTCGGCCAGGCCACCCGGCTCGGCGCCTGCCAGGCCGACGGGTGCGACCTGGTCTTCTTCGACACCACCCGCAACGGCTCGCGCAGATTCTGCGACCTGTCCTGCCAGAACCGCGCCAAGGCCAGCGCCTACCGCGCCAGACGGCACGCCGCCCGCCACCCCGCGCAGGAAGCGACGTCCGGCACGGACCCCGGATAGATCCTGTACCCCGAGGCCGCTCGCGGCGGAGCACGGGCGACGGCCGAGCCCGCCGAGGTGGAGCAGCGGATCGCCGACCTTCGGATGATCCGCGGGACACTGATCCAGGCGGTGGCCGCCGGACGATCCCCTAAAGTCACAGCCGTGACCGTCGCCCGCTCCCTCCTGCTGTTCGTGGTCGCCGCACTCGCCGAGATCGGCGGGGCCTGGCTGGTCTGGCAGGGTGTCAGAGAACAGCGCGGGCTGCTCTGGGTCGGGGCCGGACTCGTCGCCCTGGGCCTGTACGGACTGGTGGCCACCTTCCAGCCCGATGCCAACTTCGGCCGCATCCTCGCCGCCTACGGAGGCGTGTTCGTCGCGGGCTCGCTGGCCTGGGGCATGGTGGTGGACAGGTTCCAGCCCGACCACTGGGACATCATCGGGGCCGCTGTCTGCCTGCTCGGCGTGCTGGTCATCATGTACGCCCCGCGTGGATGACCGGAATCTTCGCCGCGACGCGTGACCACCGATTCGGAAGAGGACTTGACGGTCACCGTGGGCGGTGGAGACTGATGCGGTGATTAAAACACTGTGTCCCCGGGACTACAACGAGGCCCTCCACGTGGGGCATTTCTTTCGTACCGGTACCCCCGTGGTGATGGACCTCACCAAGCTGCCGGACAGCGAGGCCAAGCAGTTCGTGGATTTCGCCGCCGGCCTGGTGTTCGGCAGGGGCGGGAATATGGACCGCCTGTCTCCCAAGGTGTTCCTGCTGACGCCTCGCGGAATGGCCGAGCGGCCATCAGCCGCTCACGAGGCGCGGTAGGCAGCCGACCCGGCGGCGTGCTCCCCGCGAGTTCCCGCGACCGACCACCGTCGATCGCTCCCGGGCAGACCGGCGGTCATCACCCGGAGGCATCGGCCAGAGCGATCGCTCGCAGCAGCCCGCAGAGATGCGCGAGATCATGCCACAGGATCACGGGTCCGTCCGGTGCACGAGCGAGCAGAGCGTGAATCTCGTCGAGGTCGTCACTTACCTGACCGACCCCTATCTCCGCGGCCGGGTCATTCGACATGTCGAAAGCCGCCGCAAGAGGCAGGTCCCAGTAGTGGTCCACCGCGAGTGACTCCAACTCAACGTGTTCGCCGTATTGCCTCTCCACCGCGTCGAGCAGTAGAGCACATGCCCGACGGAGATCGGCAAGGCCAAGAAGCATGTCGCTCATGTGAGTCATCGTCGCAGGAAATGCACTAATTATCGTGCGGATATTCTCTCACTGACTATCGAAAGCGAACTTTTCCGTCAGGCACAGCGATCGCCTGGCGACCGTCAACAACCTTTGCAGATAATCCAGAACAGAACTAATCGCTATGCTGGGGACATGACCGCCATGGCACCCGCCCGCACCGAGCCCGATCTGTCGTTCCTGCTGGACCATGCCGGTCACGTGCTGAGAACCCGGATGGCGGCGGCGCTCGCCGAGATCGGGCTGACGGCGCGGATGCACTGCGTGCTGGTGCACGCCCTGGAGGAGGAGCGCACCCAGATCCAGCTCGCCGAGATCGGCGACATGGACAAGACCACGATGGTGGTCACGGTGGACGCCCTGGAGAAGGCGGGGCTCGCCGAGCGCCGCCCGTCCAGCACGGACCGGCGGGCCCGGATCATCTCGGTCACCGAGAAGGGCGCCGAGGTCGCACGGCAGAGCCAGGAGATCGTCGACGGGGTGCACCGGGCCGCACTGGGATCGCTGCCCACCGACGAGCGCGAGGTGCTGGTACGGGCCATGAATCGCCTGGTGACCGGCCATCTGGCCGTCCCGGTCGAGGCGCCACAGGCGGTCCGGCGGGCACGACAGCGGGCAAAGTAGTTCTGCAAGGGATCGTCTATAACAAAACTATCTGCTACGGTCACTCCTGTTCCCTTCCGGACAGGAGATGACCCATGCCGCAAACCCTGCCTTCGCCCCAACCAGCCCGATCACGCTGGTCGGCACTCGCCGTGCTGTCCGCCGCGGCGCTGATGACGATCCTGGACGGCAGCATCGTGACCGTGGCGATGCCGGCCATCCAGCGAGATCTGGGCTTCTCACCCGCCGAGCTCAGCTGGACCGTCAACGCGTACCTCATCGCCTTCGGCGGGCTGCTCCTGCTGGCCGGCCGGCTGGGCGACCTCATCGGCCGTAAGACCATGTTCCTGGCGGGCAACGCGGTCTTCACCGTCGCGTCGCTGCTGGCCGGAGTGGCCGCCGGGCCCGGCATGCTGATCGCCGCCCGCTTCCTGCAGGGCGTCGGCAGCGCCATGGCCTCCGCGGTCGTGCTGGGCATCCTGGTGACGCTGTTCACCGAGGCCGGGGAGCGCGCGAAGGCGATCGGCGTCTTCAGCTTCACCGGTGCCGCCGGAGCCTCGATCGGCCAGGTTCTGGGCGGAGTTCTCACCGACGCGCTCAGCTGGCACTGGATCTTCTTCATCAACCTGCCCATCGGACTGGCCACGATCGCGCTGGCGATCAGGGCACTGCCTGGCGAGCGGGGGGCGGGACTCGCCGCCGGGGCCGACGTCCTCGGCGCCGTGCTGGTCACCGGCGGGCTGATGCTGGGCATCTACACCGTGGTCAAGATCGAGCAGTACGGCTGGCTCGCGACGCACACTCTCGGATTCGGCGCGGTATCGCTCGCCCTGCTGGCCGCGTTCCTCATCCGTCAGGCGACCGCGAGGACCCCGCTCATGCCGCTGCGGGTCTTCCGCTCGCGCAACGTCTCCGGCGCCAACCTGGCCCAGATGCTGGCGTTGTCCGCCATGTTCGCCTTCCAGATCCTCGTCGCGCTCTACATGCAGAAGGTCCTCGGCTACGGCGCGCTCGACACCGGCCTGGCGATGCTCCCCGCGGCGGTGGCCATCGGCGGCGTGTCCCTGTTCGTCTCCGCCCGGCTCAACACCCGCTTCGGCGAGCGCGCCGTCCTGCTGGCGGGCCTGGCGCTCCTGTTCGGCGCGATGGGCTGGCTCACCCGCGTCCCGGTCGACGCGAACTACGTCACCGACCTGCTCCCGGTGATGCTGCTCATCGCGGGTGGCGGGTTGGTGCTCCCCGCGCTGGCCACGCTCGGCATGTCCGGTGCCGGGGCCGACGACGCGGGCCTGGCGTCCGGGCTGTTCAACACCACCCAGCAGGTCGGCATGGCCACCGGCGTCGCGGTACTGTCCACGCTGGCCGCCTCGCGTACCGAGGAACTGCTGGCTGCCGGCGAGAGCCAGGCGGCCGCGCTGACCGGCGGCTACCAGCTGGCCTTCGGCACCGCCGCCGCTCTGCTCGTGGCCGCCTTCATCGTCGCGCTCATCGTGCTGCGGCAGCCCAGGCCGGACACCGCCCCCCAGGACGAGCCCTCCGCCGCACCGACGGTCCGGTCCGGGATCGCCTGATCACCACCGCGGCCGGTTCGGCCCCGGTTCCGGATGTGCCACCCGGCTTTACCCTCGCGGAATCTTGACCCGCGCCTGGAGGGTCGGTACTTGGTCTCCTCGTCACCGCTGGTCACGCTGGGAGCGTCGAACACCACGTGAGCTGGGAGATGGTCTGGATGAAGCGGCTTACGAAGTGGATGGTCCTCGGTTCGGCGTTCCTCGGCGCGATGGCCACGCTCAGTGCGTCACCCGCCGGCGCTGATTCACTCGGTGACCCCAGGCCGGGTGCGTCCAGTGTGTCGGGAGACGAGTTGTCAGCCCGGGCACTGGTGCTGACGCTCACTCAGGGGTTGACCGTCCTGCCGTCGACTCGGGCGGTGGTGTTGCAGTGTTCACCGGTCGGCGGAGGGACGCACCCGAAAACACGGGAGGCGTGCACGGCTCTGGAGCCCGCGAGTGGCGACGTGCGTAAGTTCAAGCCCGCGGCGGGGCTGGTCTGCCCGCTGATCTATGAGCCGGTGACGGTGTCGGCGGTCGGTGTGTGGAAGAGCCGGTTCACCATGTCGTCTCAGACCTTCGGGAACAGCTGCCAGATGCACAATGCGCTCGGAGCCGTGGGCAGCTTCTGAGCACACTGAACCTGCGCGGTCAGAAGAGGGTCAGCGGCTCGGTCGGCATGGGCTCGGGCAGCGGCTCGACCTCGGGCAGCCGGGCCCGTACGTCGTCGTGAAAACGACGGGCGAGCATCGGCGCATCGGCGTTGTCGGGGGTATGGATGAACACGGTCGGCGAGCGGCCCTCGCGTAGCCATTCGGTGACCGTGTCGATCCACTGCCGCCAGCCCTCGATCGTGCGCTCCGTGGCGTCCCTGCCGAGGTAGCGCACGATCGGACGGTCGGTGAGCGCGACCGACCGGCGCGGCACACGCGGTTTCTTCGTCCACGCGTCTCGTTCGGCGTCACTGGTCGGAGGGCTCTGGAAGAGGGTGACGGTGTCGAAGGGAACCCACTCGGCACCAACGCCGGCGAGAACCCTTTCGAGAAGCCGTTCGGATCGCTCGTCGTCGAAGAACGCGCGGTGGCGGACCTCGACGGCGTATCTGTACGAGCGGGGAAGCCTGCGCAGAAAACCCGCCAGGGTGCCGAGGTCGGTCGGAGCAAATGATCCCGGCAGTTGGATCCAGAGGGCGTGAGCGCGAGGCCCGAGTGGCTCGATCGCCTCCAGGAACGATCGAAGTTCCTCCTCGACGCCGGTAAGGCGACCCTCGTGCGTGATCGACTTGGGCAGCTTGACCACCAGGCGGAAGTCCGGGCCGGTCTGCCGCGCCCACGACTCCACCGTGCTTCGCGCCGGTGTCGCGTAGAACGTCGTGTTGCCCTCCACCGCGTTGCACCAGGTCGCGTAGGCCCGCAGGCGCTCCCCGACCGGGAGCGGATGAGGCAGAAAACGCCCCTGCCATGACTTGAGAGTCCACATCGCGCATCCCACATGAAGCCGCATGCCCTCGACGCTATCCAAGGCCGGTAGGAGAAAGAACCAGCAGCAGGACTGGGAGGACTCCCCACCCAGCTGGCCACAGCACCCCACCTACGGATAGGTGATCCACCGCGCGGACCCGAAATGCTCGGCCTTGATGATCCCGCCGAGACCGAACCGCACCGCCACGTCCGGCGTCCTCGCCCGCCTCGGCGATGAGATCGACGAGGCGGGCGAGGAACCCTGATCATCGGAGCTGGACAGGCCGGGCCGTCACCGCACATGGTTCGACCGCACATCCGGGTGGACGATCAGTCGGGCCCCCGTGAGGACCGGGCGACGGCTGCCAGCTGGGACCGGGAGGTGATACCCAGCTTGGGGAACGCCTTGTAGAGGTGATAGCCGACGGTCCGCGGGCTGAGGAAAAGCTGGGCGGCGATGTCGCGGTTGGAGGCGCCGTTGGCCGCCAGCCGTACGATCTGGCGCTCCCTGGGGGTGAGCACGCTGAGCGGGTCGTCGGCCTTGCGCGGCGCCGCCGGAACGTCTCCGGTCGCGCGCAGCTCCGCCCGGGCGCGCTCGGCCCACGGCTCCGCGCCGAGCCGGTCGAAGATCTCCAGTGCGCCGCGCAGTTGCGACCGGGCATCCGCTCGCCGCCGTGCCCGTCGTAGCCACTCGCCGTAGGCGAGTCGCGTCCTCGCCTGCTCGTACGGCTGACCGGCTGCCTCATGGCAGCGCACGGCATACGCGAAGTGCGCCTCGTCCCCCTCGACGAGGGCACGGCAGCGCAGCGCGATCGCGTCGGGTGACGGCTGACGGACGTGCCGCGCCCAGGCCAGATATCGGGCGAGTGGCTCCTTCGCCCGCTCCGGCCGACCGGCACGAACGGCCGCCTCGACCTGGTCGGCGGCGGAGAGGACGGCGATGCCCGTCAGCGAGATGGCCTCCAACTGCCGGAGGGCGGCGTCCGGGCGGCCCAGGCCGAGTTCGAGCAGGCCGAGTGCCCAGCGTCCGATGGCCGCGGCAAGGGCCTGTCCTTGGCCGTCGGCCCTCGCGATGCCCTCCTCGGCGGTCGCTCGGCACCTCTCCACATCCCCTTGGTGGGCGAGCACCCATCCGAGAGAGCACATGAGGTGACTGACCCGGTGCTCATGGCCCAGGTCCACCGCCAGTCGCAGCCCTGCGTCCAGGGCCGCCCTGGCCTCGCCGTACCGGCAGAGCCACCCCTGCGCGAGGCCATGATCCTGGAACGCGAAGGCGAGCCAGCCGATCATTCCGCTCCTCTGGCACTCCACCACGATCTGGCCGGTGATCTCCTCGTAGTGGACGGCACGGCCCAGCGGAAGGCACAGAGAGGCGGTGAAGGTCAGCCCGGGCACCCCCAGTCCGGCGAGCGCGTGTCCGTCGACCGCCTCGCCCATGAGCCTGATCCCCTCTTCGATGTCACCGCTCAGCAGGCAGGTCAGCCCGAGCGCCCCGCTGACCAGTGGCGAGCCGGTCTCGGGAAGCGCGCGGAGGCTCGCGGCCGCCTCCTCGGCCAGCCGCGCGTCACCGGCGAACCAGGCGCAGCGGACGGTCTCCACCAGTAGCCAGGTGGCCCACTCCGAGGAGCGAGCCGCCACCCGGGGAACGCCGTCCAGGATGATCCGGCCCGCTGCGAGCGGTGTGCCCAGCTCGAATTCGCGATGGGCACGCACCTGGATCAGCGCGGTGATCACGTCAGGGTCGGCCACATCGGACGTGACGCTGTCGGCGAGCGCGGCGGCGCGGCCCATCAGCCCGGCGTCACTCGCCGCCAGCGAGGCGGCGGCCAGCCGTCCGGATCGTCGTACCGGATCGGCGGTGAGCTCGGCGGCTCGCTCGTAGGCGGCCGCGCTCGCGGCGTAGCCGCTGCGGGTACGTGCCCGTTCCGCCGCTTCCCCCAGCTCCCGTGCGACTCCCTCGTCAGATCCGAGCACGGCGGCGGCCAGGTGCCACGCCCGCCGGTCGGCCGCGTCCACGGCGGCCGAGCCGGTGAGGGCGTCGGCGAGGGCCCGATGTACGGCAAGGCGCCGAGTGACCGGCGCGCTCTGGTAGGCGGCCGACCTGATCAGGGGATGACGGAAGCCGATGGTCGTCCCCCTTATCTCGATCAGGCGGCTCCGCTCGGCTGACTCAAGGCCCTGCAGGGAGGCGCCCGCGGCCGCCACCGTCTCAAGCTCGCCGGAGCCGTCCGCCGCCGCGATCAGCAACGCGGCCCGCGCCGGCTCGGGAAGCGCGGCTATCTGTTTTTGGAACGCCTCCCGGACTCGATCGGCGACGGGCATCGCACCCACCGGCGACAATCGCCCCGCCCGCTGTTCCGCGGTGAGCGCGGCAGGCAGTTCGACAAGCGCCAGGGGGTTGCCGTCCGATTCCTCGATGAGGCGTTCTCGCACCTGCGGTGGCAGATCGGCGGGGAGCAGGGCGGCGGCGGCCGCACCGTCCAACCCACCCAGCCGGAGCTCGGGCAGCCCCGCGGCGTGGAAACCCGCGCGGGCGGCGAAGATCATAACGACACCTTCGGCCTCAAGGCGGCGGGCGGCGAACACCAGCGCGTCGATGGACGCCCGGTCGAACCACTGCGCGTCGTCGATGAGGCAGAGCAGCGCGCCATCCCCCGCGAGTTCGGAGAGAAGACTCAGTGTGGCCAGCCCGACCAGGAACCGGTTTTCCGGCGCGATGTCGCCCAGGCCCAGGGCCCCGCTGAGTGCGGCGGCCTGCGCATCGGGCAGTGCGCGGATCCGGTCGAGCCCGGTGCGAAGGAGCAGATGAAGCGCGGCGAAGGGCAACTCGGCCTCGGATTCGATGCCGACACCGCGCAGCACTCGCATGCCTTCCGCTCGCGTGGCGGCATAGCGCAGCAGCGCCGACTTACCGATCCCCGCCTGACCCCGAATGACAAGGGCCCCGCTCTGGCCGGCCCTGGCCTCCGCCAGGAGCCGTTCGATGTCCGTTTGTTCACTGGATCGCCCGTACAGCACGGTCAGGAACCTACCGTCACGATGACTGATTCGGGGTGGCGCGGACCTGCGTAACTTCGTGATCACACGCACGTCAGCACCACGAAGGGATCCTCGAAATGGCTACCATCGCCGGCACCGTCAAGACCACCGACGCCAAGCTGCTCCGCTTCGCCCTCAGGCAGGACGCGGTGGGCACGGGCGCCAACGGAGTCGTCTACGTCGTCGTCGCGGCGATCTTCGGCGAGATGTTCGGCCTCCCCGCCGCCTTCCTCTACCCGATCGGCGCGTTCCTGGTCGCTTTCGCGGCCGGCCTGCTCGTCCTCGCCTCGCGGCCGACGGTGAGCAAGGCCGCCGTGGGCGTCGTGATGGCCGTCAACATCGCCTGGGTGGCCGCGAGCGCGGAACTGCTCATCGCCGGCTGGTTCCCGCTGACCGGCCTGGGCACCGCGCTGGTGATCGTACAGGCGGTAGTGGTCGCCGGCTTCGCCGGCCTGCAGTTCGCCGGCCTTCGCAAGGCCTCGTGAACCCGCCGCGATCCAACTGAAGCCGGCTTCGTGTCCCGGCTGAATGCTTGACAGGATCCGGGCACGCAGCGGCTCGCGTACGTTCGCGACCCGTAGGGTCACAAAATCATTGGACAATGCCTATACCCATGGCGATCGTTGGAGGCATGCAACAGGAGGAGCTCTGGGACGTCGACACCGCCCGGCGCTATGACACGCCGGGCACCGGCATGTTCGCGCCCAAGGTCCTGGGGCCGACCGTGGACCGCCTCTCCGAACTCGCAGGCGACGGACAGGCGCTCGAATTCGCCATCGGAACCGGCCGGGTGGCCGTCCCGCTCACCGAGCGAGGGGTGCCCGTCACCGGCATCGAGCTGTCATCTCCGATGATCGACCAGCTGCGCACTAAAGTGGACGAAGCGACGATCCCAGTAGTCGTCGGCGACATGGCGACTGCCGTCGCCCCGGGCGAATACACGCTCGTCTACCTCGTCTACAACACGATTTCGAACCTGCTCACCCAAGCCGAGCAGGTCGCGTGCTTCCGCAATGCCGCCCGCCACCTCATACCCGGCGGCCGCTTCGTGATCGAGCTCTGGGTGCCTGAGCTGCGCAAGCTCCCACCGGGTCAGCAGGCCACGGTGTGGCATTCCGAGCCCGGCTACATCGGCTTGGACACCTACGACGTTCTGCGCCAGCACGTCGTTTCGCACCACTTCAGGTTCGATGAGAGCAGGCAGGCTCAGCTGTTCCGCAGCCCGCACCGCTACATCTGGCCGGCCGAGCTCGACCTCATGGCTCAGTTGGCCGGGTTCGAGCTGGAGACCAGGCATGCGGACTGGGCCGGGGCCGACTTCACCGCCGAGTCGCGTTCCCACGTGTCCGTCTACCGCATCCCGCCGGAGCACCAGCCTCGTCCGAGTACGGAACAGAGAGAAAACGAGTCAGCCCAAAGCCGAAGCGTTCGTTGACTCTCTCCGACCCGAGCCTTCGATTGCGGCTGTTCCGACTGCCCGGCTGCGCAAAAAAACTTGATGTGAACCTGTAGTAGCGGGCCCTGCCTGTTCGTCATCCATGACCACCACCGATTCCGCGACAGGAGCAGCCCGATGAAGTACCTGATGCTGGTGTGCACCGACCCGAGCTACTCGCCCGGCCAGGACGACGGCGCCCCGGATGTGGAGGACTGGGTCAAGGAGATGGACGGCAAGGGGATCCGGCTGATGGGCAACCGCACCCGGCCGGCGAGCGACGCGACCACGGTTCGCGTCCGCAACGGTGAGGTGCTGCTGACCGACGGCCCGTACGCGGAGACCAAGGACCAGATAGCCGGCTTCGACATCCTCGAGTGCGCCGACCTCGACGAGGCCGTCGACGTCGCGTCCAGGCACCCGATGGCCTGGGCCGGGATGATCGAGCTGCGTCCGTTCTGGCCGGACGACGAGGACTAGCGGCCAAGACGGACGACGCCGGTGACAGGTCAGATGGAGGACCGGATCGCCGGGATCTACGCCGACGGGTGGAGCCGGATCGTGGCCACCATGATCCGGTTCACCGGCGGCGACTGGGACCTGGCCGAAGAGTGTACGCAGGACGCGTTCGCGAAGGCACTCCAAAGGTGGCCGGAATCAGGCGTACCGGACCAGCCGCTGGCATGGCTGACCACCACGGCACGCCACCGCGCGATCGACCGGATGCGTCGCGCGTCGACCGAGGCGGCGAAGCTACGGGAGGTGGCCGCGATGGACCTGGAGCCGTCGCCCTACCTGAGCGACAGCGAGATCCCCGACGAGCGCCTGGAGCTCATGTTCACCTGCTGCCATCCGTCGCTGAGCCTCGACGCCCAGGTGGCGTTGACCCTGCGGAGCCTGGCCGGCATGAGCACCGTCGAGATCGCGCGTGCGTTCCTGGTGCCGGAGCGCACCATGGGTCAGCGCCTCTTTCGAGCGAAACAGAAGGTCGCGCACGCGGGCATCCCGTTTCGGGTGCCGCCCGCGCACCTGTTACCAGACCGCCTTCCCGCCGTACTCCACGTGCTCTATCTGCTGTTCAACGAAGGATACGGAGACCCGCAGAAGGCCCGACTGTGCCGGGAAGCCATCCGTCTCGCGCGGGTGGTGACGGTGTTGATGCCCGACGAGCCCGAAGCTCATGGCATGCTCGCGCTGCTGTTGCTGCACGATGCCCGGCGGCCGGCGCGCGTGGACGCGGCCGGCGAGCTGGTCACCCTGGCCGAGCAGGACCGCTCGCTGTGGGATCAGGCGCAAATCGCGGAGGGTGCCACGATCTGCGAACAGGCACTACGCCGGCGCCGCGCCGGGCCGTTCCAGCTCCAGGCGGCCATCGCGGCGTGCCACGCGACCGCGCCGGTCGCGGCCCAGACGGACTGGCCACAGATCGTCGGGCTGTACACACAGCTCGCGCGCATCGCACCAAGCCCGATCGTGGATCTGAACCGTGCCGTAGCGATCGGCATGGCCAACGGTCCCGAGGCGGCGCTACCACTGGTCGACGCGATCACCGAGACCGGACAGCTCAACGACTACTACCTGTTGCACGCCACCCGCGCCGACCTGCTGCGACGCGCCGGCCGCACGCAGGAGGCGACCGACAGCTACCGCGCGGCGCTCGACCTCGCCCCCACCGACGCCGAGCGTCGTTTCCTGCGCAACCGGCTGCAGCTTCGCTGACGGCATGCTCGGCCCCCCGCATCGCCCGCCGGGGAATCGAGTCCGGTCAGAGGTCGGACCGCCACCGCCGGGTCGTCGAGCGTGGGAGTACGACCAGGCCACGGGAACCGGAGTGCCGTCCTCGTTCGTCACTACCCATGTCGACTACCCCCATCAAAGGGAGCCTCATGCGCAGCGCGCTCTTCGGGAACCTGGACTCCCAGCAGGTTCCCGCCAACTTCGCCCTGCAGAACCCCAAGATGCTTCGCGTCCGGCTACCGCACGAGGTGCTCGCCAGGCAGGGCTCGATGGTCGCCTTCCAGGGCCAGATGGAGTTCGACTACGAGGGATCGGGCGGGGTCGGGAAACTGTTCAAGAAGATGGTGACCGGCGAGGGCGCCCCGCTGATGCGGGTCAGGGGGCAGGGCCTGCTGTTCCTGGCCGACAACGCCGACGACATCCACCTGTTCTACCTGGAGAACGAAGCTCTCACCGTCAACGGCCGCAACCTGCTGGCCTTCGATCCCCAGCTCACCTGGGACATCCAGCGCGTGCAGGGCGCGGGGATCGCCGCGGGCGGCCTGTTCAACATGACGATCAAGGGCACCGGCTGGGTCGCGGTCACCGCGCACGGCACGCCGGTGCTCCTCGATACCTCCCAGATGCCGACCTTCGCCGACGGTCAGTCCGCGGTCTGCTGGAGTGCCGGCCTACACGTGGGCGTCAACCGAACCATGAAGGTCGGCGCGCTGATCGGTCGTGGCAGTGGCGAGGCCATGCAACTCGCCTTCCAGGGCCAGGGATTCGTCCTCGTCCAGGCGAGCGAGGGCCCGCCGGTGGTACAGGCACAGTAGGCCCGGCTTCATTTCTTGATGTTCGGGAGCGACCTCTCCCACCGTGGGCCCCTGAGCATCGTGGAGTATTCGGTACTCCCGGTCAGGCCGTGGTGATGCAGAACAGGTGGCCTTCGGGGTCGGCCAGGATGATCCATTGGTCTTCGCCGGGCTGGAAGCCGGGCTTGGTCGCGCCGAGTGCGAGCAGGTCCTCGGTCGCGGTTTCCAGATCGGCGACCTGGAAGTCGAGGTGGGCATGCTTGGCGGGGTCGGGCCAGCCCGGTCCCCGGTAGCCGGTGACCCGCTGGAAGGCGAGCTGGATCGGGCCGTCGCCCAGGTAGGCGTAGTCGTCGTCGTTGTGGGTGATCTCCCATCCGGTGAGGTGCCGGTAGAACTCGGCGAGTTCCTTCGGCGCGGCGCAGTCGATGATGATCGCGGTGAGCTTCGCGCTAACGGCCATGTCGATGACTCCTTGGTGTCGTCGGGTGCCCGTCCAGCATCCGCTCCCACGCGCCGAGAGGTCTTGAAGATCTTTGCGGATCGTTTCGTCGTACCCCCGGCGTAGTGTCTGCGGCGTGCTGTCAGCCGTGACCCTCGCCGCCCGGCCGGAGTTCACCGTGACCACGGTGGGCTGCCGTGCCGACCACACCCGATGGTCGGCGCCGGAGGCACGTGATGACCATCGCATGGTGCTCGTACGGCACGGCAGGTTCCGGCGGTGGGCCGATGGAAGCAGTGCCGATCTGGATCCGACGACCGCCTACCTGGGCGCCCCGGGTGAGGAGGAACGGTTCGCACACCCCGCCGGTGGTGACGTCTGCACCTCGGTGAGCTTCGTGCCCTGGCTCTGGGAAGGACTTTCAGTCGGGACGACGGTGTACGTGGACGCGCGTGTCGATCTCACTCACCGTCGGCTGCTGCTGGCCGCCGCCGGTGGTGACGTCGACTACGCGCTCACGGAGGAGTTGCTCCGTCTCGTCGCGATGGCCGCTCGACCGGCCGGTCGAGCGGCTGAAGCCCGCCGACCGGACGCTGGTCGCGGTGGCCCGCGAGGCGATCCTCCAGGGGGCGCCGGAGGCGGTGGCGCTGTGCTCGCTGGCCGGGCTCCTGAAGGTCTCGCCGTACCGGCTGAGCCGGGTTTTCTCCCAGGAGATGGGCGTGTCACTGACCCGCTACCGCAACCGCGTGCGCGTCGGCCAGGCCATGGACCGGCTCACGCGGGGCGAACGCGGTCTCGCCGACCTGGCCGCCGACCTTGGTTTCGCCGATCAAGCGCACCTGACCCGTACTGTCCGCGAGCATCTGGGACACACTCCGACCGTGCTGCGCCGGCTGCTGTCGGCCCGCGGGGAGCGGCGGAGCCAGAACGTCCGCTGAGCCGGCAGTGCGTCCGTGATGAGTCGCTACACGCCGTGGCGGTGACCTGGGGCGGTGAAGCGGATCTCGGGTGACGCCTTGGGAGCGAGCAGGTCCAGCAGGCCGCCGCCCTCGACGGTCAACTCCTCGCGTCGGCCGAGGTCAGCGGAGCCGGCGGAAGAAGCCGCGGATGTCGTCGCCGATCGGATCAGCCCGGCGGCCGGAACGGTCGAACGCATCGACGAACGCACCTGCGTTCTGCACACCGGCGCGGACACGGTCGAGACCCTCGGCGTCTACCTGGGCCTGCTCGGCGAGGATTTCCGCGTCACCGGGCCACCGGAACTCCTCGCACACCTGCGCCGTCTCGCCGGCCGATACGCGCGAGCGACTGCCTGACGACCCGTTCCACCTGATCACCACCAAGCCCGGCAAAGGGTGGGAGCCTGCGCCAAGTGCCGTCGACCGTGCTCACGCGACGGGCTGATGGTCCACTTTCGGCTCGATGGCCGCAGACAGATCCGTACGGAGCGCGTACGGCACAAAGACGCCCAGCACGACGACGGCGAGCCCCGTGGCCAGGACGAACACCACCCGTACCCCCCATAGCTCCGCCGTGACTCCGGCCAGCGCCGCGCTGGCCGGAATCACCCCCCAACTGAGCACCCGAGACGCGGCGTAGATACGCCCCAGCAACTCCGGCGGCGACAGGTTCTGCCGGATCGTGGCCACCAGGATGCGCCAGATGCTCGATCCGGCCCCAGCGATCACTGCCCCGGCGGCCACGGTCCACACCGGCCCGCCCAGCGCCACCGGCGCCACCAGCAGAACGGTCCCGGCGGCGTCGGCGATCAGCAGCCTGGTCACCCCGAACCGGCGCCGCAACGGCTCCACCACCGCCGCCGCGAGCAGCCCGCCCACGGCCATCGCCGTCAGCACCAGGCCGTACTGGGCTGTGGTGAGATCGAGCGGGCCGGGGCTGACGGCGTACACGACGAGCAGGGCCGTCGCGACCGCCCAGGGGATGTTCATCACGGCGGTGAAGAGGGTCAGCGTTCGCACCACCGGCTGCCGCCACAGGTACCGGAAGCCGGCGACCACGTTGCCGCCCCCCGCGGTCGCGGTCCGGGCCTCGGCAGGCGCCCGGCGCAGGGCCATCATGGCGAGGCCTGCGACGGCCAGGACGTAGAGGGCCGCGCTCGCACCGGTGGCCAGGGCGAGGGTGAGGCCTGCCAGCAGGCCCGCGAGCGGTGGGCCGGCGAGTTCGTTGGTGACGTTGATGGTCGCCTCGATGCGCGCGTTGGCTCTGTTGCGACCGGCAGGCTCGACGACCATGGGGATAGTCGAGGTCAGCGCGGTGTCGACCAGCGTCTCGGCCACGCCGAGCAGCACCGCCGCGGCAAGGAGCAGCGGCAGCGACAGGGTGCCGGTGAGGTGGCTGATGGTGAGGCCGGACAGCACCAGCGCGCGGACCAGGTTGACGCCGCTCAGCAGCATCCGGCGGTCGACCCGGTCGACGATCCAGCCGGCGTGCAGGCCGAAGACCGGCCATGCCAGGGTGAGCGCCACCGTCACGGCCGCCACCCCGCCGGGCGAGGCGTCGGCGGCGATGGCGAGCAGTGGCAGGACGAACAGCGCCATGCCGTCGCCGAGGTTCGCGGCACCGGTGCCGAACCACAGCGCGTTGAACGGCCGGCCCAGCGACGGGGGGAGGAGGCGCATTTCTTACCCTTCAAATACATTTGATCGGTCATAGCGTGGCCCGTACCGCCTAACCTGTCAATAGGGTTTGATCGGTGAGATACTCGATGCCGTGACTGCCATCGAGTTGGTTGGGAACGTGCTGTGCCTGGACTTCGCCAACACGGTCAACGCTCGTCCGGTGGCTCGGCGAGACTGGCTGGGTACCCCGGAGGAGGCTGTGACCTGGGCCGCGGCGGCGGGGCATCCGATCGAGGAACCGGACGGGCTCGCAGCGGCCCTGCCGGATGCCCGCGAGCTGCGTGAGGCGGTGTTCCGGGTGTTTCAGCCGCTTGCGCAGGGGGGTCCGGCGCCGCAGCCAGATCTTGATGTCGTCGTCGCGCTGCACGGTGACGGCATTGCCCATGGCCGGCTGGAGGAGGCCGGCGGGAACTTCCGGTTCTCGTGGGGTGGTCCGCGTACGGCGCGAATCCTGCTCTGGGAGGTCGCGGCTTCGGCGGTCGAGCTACTCACCCACGGGCCACTGGATCGGCTCGGTGAGTGTCCGTCGTGCTGCTGGTTGTTCCTGGACGTCAGCAAGAATCGTCGCCGCCGGTGGTGCAGCATGACCACCTGTGGCAGCCGCGACAAGTCGCGGCGCTACTACGCGGGACGCTCCTCCTGAGGACCTCGGTCGTGTTGGGACGTGGCGGTACGCCGAGGACCATAGGCCTCACGCTCGGAAGGTCCGGCGGTAGGCGTCCGGCGGTACGCCGATCGTGCGGTGGAAGTGGCGGCGCAGTGTCGTCGCCGTGCCCATGCCCGCGGCCGAGGCGATGGCCTCGACGCTGTCGTCCGTGGCCTCCAGCAGTTCCTGCGCGCGGCGGATCCGCTGCGTCAGCAGCCACTGCAGCGGGGTGGTGCCGGTTACCGAGCGGAAGTGGCGGGCCAGGTGGCGCGAGCTCATGTTCGCCTGGCGGGCCAGGTCCTCCACGGTGAGCGGCTGGTCCAGCCGCCGCATCACCCAGGTGAGCAGCTCGGCCAGGGGATGGCCGTCCTGGGCGGGCACCGGTGTGGTGACGAACTGAGCCTGGCCACCGGCCCGGTGAGGCGGCACGACCAGGCGGCGGGCGACCACGTTGGCGACCGCCGGGCCGTGGTCGCGGCGGACCAGATGCAGGCACAGGTCCATCGCCGCGGCCTTGCCCGCGGACGTGAGCACGCTGCCGTTGTCGACGTAGAGCACATCCGGGTCGACCTGCACCCGCGGATAGCGCGCCGCCAGTTCCTCGGTGTGGGCCCAGTGCGTGGTGGCGCGCAGCCCGTCCAGCAGGCCGGCGGCGGCGAGCACGAACACGCCCGTGCACAGGGAGACCACCCGCGCGCCCGACTCGTGGGCCGCGCGCACCGCCTCGACCAGGTCGGCCGGCGGGTCCTCGTCGACGTCCGCCAGGGCGGGGACGATCACGGTGTCGGCGTGCGCCAGCCGGTCGAGCCCGCAGTCCGGCTCCAGCAGGAACCGGCCGACCCGGGCGGCGTGCGTGCCGCACACCCTGACGTCGTACCAGGGGCCTGGCAGGGCGGCCGGGGCGGAGCCGAACACCTCGTAGGCCAGGGCCAGCTCGAAGTGCAGCATCCCGTCGGTAGCGGCGACCGCGACGGAGCGCGGAACAGGACTCATGTCGGGAATTGTACGGGTCATGTCGTTCCGGACACTGGCCCCGATAGGCCGATGGGGACAGGATTTCCGCAGTGGATCACTTCGAGCACATGGGAGCAGGCATGGAATCGGGACGGAACGTGGCGGTGTTCGGCGCCTACGGGCACACCGGGCGGTTCGTGGTCACGGAGTTGCGCGAGCGCGGATACGTCCCGCTGCTCCTCGGTCGCGACCAGGACAAGCTACTGGCGCTGGTGCAGGCCCAGCCGGGGCTTGAGGCGCGGCAGGCGTCGGTCGACGATCCGGCCTCGCTCGACCGCGCGCTGAACGGCGCGGCCGCCGTGATCAACTGCGCCGGGCCCTTCGCCACGACCGCCGCCCCGCTGGTCGAGGCGGCGCTGCGGGCCGGCATCCCATATGTCGACGTGGCGGCCGAGATCGAGGCGAACCTTGACACGTTCACGCACTTCGCGGAGCGTGCCCGCGCCGCGGGCACCGTGGTGGTCCCGGCGATGGCCTTCTACGGCGGCCTCGGCGACCTGCTGGTCACCACCGCGATGGGCGCCTGGACGGCGGCGGACGAGGCACACATCGCCTACGGCCTGAGCAGTTGGCACCCCACGGCCGGAACACTCGCTTCGGGCGCGGTCTCGGGGCAGCGGCGGGGTGGCCGCCGTGTCCGCTACACCGGCGGACGGCTGGAACACCACGACGACGCTCTGCCGACCCTGGAGTGGCCCTTCCCGGCTCCGCTCGGCCCCCAGAGCGTCATCGGAGAGTTCACCATGGCCGACGTCGTCACCGTTCCCAGTCACCTGGCCGTTCCGGAGGTACGCACCTACATGACCGCCAAGGCGGCCGCGGACCTGTCCGCTCCTGAGGCCTCGGCACCGGCCGCCGTCGACGAGCTCGGCCGATCCGCGCAGACCTTCGTCGTCGACGTCCTGGTCCGCTCGGGCGGCGCGGAACGCCGCGTGGCCGCCGCCGGTCAGGACATCTACGCCATCAGCGCGCCGCTCGCGGTGGAGGCCGTCGACCGCATCCTCACCGGTCGGACCAGGACCATCGGCGTCGCCTCCGCGGGCGCGGTCTTCGACGCCCCGGACTTCCTCCGCGCCCTGTCCGCGCACCTCTCGGTGCACGTCCCGCTCGACACACGCGGCTGACCGACGACCCGTACCGGGATTCAGAGCGTGGTCAGTGCGGTCGACGCCAGCGCCGACTCCGACAGACGGGAGCCCCCGTGGAGATCAACCAGCAGCAACTCGATGAGATCCTGGCCGATTTCTCCGCACTAGGCCGAGCCACCTATCTCTGAACCTCGGCTACGCCGCCGCTGAACAAGACGACCTGGGCATACCCCGGTTCACTCCAGAACTGCCGCAGGTTCCCGTCGCCCTGGTCCAACGACCGGGCGCTGTGGACCCACCCCGGCACCGACTTGATGAAGGCCGGCAGATCGGTATCGTCCTCCTCCTCTACCGCGGCCGCGGCCGGTTCGTCACATTGCCCGTCGGCGGCCTCAGGCGAAACCTGTTCGTCGTCGGTGAGACCGGCCAAGGCGAGGATCCGCCTGGTGGCCTCCTCCTCCGGGCCGGCCACGGACACGGCCTGGCATCCCTATCAGCAGCGCCACTGTCGTGTGGCTAGGGCCAGACAGGCTCTCCGCGGTGCGTCGTCGTCGACAGCACCTGGCAACCCATGCGGCGGACGGCATCGAACAGTGTGACGCGCGCCCGCTCTTCGTCTTCAGCCGGGAAGGCAACCCGGATCTGGTGACCGTAGGCCGTCTCGTAGGTCAGCAACCAGCCGAGGTCCGTGGCTGCGAAATGGTCTTGTCGACAGTCGTCTCCATCATCGTTCGCGCCCCGGTCGGCCGTGGGCGCGAGCGCATCACGGAGAATCCGTAGCCGCTCAAGGTAGGGCAACTCGCCTTCGGACAGCTTGATGTAAACGTGTTCGCGCTCGCGAAACGGCTCGAACCACGGCGACGCCTCGACCTCATCGGGCAATATCGTCGTGGTGATCCGTCCGCTCAACCAGCCGTGGAGGAACTCCACCGCGCCGACGTCATGTGCGTCGTAGCAGACGTTGCGCGAGTTCCAGACCACGACCCTCCAACTGTCCGGCTCTCCGCCGGTCAGCCAGCAGAGCGAGTCACCGTTGTCGGTGTCGGCCCACTCCAGCAGCCCACCGGGTTCCGGATAGAACGGGTACGGGCATTCGTCGGGATACTTCTCACGGAAAGGCCGCTCTCTATCCAGCAGCCGCTGTGCGTGCTGGACCAGCAGGTCGTGGGCGCCAAACGGAGTCAGCGGCGTGATGAAGTCAACAAACTGGCCGTGCCCATATTGCTCGATGAGCGTCTTGAAGTCAGCGGGCAGCCCAAGCCCGAGGGCGGCCTCGACCTCACTCCAGTCGCCGTGCGCGTCGACCGGTTCCGTGGGCGGCGACACAAAGCGGATCAATTCCCCCATCGCCGTCATGGCCGGCAAGTGTAGTGAGCCGACGATCAGGTTTCTCGCGCCCATCAGCGTCGCGTAGGCCGCGAGCTCGGACCGCGGCGGATACCTCGCCGGTGCTGCGTTCCTCACCGGAGGTCGAAAACCCAAGGTCATTGGAAGCAGTTCTGCGAACGGGGTCCATGTGTCAACGATGTCTGAATCTTCGTCGTTGACACTGCTTGCGAATCGGTCCGATCTCCGGCCGTACGGGCCGCAAGCTGGGCGGCGACCTCCCCGCGAGTGACCGTGACTGACCCTTGTTGACCGCCCTTAATGGCCCGCTAATGGCCCGACGATCACGCTCACGACCGCCCTGTCCCGGGTCCGCTCGTGGACGGCGGGATCAAGCCGGCCAGGCCGCTCATATGTTGGCAGCCGACCAGCGGTGCCGAGGGTGGATCCCGCGCAGATCTCAGGGCGTGCTGACGTCGCGAGTAGTTCTGTCGGCAATAGCCTGGAGTTTGTCGGGGTTGGCGACGTTGTGGATGGCGGTGATGCGGCCGTCAGCGTCGAAGTCGAAGGTGACAGTGGCGATGACGCGACCCGAGCCGATGAACACCATGCCCGGGCCGCCGTTGATCTCGACCAGTTCGGCATTCATGTCGGCAGGCTCGACGCCCTGGTAGGTGACCTTGCCGATGGCTGCGAACCAGGCGGCCACCGTTTGTGCGCCCACGACCGGACGCAATGCCTGGCGGACCTTGCCGCCGCCGTCGGTCCACAGTGTGACGTCCGGGGACAGCAGTTCCATAAGGGTGTTGATGTCACCTCCGGTCGCGGCGGCAAGGAACCGACCGGTGACGTCACGCTGCCGCGACCGGTCCGCGGTAAAGCGTGGCCGCCGGGCCCGCACATGCTCGCGAGCACGATGCGCCGCCTGGCGCACCGCGGCCTCGGAACGCTCCACCGCCTCCGCGATTTCGGCATGGCTGAAGTCGAAGACCTCCCTCAGCACGAACACCGCGCGCTCGAGCGGGCTCAGCGTTTCCAGCACCACCAGCATCGCCATCGATACCGACTCGGCGTTCGTGACGTCGTCAGCGGTGTCGCCACTGGTGAGAATGGGCTCCGGCAGCCACGGCCCCACATATGCCTCGCGCTGGTGCCTGGTCGACCGCAGCCGTTCCAGCGCCAGATTTGACACGATTCGCGCCAGATATGCCTTGGGGTCGGCCACCTGCGAGCGGCCGGTGGCCGACCATTTAATCCAGGCATCCTGGACCGCATCCTCGGCGTCTGCCACGGTGCCGAGAATGCGGTAGGCCACTGAGAACAGCAGATTGCGATGCTGGTTGAACACCTGCTGGTCGTGGTCTGGGGACGGGTGCGTCACCGCACCCCCCGGATACGAGTGAAGCGACCGCCGCGGGGCCAGAACGCGCCCGAGGCGGGCATCTTCTTCATACGGCCGTAGGTCGGCCATGGCGAAGCAGTCACTGTCTCCTTATACCGTGCTGCCATGCGGCCGGTCAGATACACCCGTCGAGGGCTGTCGTCGGGGTGGGTGAACTGAACGACCGCGTCATGCCGTCCCAGGCTCACCGGCGTGTGGTAGTAGCCGAAGCGGAACGGCTTGGGCTGTTTGCCGTTCAGTGCACGGACGATCGACACCGCGGCATGCACGCCGGTCGGCATGCCTCCCTGGCAGGTGCCGTGCATGACGCCGTAGCCCTGGTGGATCGCGGCCGCGTCACCCACAGCGTACACATCCGGGTGCGACACCGACCGCAGCGCGGCGTCGGTGACGATGCGGCCGCGCTCGTCGACGGTCAGACCCGCGGCGGCCGCCAGTGGCGACACCCGCGTACCGCTCGTCCACAGGACGACATCGGCGGCAATGCTCTCCCCACCCGCCAGATCGACCGAATCGGGCAGCACCTTCACCACCTCGATCCCGCTGCGCACGCGGATATCCAGGCGCTCGAGCGCGGCCTGCAGATACGCCTTGGCCTTGGGGTTCATGGCCGCACCGGGCTCCTGCCGGCCCAGAAGCACGACGTTCAGCTCCGGGTGCTGCTCGGCGATCTCCGCGGCCGACTCGATGCCGGTCAACCCGCTGCCACCGACCACGACTGTGCCGCGGCCGAGCCGAGCCAGTCGGTCGGCCAGCAACTCGGCGTCCTGGGCGCTGTTGAGTGTGTACGCGTGCTCCCCAACACCGGGCACCGCCTCCGTGTCGGCCATGCCGCCCAGCCCGTACACCAGTGTGTCGTAGTGCAGCACCCGGTTGTCGTCGATCCGCACAGTCCTCGCGTTCGCGTCCACGGCCGTCACCCAGCCACGCACAAACTCCGCACCCGTGCCCTCAAGCAGCTCCGGGATGCTCATTTCGGCGAGTTGCTGCCCGGTCGCCGTCATGTGCAGCCGCAGCCGCTCGGTGAACCGCTCTTGGGCATTCACCAGCGTTACCTGCACGTCCTTGCGCCGCTTGTCCCGAGCGGCGAGCTGGATCGCTGCGGACATGCCCGCGTACCCCGCCCCCAGAATCAGAACGCGGTGCGTGGCCGCCATGCCGTGCTGTGTGCTCATCGTTTGTGCCTTTCTCGTCGTGCTGACGACCACGAGATGCAAGCTGCCTGCCTGTACGTGACATGCGATCGGTGTGACACGCGACACAGTCGGCTTGATGGCGTTCTCGGCCCACGTGATCAACGAATCCCACCGTGCCGCCGGCACTCCCGCCGCGATGGTCTATCAGCGCGGCTCCAACGACCGTCAGCTGCAGAAGGCCGAATAACGATCAAAGCCCAGGTCGGGGAAACCATCCCTTATCTGGGCTAACGCATGAGTGGAGCCTAGGAGATTCGAACTCCTGACATCCTGCTTGCAAATCGGCCCGACCTTAAGCCGTAACGGCCTGGACCTGGGCGGCGGGCCATCCGTGAGTGACCGTGATTGACCACTGTTTACCCCCCTTAATGGCCCGACGATCATGCCCGTAGGTATTGCTCGGTCAACTGCTTGGCTAGTCACCCGACAGAAAAACCGGTGCAGTATCCCCAAGGCGACGGGATACGATTTGGCGCTCGTACGGAGCCGCTGTACGTTCGCCCGGACGTAGGCAACCCGACCTATCGGAGTGGAAAGGGCCACGACCACACCCTCGTGGAAACGTCGACGGTTCGGCCGCCAGGGGCTGACCGTCGAGTGTCGCGGGTTGAGGGCGGGCGTACCAGGCGCGGGCGCGGTGTCAGTCGTCGATCGTCTGGTAGAGCATGGTCCAGAAGTCGCGGATAACCTGCGGCGCTCATGATCCGGCTCTACTTCCCCGCCCTGTCCCCGGCGACCGGCAGGATCGCCGACCGCCAGGGGGCGGGAGTTGGTGTGGAATGCCTGGCCGGCTCGGCCCCGTCAGCCCGCGGCCTTCCCGCCGCAGAACACCTCCTTGAGGAGCTTGTCCAGCGCCTTCGGGAACGCCTGCGCCGGGTCGACTGCGGCGTCCCCGGTGGTGATCGAGGCGGCCATGGTCTTCTTGCCGTCGGGCGTGCTGTAGATCAGCGCCCCGTAGCCATTGTTGCTGCCGTTGTGGTTGAAGACGGTGCCGACGCAGCCCGGGCCCAGGTCCTGCACGTACAGCCCGAGGCCGTAGCTGCCGAAGAGGCCGCTGCTCTTGGGGTGCGGCTTGCGCATCTCGGCCAGCAGCGGGGCCGGCAGGAGCTTGCCGCCCTGCAGCGCGGAGAAGAACGTCTGGAGATCCTCGGTGGTCGAGATCATCTCACCGGCGGCGGAGATCCAGGAGGGGTTCTGGCGGGTGACGTCGATCGTCTTCCACTGGCCGGCGTCCTCATACCGGTAGTAGGCGTGGGCGTATGGCCTGGGCATCTCCGGCGAGGTGCCCGGCACCACAGTGCGCCGCATCTTGAGCGGCCCCAGGATCCGCCGCTTCATCTCCGTGGCGTAGGAGTGGCCGGTGACCTTCTCGATCAGCAGCTTGGCCAGCACGTAGTTGGTGTTGGCGTAGCTCCAGTTCGTCCCCGGCGCGAACTTCGCCGGCTTGGACAACGCCAGCCGTACCAGCTCCTCGTCCTGGTAGGTGTGGAACCGCTTGTCCACCCACTCCTGGCCCGCCCAGGGGATCCCCGGCACGATCGTCCCGTCGTCGTAGTACTCGCCGGTGAAGTTGAACAACCCGCTGGTGTGCTGCAGCAGCATCCGCACCGTGATCTGCCGGTCCAGCTTGAACTTGGGCAGGTAGTCGACCACCGGGGTGTCCAGCCCGATCTCGCCGTCGGCCACCAGTTGCAGCACCAGGGTCGCGGTGAAGGTCTTGGTAGTGCTGCCGATCCGGAAGTGGCCGTTGGTCGGCGGTTTGGCGCTCTGGCCCAGCTTGCGCACCCCGGCGCTGCCGACCCACTCGCCCCGCTGATCGTTCACGCGCATCTGCACCCCGGCGTAACCGGCATCGACGAACTCCTGGATGGCCTTCTGCAGCTCCGGGCGGTCCTGCCCGGCAGCGGCCTTCGGCACGGCCACACCCGCGGTGGCCACCGCGGGTGTGGCCGCCCCGGCCAGCAGCGTGGCCGCCAGCGCCGTGACCGCCACTCGCCGGGAGGCCCGCGGCGTCCGGGCTCCGGTGTTCTCGGTGATGTGGAGGGGTTCACTCACGGTCGCTCCTCATTTCGCGATAGTACGCATTTGGCTTGACTCGAAAGCTACGTTGCATTCGAAATTCAGTCAATCAACAGAAACGCATTTCCCCAGGTGTATGACGTTAAATTGATGCAATGACGCTGGCCTCGAACGCAACTCTGAGTTGCAATGAATGATGGCGAAGGCAATACTGGCGGCATGCCAGGAGGACGATTGACCCAGCAGGACCGCGAGCGCATCGCGGCCGGACTCGCCGATGGACTCTCCTACGCCGAGATCGCCAGGCGGCTCGACCGGCCGACCTCGACGATCACCCGGGAGATCGGGCGCAACGGCGGCCCCGGCGGCTACCGGCCCCAGCAGGCGCACCAGGCGACGATCCAGCGGGCGCGGCGCGGCACGCCGGCACCCCCGCGCGCAGGCGGACCGCCGGGCGGCACGATGGAAGAGGAGCTCGTCGAGGTAGCGGTCAGGACGGGGCTGCCGAGGATGAGCGCGCGCGTGCACTTCGACCTGTTGCTGTCCGAGGACGGCAGGCGCACCGCGGCCGAGCTGACCCACAGGCTGAAGATCAGCCCGGCCTCCGTCTCCGTCGCCGTGAACTTCCTGGTCGAGCAGGGGTTCGTCCGGCGTGAGCGCGATCCGCAGCGGCGTCGCGACATCTACGTGGTCGACGACGACGCCTGGTACCACTCGATCGTGACCGGCAGGCGGCAGACGCTCGATACGGTGCAGGCCACGATGGCGGCGGCCGAGACCTACGGGCTCGACAGCCCCGTGGGGCAACGGCTGGCCAAGACAGCGGCGTTCCTGGAGCGGGTCAGCCTGGACATGATCGAGTCGGCCGACCGCTGGCGCGCCCTCCTGACGTGATGGGTCTCAGCCGAACCAGCTGAGGAGCCGGCTGACCAGTTCCTGCTGATCGTCACCGCCCGACGCCGCTTCCCGTACCCCGCAAGCCCGGCAGTCGCGCGGGATCGGCCCCCAGGCCGCACGCGCAGCGCGGGAGCGGCGGCGCTTGTACCGCCTTGACGGCCTCGCCCGTGGGGTCCCGGCGAAGGGAGCGGGCACGCAACGGGCACGGGGGCGAAAGAAGGCGCAACCATGCCTGACCTGGGCTTTTTCGTGTCCGTGAGGGTGGTGGAGCCTAGGAGATTCGAACTCCTGACATCCTGCTCGCAAAGCAAGACGGGCGGGGGCGGGACCATTGGGCTGTACCCGCTCCCACCTGTGCATACGGTCCACAGTGATCCGTCGTCGTCCGGCCTCGTCCAGGGTCGTTGTCACCCGGATAGTCACTCGGCGAGGCGGTGGCGGCAGCCTGGAGACGCGTCTGGGGGTCGGAAACGTGCAGGATCTCAGCTGTCTAGCGTTGCTTGAGGCGGAGTGCTTCTTTGCGGATCTCGGCCTGGAGGGACTGCTCGCGCTCCAGCCACGCCGGGTTCTCCGCCTTCAGCGCATCGATCTCAGCGGTGGTGAGCGGTCCGGTGATCCCACCTCTGATCAGGCCGGCAACGGAGACCCTGAGCTTCGCGGCGATGACCTGCTTGGTGTGCGGGCCGTTGCGGCGCAGGTCAGCGAGCCAGGCGGGTGGCGTCGACTGCAACTCGTTCAGCTCGTCCCTGGAGACGACACTCGCCTGGAACTCGGCGGGAGTGGCCGAGAGGGGGACACCCAGCTTCTTGGCCGCGGTCGCGGGCTTCATTGTCTGGATGGTCTTCGGTTTGGGCGAGGTCATGGCGTCAAGAGTAGTCAGCCGGAACAGGTTCCCTTGACATCAGTACCCTGAGGAAGTGACTGATGGAGAGACCGGCAGGATGTTTCGACTGGCGTACGTGCCCGGGGTGACACCCGCGAAATGGGTCAACGTCTGGACCGAGAGAATGCCCGGCGTGCCGATTACCCTGGTCGCGGTTCCCGCCGCCGAGGTGGTGGGACTCCTGCGGAGTGGCGGCGCCGACGCCGGATTCGTCAGGCTGCCGGTCGACCGGGACGGGCTCAGCGTGATTCCTCTCTACGTGGAGACCACGGTGGTCGTGGTGCCCAAGGACCACGCGATAGCCGCCGCCGACGAGGTGGCCATCACCGACCTTATCGACGACGAGGTGTTCCATCCTCTGGACGACACCATCGAGTGGACGGTCCGGCCCGGGCTGCCCGCGTTCACCCGCCCGGCCACAACGGCGGACGCGGTCGAGCTGGTAGCGGCCGGCACTGGGATTCTCCTGGTTCCGCTGTCGCTGGCACGCCTCCACCACCGCAGGGATCTCACTTACCGGCCGGTGCCGGACGCGCCGCAGTCTCAGGTTGCGCTGGCCTGGCCCACGGACGCGACCACTGACCTGGTGGAAGATTTCATCGGCATCGTCCGCGGCCGGACGGTGAACAGCTCGCGGGGCCGTACCCCCGCCTCCCCTGCGGAGAAACCGGCACAGCGGCAGGCACAAAAACCCGCACAGAATGGCTCCGGCCGCCGGGCCGTGCCAGCCGGCCGTAAAAAGAAGGGCTACCGGCCTCGCTGACCTGCAGACAGATGCGCCGATCATCTCTGGTACGGAATGCTGGTGGAGCCTAGGAGATTCGAACTCCTGACTTCCTGCTCGCAAAGCCGCAAGGATCTCGCTTCACCAGCGCCAACGCGCCTCAGCGTACCGATCACGCTCCCCTTCCCCCATGTTTCCCGTCCTATCGGGCACGCAACGGGCACGCCAGGGATGGCGTTCGGTCGGGGTTGCGTTCACCGGCGTCACCGAAGGTGCCTGCCGCCACTTCCGGTCGCCGAAGCCGCTTCACCGGCCCGCCTTATATAGGCGCTGTTCAGAAGGTCGGCGGAAGGTTTCCTGGACCGAGTTCGGCGGCTCGGCCACGATGAGGGCATGACGGAGAACGGACCAGCGCAGCCGCCGACGACGGGGGGAGGAGCAGGTTTGCGCCCGAACTGGGCGGCGATGAGCGCTCTGGCGGGTGCGGTGGCCGCCGTGGTCGCGCTGGTCGCCTACCTGATGCCGCCGGCCCCGCCTCCGCAGCCCCCGTCCGACGCGGTAGTCACCACCTCGGCTCCGCAGCCGTCGTCACCGGATCCGGTCACCACCCGGCCCGCACCGCCCGCCCCGAGCCCACCTCCCGAGTCCAGCGCGCCCCAGCCACCGGCGCCAAGCCCCACGCGAGCGGTGCCGGTTGTCTCCCCGCCGGTGTCAGCGGTCCGGCCCGGGGGCTGCGACGAGACGGCGACGGCGCTGACCGCATACCGCCAGAACGCCGGGACCACCCGCAGCAGCCAGGCAGTCGCGGCTCGCCAGACCTACCTCGACCTGATGGGCGCGGTCCTCGACGCGCAAGGAGCGGTGGGAGCGACGATCAGTCGACTGGCCGCCGAATTCCAGGAACTGAACTTCCGGCTGACCGGCATGACCGGCGGCGATCCCGACCAGGTGATCGCGGATATCAACACGGACCTCGCCGAGCTCAAGAGGCTGTGCGGATCCGGCTGACCTGACGACACGTCACAGCCGGACTGGCGCGCGGCGGCTGCGGAGCAGCGGGGCCGGTGGGTCCGCGCTTGAGCGCCGTTCCCGCGTGCTCATCGCCTCCGCCGGCGCACACCCGACATCGCGGCCTTCCCGATCAACATCCCGCTAGGGGCGATGGCTGCCGACTGCTGCCCCGGACCTTCGATCGCCCCCAACCACGAGCGGTCGCCGGCCACCCCGTGGCGATCGTCGTGCTGTACCTGGCGGCGACGCGTCCGAAGTTCGTACCTGGTCCGGTCGCTGTGGCCCAGGCGCGGCGCTGTCATTGACCTGACTCATCTACTCGGACATCGTGAAGGTCGGCAATCTCAGTCGGAAGGAACGCATGCATGTTCGGCCTGAGCTGGGTTGAGGTTTTGTTCTTTGTGCTAATCGTGATCGCCATCGTTCTTGTGGTACGAGCCCGACGACGATAGCGGGGGCTGCGCGGCCAGGGCCGAGCCTTTAACAGGTCGGGGACGAGTCTGGCCGATCTCATGGCGCGGATGGGGCACGACAGCGACCGGGCCGCACTGATCTACCAGCACGCCACACGGGACACCGATCAGCGGATCGCCGACGCGCTGAGCGCACGGGTGGAAACCGAACAGGAGAACGATGACGGCGAAACGGCCTGAGGGAGGGCTAATGGCCCGTTAATGGCCCGGATACCGCACACCAAGACCGGCTGAGAGGTGTTTTGGCTGGTGGAGCCTAGGAGATTCGAACTCCTGACATCCTGCTTGCAAACGGGAGCCAGTCACCACCTGGCGAACTCCTCGGCCTGCTCGGGCGTGTGGCGGTGAGTGTCGGAGTGAGGTGTTGTGCAGCCCTGTTGCTGTACTTCGCTGCTGTACACAGCACCCCAGCCGGCGACCAGCCCAGGATGACATCGAGCATCGCGGCGATCATCCTGCAGGACACGCCTGCCCTCGCCGGCCGATGTCTGGGGCTGCTCGGCCGCCGGACCGAAGCGATCACCAAGCTCACTGAGGCGATCGCTCTCATGGAGCAGTTCCGGTTGTCCAACTACCGGCATGCCCACACCCTGGAGATACTCGCCGCGCTGCTGCTGAGGAAGGCCGGACTGGCGAGAGCCGCCAAGCCTACGTGCGAGCGGCCGAGGTGTTCGAGACGATCCGTGACACCGACGCGAGCAGTCGCTCGCTCGCGATGCAGGTGAGCGTAGAAAGCCCGGCAGCCGGTGGACACGGGCGAGGGTGTCCACCGGACCTCCTGCAAGCCGTTCGCTCAGCCGCCGGCAGCCGCCTTCTTGATCAGCGCGGCGACGGCCTCCGGCTGGGAGACGTAGATGGCATGGCTGCCAACGGCTTCCACCACTGTGGCGCCCGCACGCTCGGACATAGCCCGCTGAGCCGGTGGCGGGATCATCCGGTCGTCGGTGGCGACCAGGTACCAGCTGGGCTTGGTGCGCCAGGCGGGTTCGGTGACGGTGCCGCCGAGCGCGCCGACGCCCCACGGCACCTGCGAGTCGGCGAGGAACTCAGCCTGCGAGGCCGGCAGGTCGCCCGCGAAGGAGGCGTGGAACTTGTCCCGGTCGAGAAAGAGGAACCCGTTGACCGGGGGCAGGATCGGTGGCACCGGCGCGCCCGGCAGCGGGTCGGCGATGAGCGTGTTCACGGACTCGCCCTTGTCGGGCGCGAACGCGGCGATGTAGACCAGCGCCGACACCCGCGGGTGGTTACCGGCCTCGCTGATGACCGCGCCACCGTAGGAGTGTCCAACGAGCACGGTGGGACCGTCCTGGCGGTCCAGGATCAGCCGGGTCGCCTCGGCGTCCCCCTCTAACGACAGCGTGGGGTTCTGGACGACGCTGACCCGGAAGCCGTCCCGCCTGAGCAGGTCATAGACGGGCTGCCAGCCCGCCCCGTCGACGAAACCGCCGTGCACGAGCACGACGTTGGCGGCGGTGGAACTCATGAAGCTTCTCCTCGCGTACTGGTGTGATGCAGACGAGAGGGACAGTAGGCAGCCGCAGGCCATGCTCGATTACGTCAAATGACTGGCGTTCTCAGGAGGACGGCGGTGCCTCGTCGTCGAGGCCGGCCAGCGCGTCGCGCAGGGCGGCGCGTGAGGTGATGCCGAGCTTCGGGAAGAGCTGGTAGAGGTGGGTCCCGACGGTCCGGGGCGACAGGAAGAGCCGTTCACCGATCTGCTTGTTGGTCAACCCGGCGGCGGCGAGTTCGGCGATCTCACGCTGCTGCGGGGTGAGGGATCCCGGGCCGGTGGGGGCGAGGTGACCGATGCTCCGCCCGGTCGCGCGCAGCTCACTCGCGGCCCGTTGTGCCCATGGCCGGGCCTCCAGCCGCTCGAATGCGTTCAGTGCGTCGATGAGGTGCCGACGGGCCGCGACAGTCGCTTTGTTCCGGCGTAACTGCTCTCCGTACGCGAGGGCGATACGCGCGCGATCGAACGGCCAGTGCTCGCCGCCGGCCACGGAAAGCGCCCGCTCGAACAGGATGACCGCGTCCTCGGCCCCCGCCACCAGGGCGGCCGCAGCGTTCACGGTCATGGCCAGCCGCGGCGACAGCGTGGCGACGTCGCAGGCGCGTACCGCCTCGACATGCGCGAGCGCTTCCGCCGTTCGCCCGGTGCGTACCGCCGCCTCGACCACATCCATGATCACCCACAGCGCATGCGGCACATGGCTGGCCAGCTCACCAACGGCCGTGATCGTCGTCGCGTGCCGATAGGCCTCCTCGAAGTCCCCCCGGCCCAGCGCGTCGAGTATCAGGGCCTGGGCCGCGATACGCCGCACCAGCCCGGCCCGCCGCGGCGTCGCCCACACCGTCATCCGATCGGTCAGCGCCTTGGTGGCCTCATGGTCGCCACGGGCAGCGGTCAGCATCGCCAACAGGTACAGCCCCAGGCATTCCAGCAGCCGATAGTTGTGCAGCCGGCACAGCTCGACGTGCTCCTCGGCCAGCGCCCGCAGTTCCTCCCACTCACCGGTGATGAGCTGATCCAGCCCGATCAACGACCGGGCGTGCAGGCCCAGCGTCACGGCGGCGCCACCACGATGGTCGCGCAGGATGCGCCACAAGGCGGCCCGGCACAAGGTCAGCCGATCCACGAACATCGCGGCCAGCCCCACACGGACGCTCCAGACCGGGTCACCGTGCCCGTCCAGATCGGCGATCGCCGCCTCGATCCGGGCGAGCAGCGTGGACGCCGTACGGGCCGGATCGGCGAAGGTACCCGCCAATAGGGTGAGCAGCTCCGGAACCGGCGCGGCCAGCTGAGCGAACGCCGCGTGGAACGGCGTCCACAGCTCAGCTCGCCCGCCGAAGTAGCAGACCCAGCCCAGGGTGTAGAACGCTTCGACGAGCGTGTCGTCCTCGCTGTCGTAGGGCGTGGGCTGCATCTCAATAGCGCCGACCAGCAGCCGGTGCGCGGTGTCGACGTCTCCCTCGCCGCTGAGCAGCAGGTGATGGGCGGCCGCGACGGCTGAGACCAGCGATCGGGCGCTCCCGCTCCCGCTCTCGCCCTGCAGGGCGTCGGCAAGCAGGCGCGGCACCTCCCGCAGGTCGCCGGTCATCACCGCCCCGAAGTACGCCGCCTGGGCGAGCCGACGGCTCCGGTCGGCGCCGACGGGGCTGAGATCGGCAGCCCGCAGCAGAGCGGTGACCGAACCGGCCGCGTCGCCGCGTGCGCGGACCGTGTGAGCCGCCTTCTCCAGCAGCTGCGCCACCCGCTCGTCCGTACCGACCGTGGCGTGGGCCAGATGCCAGGCTCTGCGCTCCGGACTGTCCGACTGCCGCTCGGCGAGCATCGCGTGCGCCCGCAGCCGTTCCTCCACTGTGGACAGGTTGACGACCGCCGAACGCGTCAACGGATGCCGGAACCTCACCCGGCCGGCCCCCTCTTCAACGGAGACCAGCCCCGCCCGCTCGGCCGGGGCCAGCGCCGTCGCGTCGGCGCCGAGCGCCGCCAGCGCGCGCAGGCTGCCCGTGCCGTCCAGCACCAGCAGCAGCAGCACCTGCCGTGCCGACAACGGCAACCCGCTGATCCGCGACTCGAACGCCGCTTGGAGACGACCGCTCAACGGCAGCACCTCCGGCAGACGCGCGACACCGGATCGTTGCCGGCCCGACAGCGTGAGGGGAAGCTCAAGCAAAGCCAGCGGGTTCCCCTGCGCCTCCGCCAGGAGACGTCGCCGCACCGCGGGCACGAGCGCGGGGAACCAGTGCGCCGCCAGCGCGTCCGCGGCCTCGTCCGCAAGCGGCCGCACCTCGTGATCGGGCAGGCCCGCACGGTCGAAGAAGCTTTCGTCGCCGGACCGGTAGGCGGCCAGGAAACCGACCCGCCTGCCCGCCACCCGGCGGGCGACGATCGCCAGGACCATGGCGCTGGCCCGATCGAGCCACGGCAGGTCGTCGACGACCACCAGCATGGGCCGGGTCACCGCCGCGTGGGACAACAGCGCCAAGGCCGCGTTCGCGATCACCAGCAGGCCCGGCGGGGAACCGCCTCGAAGACCCAGCGCAACGCCGAGCGCCCTGCGGTGTACCGGGTTCAACGCGTCGAGATCGCCCACCAGTGGATACAAGGCCTGATGGAGCGTGGAGAAGCTGTGAGCCGCCTCGAACTGCGTGCCTGATGCCCGCAAGACGTACGTACCGGCTGCCTCGGCGTACGCGCTCGCCGCGTCCAGCAGCACCGTCTTTCCGACACCGAGCTCGCCGAACAAAAGCAGCGCTCCGCCATCATGCCGGGCGCGCTCCACCAAGGAGCGGAGTACGCGGAGATCGCCGTCGCGCCCGAATAGACCAACATTGCCAGCGGCGTCGCCGACCATCTTGGGGTGGTCGGCTGGCGAATCGGCCACCTAGGCTCCTCTATCTACCCGGAATGGCACAGCCCGGTGCTTCGTCATCTTATGGGACCAGCAGGCGGCACGAACTAGATCATCCCGGTTTGGGGTATACGGCATGCGCTTACCGGCACCCCCAATTGACCGTCCTCATGAAGCGCAGCCAACCGTTGCCCAAGTGACCTCTTCATAGGTGGTCACCTATGAAGAGGTGATTCGTCCCCGTGATCGTTTTGGCCGGTGTGGGCTGCGAACCACTGCAGGAGGAAGCGCAGTGCCTCAATGGACCCGCATGGGCCACTCCAGCACACGCGCCGCGATCATCTACCAGCACGCGACCAACGAGCGACGGCACCAGATGACCGAGCAGCTCGACAGCCTCGCACGAGGACAACTCAAGAGTGGATCGGGCATGCAACGGGCACGGAAGAGCGCCCAGGCCGAATAACGATCAAAGCCCAGGCGGGGAAAACGGTTCCTGACCTGGGCTTTCGAGTTGGTGGAGCCTAGGAGATTCGAACTCCTGACATCCTGCTTGCAAATCGGCCTGATCTTCAGGGACAACGGCCCCGCCCGGGGCGAGAGGCAGTCCGCGAGCCGCCACCCCTGCGTCTCCTGACGCAGGTGCTGAACCTCGCCTTCGAACGCCTCTACGCCACCGGCGGTTTCAATCGCGCGCTCCAAGTGATCGCTCTCGCGCCAATTGCCGTCGACGCAGCAGGGTGGCCTATGGGTCGCGGTATGGGGCGGCGACCGCTTGGCACGGATCTCTTCGGACGGAGACTTGCTCGGCGAGGTCCCGCTGCCCGTGCACCAGCCGTCCTCCTGCACGTTCGGCGGATCCCGCCTCGACGTTCTGTACATCACGTCGGCCCGTGAAGGGCTCGATCTTTCCGACGACGACCCCGTGCACGCCATCGATCAGTTGGGCGCCGTGGGCATGCCGTCGACGGCGTTCGCCGGATGAGTGGGGCCGCGATGGTTCGCCCCAACGTGGCAGCCGGTACTCCACAGTGAGGAACTCGCGCATCAAGAGGCGTACCGAGTCGTCGGATAAATCGGGGGTCCGGGGCGTATTTCGATGCGGCAGTGCTTCCGAATAGCGACTATTTGTCAGACCCGTTCGGTACGGTCGCGACCATGACCAACGTCACCTATGCCGCTACCTGGGTGCCCGATGACGACCCCCAGACAGTGAGTGCAGGACCTTCATGAGCTATCCAGAACCCCGCTACCTCGGCGACACGGGCGAGATCAACGCCACCTACCGCACCGCGGACCACGAGCCCGAGCTGCGGTCCTCCGGTGGCACCGTGACGCACTACCTCGCCACCGGGGCCTCGACGAACGGGCAGTTCGGGATGTACCGGTGGGAGATGGGCCCGGTGCCGAGCGGCCCGAGCCCGCACTTCCACCGCTCGATCTCCGAGTCGTTCTACGTCCTCGCCGGCACAATCCGCATCTACGACGGCACCCGGTGGATCGACACCGTCCCTGGCGACTTCGTGCACGTCCCTGAGGGCGGCATCCACGGCTTCCGGAACGAGTCCGGTGAACCGGCCAGCATGCTGCTGCACTTCTCGCCCGGCGCGCCCCGCGAGGGCTACTTCGAAGGGCTGGTCGAGTTCGCCGTGTCCGGGCGCCCCAGCGAGGAGGAACTCGCCGAGTTCTACCTCCGCCACGACACGTTCTGGGTATAGGCCCGTCCTTTCCAGCGAACAGTAAATCAAGGTGAAGAGCATGAACGACGACGTCACCCAGTACATCAACAAGACGCAGCCGTGGCAGATCGACGTGTGCGAGAAACTACGTGCGATGATCGGCGAGACCATTCCAGGTGTCGAGGAACGGTTCCAGTACGGCAAGCCGCACTACCTCAAGAACGGGCACTACGCGGCCGTCATCGCGGTAGCCAAGGCCAAGGTCTCGTTCATGGTGTTCAACGCGACGGACATCCCTGAGGTCAAGGGATTCCTCCGGGCAATGGGCGCCGGTGAACGCAAGACCGTCGACATCAAGGAAGGAGATAACGTCGACTACGACGCACTTGCCGGCATCCTGGAAAAGACCACGGCCACCTTGTAGTTGCGAGGGTGTCTGCCGCGGCAGGGCCACGGCCCCGGCATCAGGGCTGACGGAGTTCTCGAATGTTGAGACGACCAGAAGGGGATTCGCAGGTCACGGGTTGATCGCGTACGGCGTGGCGAAGTCCTGACATGCAACAAGGCCCCGTAGAACGGCGGTTCTCACGCCAATCCGATCTACCTGAGCCTCGTTGTCCGTGCAGTTTGCCATGCCGCCCGTCGTGTCCGCCATCAGCGCCACCACCAGCGCCGCTGACCAGCACGGATCTCTCACACCAGCCGATGAGGTCGTGGACATGGCCGGTCTGCGCCAGGCATGGGCCCAGGTCCCAGATCCTCGTGATCGACGCGGACGGCGCTATCCACTGGCCTTGATGTTGGCCCTGCTCCAGGCGGCGATCGTGTCCGGCGCGGTCTCCTCCGCCGCGATCCGGCACTGGATCGCCCGCGCTCCGCAAGAGGTCCTGGCCCAGCTCGGCGCCCAGCGGGATCGGCGGACCGGCCTGTTCCAAGCCCCGCACCCCGATACCGTGTGCCGAACGATCGCGCAGGTCAACGCCGCATATGTGGACGCTGCCTACGCCATGCACCGGACCGGCCAACTGCGCGAGTTGTACGACGATCCCGACGAACTGATCCCCATGACCGTCGACGGCAAGACCCAGCGCGGCACCGCCACCCCCGGCACACCCGCCCGACATCGACTCGGCGCACAGTTGGCCGACGACGCCCTCATGGTCGCGACGATCGACGTCAGCTCCAAATCCAACGAGATCACTGCCTTCGCCCCGCTGCTGGACCAAATCGGCTGCCTGAAGAACGTCGTGATCAGCGCCGACAGGCTCCATACGCAGCGGGAGCACGCCCGCTACCTGCACCGGCGTGAGGCCTTCTACGTCTTCCCGGTCGGCGGCAACCAGCCGACCCTGTTCGACCAGCTCGACGCTCTGGCCTGGAAGGACGTGCCGATCGGATGGACCACCTACGACCGCGGCCACGGCCGCACCGAGATCCGCACCATCCAGGTCATGCCCGCCCCGGCCACAACCCGCTTCCTGCACGTCAAGCAAGTCTTCCTCCTCGAACGCCACGTCTACGACCTGCGCCGGAAGCCGTTGTCGAGCGTCGCGGTGCTGGGCGTCACCAACCTGCCCGCGACGCTGGCCGGCCCACGACGCCTGGCCGAGCTGGTCAGGGGCGAATGGTCGATCGAAAACAAAGATCATTACGTGAGGGATGTCACCCTCGGGGAGGACCGATGCAGGGTCCGTACCGCCTCGGCCCCGTCGATCCTGGCCACCATGCGCAGCTACGCGATCGGCGCGCTACGCCTGCTCGGCTTCACCAACATCGCCGATGGCACCCGGTGGGCGCGTGATGACTTCCACAACCCGCTGATCGCCCTGAGTCTCACGATGTGAGAACTCCTTCAGCCCTGACGAAGTGGACGCGGCCGATGTGCCGGTTTCCAAAAGTTAATGGCCCGAACGCCGCTCCTCTTGATCGAGGAGGCGGCGTTTTGGCTGGTGGAGCCTAGGAGATTCGAACTCCTGACATCCTGCTTGCAAAGCAACCCCGGTGGGGGCGGGACCATGGGCAATACCCGCTCCCACCTGCGCATACGGCCCACGGTGATCCACCGTCGTCCGGCCTCGTCCGTGGTCGTTGTCACCCAGTTGGTCACTCAGAACGTGTGAGAGGTAATCGCGGGCCTGCCCTGTGACGGGGTACAGACGAAGGCATCCGCTGTGCACCCCATGCTGGCCATCAACGTCAGATGCTCTTCACCCAGCTTCGAGCCTTGTCGATTTCCATCGCCAGCTCTTCGTGAACGAGACGGACGGCCTCCTCCTCTCGCCCCCGAACCTTGAGCTGACGGACCCGTCCCGTAAGTTCCATCGCGCGTATCGGATCCGTATACCTGAGCACCTGCTTTTGCCGAGTGGCCTTCACCCATATGAAAACGAGAAAGGAAAAGAACGCGACAGGGACCCCGATCAAGCCAATGGCTTCCCAACTAGGCATCCCCGAAGCTTAGCGGGCAAAATACTCAACCATAAGATCAGAATGGATGTGACGCACCTTCCGTGACGGGGCTTAAGCGGGATCGCTCAGCTCTCGATACGCCTCGCGTAATTCTGCGGCTTCCGGCATGCGACGCGTTTCGATGGCACCGATCACCTCACGCGCCCTCCAGTAGTTGGACGGCACCAGCACGCCGCTCGTCATGGTCGTGAGGGCAAGCTGACCGGCCTCGTCGGGCTGATCAGTGGCGAGAAGGGCCAGAGCAAGGTCAAGACGTGCGGAGGCCGCCCTACGCGGACGAAGCAACCCATCCGCGGCCGACTCCAGGCGGGCAAGCACCTGCCGGGCGTACGACTCAGCGGCCGGGTCTCCCAGCCATGACAGCGTGGTCGCCACGTACGCCTCGCTCTTGGAGGGGTCGTAGCGGTAGTGGTGCTCGGGATGCTCGGGCATTGACAGCGGCGAGACCAGCCGGGCAACGCGGTTCAGCGCATCGCGCATCTCCGGGCCGGACCCGAGTCGTGCCCAGATCCGGCCTTCCTGCGCGGTCGCCTGAATGTAGGCCGAACTGGTGCGCGGTGCGATCGCCTGCGCCCCTTGGGTCAAGGTCAGGGCTCGGCGGTAGTCGCCGGTGGTGACCGCCTGCCATGCCTCGGTCTCCAGGCACCATGCGGCGATCTCGGAATGTTCGGCGTGCTTGGCCAGCTGGGCGGTTGTCTGAAGCCACGTCGCGGCGGCCTCGAACTGGCGAAGGTCGATGTGGCAGGTGGAGGCCAGCAATGCCAACCAGCCACCGGCCGTAAGAAGACGGCGATGCTCGGTGAACGTCTTCTTCGCGTCGATCAGGTGCGAGACGTAGGACAGGTGCTGGCGCACTCGCTCCAGCAACTCAGCCGGTGGCGTCCCCTGGTAGGCCATCGCGAGGTCATCGACGGCCGACTCCAGCCGCTCCAGCGTCTCATTGCCCACATCGCTGGCGGTAACCCGGCGGGCCAGTTCCAACGCCTCGATCTCCCCCTTGAAGGGAGCGCCGCCCCGTGCCGTGCTCGCTGGGTCGTCGCCGAACAGCTCGGCTTCTCCCAGGCCGAACACCCGGCAGTAGAGCAGCCGATAAGGGTCCTTGGGCTTATGTCTGCCCGCTTCCCAATCCTTGATCATGCGAACCAGGGATTCCCGCTCGGGCAGGCGGGCACGGGTGCGCGGGTCGGCGGCGTCGGCAAGGTGCCTGGCCATCTCTCGCTGCGTCCACAACTTGTCACGCCTTTCGGCGCGTAACCGTACGGCCCAGGCCGAAATGTCACCCATTGTGCGCACCTCGGGGGACGTGGTGGTCCACCTGACTCCCCCAGTCTCCCCTACTCGCGCTTTCGGCGCGGGGTACCTGGCGATGTCATGAGAGGGCCGTGAAAAGGCGGAACCCGCAGGCGCTGTCACGCCGTACGGGTCCCTTGGCCGCACACTGGAGGTGCAACCCAATGGACAACTGTAGAGCCGTCCCGCCCGCCGTTGACGAGGCGACGGTGGAAAGCCAGGACAAGGCGCTGGCCGTGGTTCAGCGGCTTCTCATCGAGCGGGGAATCCGTGCTCACCGCCATCACACGATCAGCCTGGGGCTCTTCGCCAACAGTGCGGCGGCCTGGCCCGATCAGCCGCCTCTACGGTCGTGGATGGAGCGGCACCCGCCGGAGCTGACCGTGAAGGGTCCGCAGGGCTGGTGCGTAGCCACGGTGACCATGGGACCGCGCTCGGGCAGCTACCTGGTCTCCCTGCGCGACGGCTCCGCTCTCCAGGCAGTGAGAAGTGAGCATCCTCAACGGGTGGTAGAGCTGATCTTGGCTGCTCGGGAGTCGTGACCGTGTACGGCTGGATCATCCTGGGCGATGCGGCCACCAAGAGAGTCAACGGCCAAGAGGTCGTCATCGCAGCCGGTAAGCCGGGCGACATCGGGGTGGCCATCAGGGCGTGGGAGGACGCTGAACGCCACCGGATGCTGTACGAACTGGGCAACCTCGGTCGCCTGGTCGACGCCGCGATGACCCGCCTCCAGCTCCACCACCGCACTCCGGGCAGTCGCGGAAAACACGTGCTGGAAACCGACGACACCAAATGATCACTAGTCAGGTGCGGCAACGCGGCCTTCCCCCGTAACCGCATCGCCGTACCCGACCAGCGACGACCGCACTCAGGTGATCCATGTCATCCGGTGGCAACCTGACCCGGAGCACAGGGCCGCCAGGCCCGCGCACCGGAAACAGGGCGGCAGAGTCTTTACTTCCCACCATGGAGGCGTTCCTGATGAACACCGAGTGGAGACGGCCGGCGCAATGCCGAATGGCACCCCGTAGGGGCCGCGAAACAGTTGAGCTGGGGCGGCTGGATGCGGGTGGTGGGTTACGGCAACCAGATCATCTCATTGCGAGTTAAGGACAAGACCTACTCTGACGGTCCTTCACGCAGCTGAGGCGGTAGATCTGGGCTGTTGCCATGCGGTTACGCCAGGCCCGTTGCTGTAACTAGTGCCGCATCAGGCAACGTTTGCCCTGTTGCCTATCTCGCCCAGACGGGTGGTGGACGGACTCCTTTCCCGGCCCTGATCGACGCCGTCCTCGACCGCCGCCGGCGCGTTCGGTGAGCGCCACCTCGGCGCGCGACGTGCGCCAGCGGGAGCCGTTGGCCTCACGGCGCCGGATCCGGCAGCAGGACGGGGGAGACCTTTCCCGGCTGCAGAGGGAAGGAGGTGTGGTCGCAGGCGATGCCGTCACCCTCCTCGGCGAGCATTACGGCCACGCGCTCGGCGAGCTCAAGGAGGCCGGGAGGAAACTCCGGGTGGTCCTGGTTGTGCACGGAGTAGTCCGTGTGGTTCGGCCAGCGGACGACACCGATCTCAAACGGGCCCGTGGACGAGGTGAACTCCGGGTAGAGATCGTCAGGATCCGGAGCCTCCAGCCCGGGAAGTACCTCGGCCAGCAGGTCGATCACGCGCTGGTCGGGGATGGGCGCGCAGTGGTAGGCCCGCGCCGCGGGACCGGTTGGATGGGGCATGCCGGGATGCGCGTGCCCGTGCAGGCGCCGGGCCAGGCCCTCGACCACGTGCTCCGGTTCGTATTTCTGCCCGCCGCTCGCGGCCGAGGAGGAGGCCACGTAGGCGATTCGCCAGGGCCGCGGCAGCCCCACCCGGGCTTCGAGGTCCGGCGTGGCCTCGATCGGCCCCTTCAGGTACACCTTCTCTCCCGCCGAAATTCCCATCTTGCCAACGGCCTCGGGATTGAGGAGTCGCACGATCTCCAGAACCGCCCCCGGGTCGGGCACGTAAGGCAGGAACAGCGTTGGCCCCCTGCGTAGCCGCCTGGCCAGAAAAAAGTCCCTGATTCCCACCAAAGCCTCCTGCGATCTCAGTGCCGGAAGCTCAGAGTCACAGAACGCCCTAGCATCTCACTTGGATGCCGCTGAAGGGGCCCAGCGGCAAGGCAAACGTTGCCTGACGCGGCACTAGTAGGACTTGGTTACCTCGGGTAGGAGACGGTATGTCACCTGCTTTGGGGGTGAGGGAAGATGACCCCTCAAGAACTGGAGGCCGTACGGGCGCGACTGGAGACGTTCGCCGCTGAGGTGTTCTCCGGTTTTGCCCGTGCTGATCAGCGGCGATGGGGCGAGCGGTATGTGCGTGGCCTGCT